>NZ_JBCPWO010000020.1:0-62802 GCF_039581385.1 Comamonas sp. A7-5
TGCGGCAGTCGATGCGGGCTATGCCCCCAACGACCTGCAGGTGGGTCAGACGGGCAAGATCGTGGCGCCGCAGCTGTACATTGCCTGCGGCATCTCGGGAGCGATCCAGCATCTGGCGGGCATGAAGGACTCCAAGGTGATCGTGGCGATCAACAAGGATCCAGAAGCACCGATCTTCTCGGTGGCTGATTACGGTCTGGAAGCCGATCTGTTCACGGCTGTGCCCGAACTGGTCAACGCGCTGTAATTTGGCGCACATCAAAAGAGGGGCTTCAAGCCCCTCTTTTTCCATGGGCGCCTGGCTCGTACAGGTCAGGTCATCAACAATAATTCGGCAGCTGCATGGGCGCTTCAGACCCACTGCATTGATGGAGAGGGAGACTCTGAATGAATCGCAAGCATTGGGTGTTGGCGCGAGCCGGTTTGGTCGCCATGTGTGCAGGTGCTGTTTTGGTGGCACAGGCCTGGACGGTAGGGCAGGTGGCCCCGATGTCGGGGGCCGAAGCCAGTCAGGGGCGGGCCTATGCGCAGGGCATGCGTCTGTACTTTGACCAGGTCAACAAGGCCGGTGGTGTGCAGGGCCAGCCTGTGGAGCTGGCCGTGCTCGATGATGTAGGCCATCCCGAAGAGACCGTGACCAAGACGCGCAAGCTGCTGAGCGAATCCAAGCCCGTGGTGCTGGCAGGCTATTTCGGCAATCGCAATCTCTTGGCCTTGCTGGAGAGCAAGGCTCTGGATGGCTCGCAGATTCCGCTGGTGGGTTATCAGAGCACGGATACCCGTGTGCTGGCATCACCCCAGATGTTCTCCACGCGTGCAGGGCTTGTCGAGCAGATCGCAAAGATTTCCACCCACCTGGCCACCGTAGGCATCACGCGGTTGGCGTTGGTGTTCGAGGAGCGTCCCGATGCACAGGAGCTGACGGCCTTGGTGACCAAGGCCGTGAACCCCAGCGGGGCCAAGCTGGTCGCATCGGCCATGCTCAAGAGCCGAGGTGGCTCGGACAAGGCTGTGCAGGAGCTGCAGGCTGCGAAGACTTCGCCTCAAGCCATCCTGTTGGTGGCTTCCAGCCCTGCCACGGCGGCATTTGTCGAGGCATATCGCATGGAGGGCGGTACCGCCCAGGTCTATGCCACGGCCGAGGCCGATATCGAGCAGTTGGCCAAGCGTCTTCCTGTGGAGTACATGAGCGGTCTGTCGATTGCCCAGGTGGTGCCCAGTCCCTATAAGGTCTCGGGCAAGCTCAACAAGGAGTTTCGCGACGCGACGATTGCTGCGGGCAAGTCCCTGGACGTTCCGGTGAGCTTTGCGATGATGGAAGGCTTTGTGAATGCCAAAGTCATCGTGGAGGCCATGCGTCGCAGCCAGCCGGTGACGCCGGAAAAAATGAGTGCCGCCTTGCGCGGACTGGAGTCTTATGACCTGGGCGGCTACTGGGTGAACTTCAAGCCCGGGCAAGTGGGATCCAAATATGTGGACCTGTCCATCGTCAATGCCGCCGGGCGTGTGACGCAGTAAGAAACCAAGGCCTGATGCAGCACCGCGCTCAGGCCTTTTTTGCGGCCGCTCCCATCACGATGATCCTCCGTGCACAGAGAAGGCAAAAACTGTTGCCCTGGGGACAGGGAGTGGCGCCATGGCAGGCGAAACTGGCCAAAGGCCAGTCGGACGGCTTCACCGTCGGCACAGGGGTGCAAACAGTGAGCCGTCCTTCGAACTGTTTCTGAAATAAGAGCTGCCTGCGTATCTGGAACAAACGCTACAGCCCTTTTTATTTATAAAACGAAGAAGGAGACAACACATGTCCAAGCTGCCACCCGCCCTCAAAAAGCTGGCTCTGCCTGTCATCGGCTCGCCGCTTTTCATCATCAGCAATCCCAAGCTTGTCATCGAGCAGTGCAAGGCCGGTATCGTCGGCTCCATGCCTTCTCTCAATGCCCGCCCGGCCGAGCAGCTGGAGGACTGGCTGGCAGAGATCACCGAGACTCTGGCGGCCTGGGACAAGGCACATCCCGATCGCCCTTCTGCACCATTCGCCATCAATCAGATCGTGCACAAGAGCAATGACCGTCTGGAGCACGACATGCAGGTCTGCGCCAAGTACAAGGTGCCCATCATCATCACCAGCCTGGGTGCGCGTGAAGATGTGAATCAGGCCGTGCATGGCTGGGGCGGTGTGGTGCTGCACGACATCATCAACAACAAGTTTGCTCGCAAGGCCATTGAAAAAGGTGCCGATGGCCTGATCGCCGTGGCAGCCGGTGCTGGCGGCCATGCGGGTGTGAAGAGTCCATTTGCCCTGGTGCAGGAAATTCGCCAATGGTTTGACGGCCCTTTGGCGCTGTCCGGCTCGATTGCCACGGGTGGCTCGATTCTGGCGGCCCAGGCCATGGGGGCGGACTTTGCCTATATCGGATCGGCCTTCATTGCCACCGACGAGGCGCGCGCCGTAGAAGCCTACAAGCAGGCGATCGTCGAGGGCAGCTCCGACGACGTGGTCTACAGCAATCTGTTCACAGGCGTGCATGGCAACTATCTGGCACCTTCGATTCGTGCGGCCGGTCTGGATCCGGAAAACCTGCCCGAATCAGACCCCAGCAAGATGAATTTTGGCGGTGGTGCGCAAAAGGCCTGGAAAGATATCTGGGGTTGTGGCCAGGGTATCGGTGCCATTGACAAGGTGCAGTCCACGGCGGAGCTGGTGGCTCGCCTCAAGCGTGAGTACGCCGAAGCCAAGGCAAGCCTGCTGGTTGCCTGAGGCAGTTCACTATCTTCTGTGCCAACGGCGTCTTCGGACGCCGTTTTTTATGGGCGGCTTGCTCGCTTGATGTTGCTCAAGCACGACTTGTGCAAGGGTTAACCCTTGTTAAATCGCTTCGGAGTTGATGCGTATCAATGTAGGCCTGGTCCTGCAATTGGCTTTTGCATATCAAGTCATGATGATTGTCAAAAGAAGAGTAGTATTCCGTTAATTTCAGTAAATACTGAAAATTGAGAAATGCAACACACCCCTTCTTCATCCACCGACAACCAGGTCGATACAGCACATGCTGAGTTGGCGAGCGTCATCCGTCGCCCTAGCGCGGGAGCTGTGTGGCAGGTGTTTGCCGGGCTGATATGGCTGCCGCAGGCAGCCTTGCTGGCCTGGGCTGTGCAACTCATGGCCAACGGTCAGGGCATGGCGGCCGTCTGGCCCATGGCTGCTGGCGTGTTGTTGCTGGGCTTGCTGCGAGCCTGGGCAGAAGGCCATGGAGGCATGCTGGCTAACCGTGCAGCGCGCGCGCAGCTCAGCAGCTTGCGCGCCCGGGTGGCGCAGTCGCTGGCTCAGACATCGCCGCTGGACAAGAGCCGCCCAGCTTCCGGCCAGGCGGCTAGCGCCATGGCCGAGCAGGCCGAGGCCATTGTTCCGTGGCTGGCGCGTTACCAGAGCGCGATGTGGCGTGTGCGTCTGCTGCCCTTGGTGATTTTGGCTGCCGTGGCCTTGCAGTCATGGGTCGCTGCTCTGATTTTGATGGTTGCCGCGCCGCTGATTCCGCTTTTCATGGCGATCGTGGGCTGGCGTGCCAAGGCGGGCAGCGAAGAGCAGATGCTGCAGCTCGGTCATATGAACGCTTTCTTGCTGGACCGCCTGCGTGGCCTGAGCACGCTACGTGCACTGCATGCCGTGGAGCTGACGGGCCAGCGGCTGCGTGACCATGCCGAAGACCTGCGCACCCGCACCATGCGCGTGCTGCGCATTGCCTTTCTGTCTTCTGCGGTGCTGGAGCTTTTCTCGGCACTGGGTGTGGCCATGGTGGCCGTCTATATAGGTTTTCACCTGCTGGGCACGCTGAATTTCGGCGCCTGGGGCGACAAGCTCGGTCTGGGCCAGGCCATGTTCGTGCTGCTGCTGGCGCCGGCATTTTTCGAGCCTTTGCGCGATCTCTCGGCCGTCTGGCATGACAGAGCCGCAGGCGAGGCCGCACTGCAGACCTTGCAGAGCATGCAGGCGCAGTCCATGCAGATTGTCGGTGCACAACATGCCGCTGAAGCATCTCCGGTCGATGAGCAGTCATGGCCTGGCCAGCCTGTGTCCGTAAGCGTTTCGGGACTCAAGGTTCAGGCGCCAGGCAGTGACTCCAGCCTCGCGCCGCTGTCTTTGCACATACAGGCCGGCGAGCATGTGGCGCTGTGGAGTCCCAGCGGCAGCGGCAAATCCGTGCTGCTGGCGCAGATTGCTGGCCTTTTGCCGGTACAGCAAGGCCGTATCGAAATCGACCGGCAAACGCTTGAGGCCGGCAGTGCTACCCAGCTGCGCCGGCGCATGGCCTGGCTGGGTCAGTTGCCCCATGTCTTTGCCGGCTCGGCCGCGCGCAATATTGCGCTGGGGCGCAGCTCGGTAGGACCCAAGCAGATTGCCGAAGCTACGCAGCTGGCGGCACTTGATGAGGCCCTGGAGCATCGCCCCGGCGCAAGCCTGGGTGAGGGCGGCGCAGGCCTTTCCGGTGGCGAGGTGGTACGTTTGGCTCTGGCACGTATGGCCGCGCAGACACGGGCCGGACTGCTGCTGGTCGATGAACCTACCGCTCATCTGGATCCCGAGACAGCAGCCCAGATTACGCAGTCTCTGCGCCATATGGCCAGGGGGCGCACCATGCTGGTCGCCACCCATGATGCACAGCTGGCCGCTGCCATGGATCGCGTGATCGAGCTGCCGCTGCTGCGACCGACGCGGGAGCCGCAGTCATGAAGATGCGAGCCATTTCAATGCGCGAGATGCTGAAGCTGCTGGGCCAGATGGCGCCGCACAAGCTCTGGCTGGGAGGTGCCGCCCTGGCAGCGCTTACGGTGCTGATGGGCATGGCATTGCTGGGTTTGTCGGGCTGGTTCATCACGGCCACGGCCCTGGCCGGGCTGGTGCCTGCCACGGCCCTGGTGTTCGATGTGTTCATGCCCTCGGCCGGCATTCGCCTGCTGGCCGTGGGCCGCACCGGTGCCCGCTATGCCGAGCGCCTGGTGACTCACGACGCCACACTGGCTGTGCTGGCCGCTTTGCGCCAGAGACTGTTCCTGAGCTGGGCTCGCCCGCAGGCTGCCCGTCTGCTGCTGCAGCGCCCGGCCAGGCTGTTGCAGCGTCTGACCTCCGATGTGGATGCCCTGGACAATCTTTATCTGCGCCTGCTGGTGCCCGCCGTGGCGGCGCTGGGCGCGGCCTTGCTGGCGGCTCTGGCCTACGGGTTCATGCGCTGGTGGCTGGGCCTGTTGACCCTGGCGTGGATGCTGCTGACTGGCTGGGGCATTGCCCTGTGGCATGGCTTGCGCAGCCGCAAGGCCGCTGTACGCCGTGCCATGGCACTGGAGGCCATGCGTGCCCAAACCGTGGATCTGGTTGCAGGCCAGACCGAGCTGCTAATGGCAGGCCAGTTGCCTGCCCAGGTGCAGCAAGTGCTGCACAGCGATGCGCGCTGCGCCCAGGCCGATGAGCGGCTTTATCAATCCGAAGCGGCTGCCGCCCAGGCTTATGGGGCGGTGTCTGCCATTACTTTGAGCGCATCCGTGCTGTTGATGGCCTGGTTGATGGAACAGGGCCGCATCAACGCGCCGGTTGCTGCGCTGGGTATTTTGCTGGCACTGTCGGCAATGGAGCCGTTTGCAGCTCTGCGCAGAGGGGCAGAACAGGCCGGGCGTACCTGGCTGGCGCTGCGCAGGTTGGCTCCACCGTTGGCGGCCAAGGCCGAAGCGGCAGAGAGTCCGCAGCAGCCTGTGCAGAAGCTGGCCGTCAGTCTGCAGTCTGTCCGACTTCGTCAATTGGGTCCTATAGACCTGAACGTGCGCCAGGGCGAGCGCGTGGCGCTGATCGGCAGCAGCGGTGCAGGCAAGACCAGCTTGCTGCATTTGATGGCGGGTGAGCTGCAGCCGGACGAAGGCGTGGTTCAGGCCCGCGGCTGCAGCTGGATGACACAGAGAACCGAGCTTTTTCAGGACAGCCTGCGCAACAACCTGAGGCTTGCCGATGCCAAGGCCGACGATGAGCAACTGTGGAGCGTCCTGCAGGCTGCAGGTCTCAGAAGCGACGTCATGGCCCTGCCACGGGGGCTGGACACCATGCTGGGTGAAGGCGGCCTGGGTCTGTCCGGAGGCCAGTCGCGCCGGCTGGCACTGGCCAGACTGCTGCTGAGCCCAGACCGCTGCTGGCTGCTTGATGAGGTGACCGAGGGACTGGATGCCGTCACTGCTGCCGATGTGCTGAAGCGGTTGGTGCAGGCGGCTGAGAGCGGCTCGCGAACGCTGATTTTTGCCACGCATTGGCAGCGTGAGGCGAGCCTCGCCGATCGCATTGTGTATCTGCAGGCAGGACAGGTAAGAGCGCAAGCCCTGCGCGGCACGCCAGAGTTTGGGCAGCTGATGGCAAGGCTGCGACCCGATGTGCTGGGTGCTGTTGCACCGCAGTCCATATGTTTTTCCGATTGATTTTTGAAGTACCGAGAGAAAGGACCTGACCATGGACCTCGACATCGTCGATTTATCGCGACTGCAGTTTGCGATAACGGCGCTCTACCACTTTCTGTTTGTGCCGCTGACACTGGGCCTGTCCATACTCGTTGCCATCATGGAGACGGTGTATGTAATGACCGGACGAGCCATCTGGCGCGACATGACCAAGTTCTGGGGCGTGCTGTTCGGCATCAACTTCGCCATGGGTGTGGCCACCGGCGTGGTGATGGAGTTCCAGTTCGGCATGAACTGGAGCTACTACAGCCACTATGTGGGCGACATCTTTGGTGCACCGCTGGCGATCGAGGGTTTGATGGCCTTCTTCATGGAGGCGACCTTTGTCGGCCTGTTCTTCTTTGGCTGGGATCGCCTTTCCAAGGTCAAGCACCTGATCGTCACCTGCCTGATGGCCATAGGCACCAACTTCTCGGCGCTATGGATTCTGGTCGCCAATGGCTGGATGCAGAACCCCGTGGGTGCTACTTTCAACCCCCAGACCATGCGCATGGAAGTGAATGACTTCTTTGCCGTGCTCACCAATCCCGTGGCGCAGGCCAAGTTTGTGCACACGGTGTCGGCGGGCTATGTCATGGCCTCGCTGTTCGTGCTGGGTATTTCGGCCTGGTATCTGCTCAAGGGCCGTCACATCCATCTGGCCAAGCGCTCGATGACGGTGGCCGCATCCTTTGGTCTGGCTGCTTCGCTGTCGGTTGTGGTGCTGGGTGACGAATCCGGCTACCTGTCATCCGAACACCAGAAGATGAAGCTGGCGTCGATCGAAGCCATGTGGGAGACCGAGCCCGCACCGGCCTCTTTCACGGCCTTTGGTTTCCCCGACCGCGAGGCGCGCGAGACCCACTTTGCCGTGCACATCCCATGGGTCATGGGCCTGATCGGTACGCGTTCGCTGGACACCCAAATTCCCGGCATCAACGAATTGGTCAAGAGCGCCGAGGGCAATATCCGCAACGGTATCGACGCCTATGACGCGCTGCAGACCATTCGCAAGGCCAGGACCGATGCCGAGATTCCCGCCGAGGCGCGTCTGCGCTTTGAGAACAATGGCGCCAATCTGGGCTACGCCCTGCTGCTGATGCGCTATGTGGATGACCCACGCAAGGCGACCGAAGCACAGATCCATCAGGCAGCAATGGATACCGTGCCGCCGGTCGGTCCGCTGTTCTGGACCTTCCGCATCATGGTGGCCCTGGGCATGTTCTTCATCGTGCTGACCGGCACCTTCTTCTGGCTGGCTGCCCGCCACAGGCTGGATGCCTACCCCTGGCTGCTCAAGGTTGCCGTGTTCTCGATTCCGCTGCCCTGGATCGCCGCCGAATGCGGCTGGGTGGTGGCCGAGCTGGGTCGTCAGCCCTGGATCATCGAAGGCGTGCTGCCCACGGCCATGGCGGTTTCCAATCTGGGCGCGAAGACGCTGTTGCTGACCATTGCCGGCTTTGTGCTGATCTACACCGTGCTGCTGGTTATCGAGCTCAAGCTGATGGTCAAGGCCATCAAGAAGGGCCCCGAGCATGAGAGCGAACCTCACCTCAGCCTCTACGAACCCATGATCAAGAAGCTGGCACGCGGCCAAAGCTGAGAGGAGCAACCAAATGATCTTGCATGAACTGATTTCATATGACGTGCTGCGCCTCATCTGGTGGCTGCTGCTCGGTGTGCTGCTGGTGGGCTTTGCCGTCACCGACGGCTTTGACCTCGGCGCCATGGGCCTGTTGCGCGCCACGGCCAAGACCGATGTCGAGCGCCGCACGGCCATCAACTCCGTCGGCCCCGTGTGGGAAGGCAATCAGGTGTGGCTGATTCTGGGTGGCGGTGCCATCTTTGCGGCCTGGCCCCAGCTTTACGCCGTGTCCTTCTCAGGCTTTTACCTGGCCATGTTTGCCGTGCTGGTGCCGCTGATCCTGCGTCCCGTGGCGTTCAAGTTCCGCAGCAAACATGAAGATGCAGCCTGGCGCAACCGCTGGGACTGGGTGCTGTGCATCACGGGTCTGGTGCCAGCGCTGCTGTTCGGCGTGGCAGTGGGCAATGTGATTCTCGGCGTGCCATTTCGTCTGGGTGACGATATGCGCATTTACTACGACGGCAGCTTCTTCGGCCTGCTCACGCCTTTCGCATTGCTGTGCGGTCTGGTCTCGCTGTCCATGCTGCTCATGCATGGTGCGGCCTGGCTGATGTTCAAGACCGATGGAGAAGTCGCCAACCGCGCCGCCAGGTATGGCACATGGTTTGCCGTGCTGACCACCGTGCTGTTTGCGGTTGCCGGCCTGTGGCTGGCTACAGGCATCAACGGCTATGTGATTACCAGCGAGATCAACCCCGTCGGTCCCTCCAACCCCTTGAACAAGACCGCAGCCGTGGCTGCCGGTGCATGGATGGCCAACTTCAAGTCCTATCCCTGGCTCTGGCTGGTGCCCGGTATCGGCCTGCTCATGCCGCTGATCGTGGCCATCGGCTTGCGCAGCCGTCGCGAGTGGCTGGCGCTGCTGGCAAGCGGCCTGGCGATTGCCGGAATCATCCTGACCGTGGGCGCTGCCATGTTCCCCATGATCCTGCCCTCCAGCATTGATCCGCGCTTCAGTCTGACGGTCTGGGACTCGTCTTCCAGCCATGTCGTGCTGTTCATCATGCTGGTTTGCGTGCTGATCTTCCTGCCCTTGATCCTGGCCTATACCAGCTGGGTGTACTCGGTGCTGCGAGGCAAGGTGGACGTGAAAGCCATCGTGACCGGCCAGGGCCACTCGTATTGAGATGGGACGCCCCTCAGACGCCATTCTGCGTTCTTCCTTCTGTGTGGGGGGGCGGTTCGAATATTGTTGGCCCATGCATTGGATGGGCCGAATGAAAGGAAACTTATGTGGTATTTCGCCTGGTTGCTGGGTCTGCCGCTGGCAGCAGCCTTTGCCGTGCTCAATGCGATCTGGTTCGAGTTGATGGATGACGAGGCAACGCGTCGCAAGCTTCTGGAGCGAACCAAGTCGCTGCCGGATGCCTGAGTCGCCAAGACATGGAAAAGCCCGGTCGGCTTGGAGCTGACCGGGCTTTTTTTTATGGATGAGGCCTTGTCTTGCTCAGGCCGTGCGAGAGCTTCTCAACGCCTGCGTGGCCTGAGCCAGCTCGGTGATGAGCGACCAGTTGCCACTCTCCACGGCACTGGCGGGGACCAGCCAGGAGCCGCCCACGCAGACCACATTGGACAGCGCCAGAAACTCCGCCGCGTTGCCGGGCGAGATGCCGCCCGTGGGGCAGAAACGCAGCTCTCCGAACGGACCTTGCCAGGCCTTCAGCATCTGGATGCCGCCCGACTGCACGGCGGGGAAGAACTTGAGCTCGGTAAAGCCATCTTCCTGAGCCATCATGATTTCGCTGCTGGTTGCAACACCGGGCAGCAGCGGCAGGTTCAGATCGCGGCAGGCCTGGCCCAGCTTGCTGGTATAGCCGGGACTGACGGCAAACCTTGCGCCGGCCCGAGCAGCCGCCGCGGCATCGGCTGCATTGCGCACGGTGCCCGCACCGACGATGGCTTCGGGCAGTTGCTTGGCGATGGCCTCTATGCAGGCCAGGCCCTGAGGCGTGCGCAGCGTGACCTCCAGAACCCTGATGCCGCCGGCCAGCAGTGCTTTGGCCATGGGTACCGCATGCTCTGCGTTGTGCAGCACGATGACCGGAATCACCGGTGCATCCTGCATGATGGACAAGGCGGTCATTTGAGCAGCCATGTGCAAGCTCCTTCTTCTGCGCTCAGCGCATTGCGCCGGAATCCGGCAAACAGTTCACGGCCCAGGCCGCGGTGATTGGCTTGCTGCAACGCTGTCGGCATGATGGCCAGCGGCCTGGCTTCCCATTCGGCATCCGTCAGCTCGGCTTGGAGCAGGCCGGTGGGGGCATCGAGCACGATGATGTCTCCGCTTTGTACCTTGGCCAGCGGGCCGCCTGCCAGTGCTTCGGGACTGACATGGATGGCCGCCGGGACCTTGCCCGATGCGCCGCTCATGCGGCCGTCGGTGACCAGGGCCACGACATAGCCCTTGCCTTGCAGAACGGCCAGCGGAGGGGTGAGCTTGTGCAGCTCGGGCATGCCATTGGCCTGCGGACCCTGCCAGCGCACCACACAGACGACGCCATTGAAGCCATTGGTCTGGCAGGCCTGCTCCAGCGCACCGGATTTGAAGGCCGCCTGCAATTCATCCTGCGAATCAAAGACCCATGCCGGTGCCCGCAGTGCGTGGCGATCTTCAGGTACGGCGCTGATCTTGATGACACTGCGGCCAAGATTGCCTTTGAGCAGTTTCAATCCACCCGCAGGGCTGAAGGGACGGGTGGCAGGGCGCAGCACGGTGTCATCGCCGGAGATGCCCGCATCCCGCCATTGCAGCTGATGGTTTTCGACATGGGGGATGCGCCCGAAAGCGGCCAGCCCCTCGGGCCTTACCGTAAGCACATCGCCATGCATGAGTCCGGCCTGAAGCAACTGGGCGATCACATAGCCGGGGCCGCCTGCGGCCTGGAACTGGTTCACATCGGCGCTGCCATTGGGGTAGACACGGGCCAGCAGAGGAACTACCGCAGACAGCTGCTCGAAGTCATCCCAGTCGATGACGATGCCGGCAGCTCGGGCCACGGCGACCCAGTGGATCAGGTGATTGGTGGAGCCGCCGGTGGCCAGCAGGGCCACCATGGCGTTGACGATGCAGCGCTCGTCCACGACATGCCCTATGGGGGCAAAGCGGCGGCCCCGGGTGATGGACAGCACGGTACGCATGGCTTCGCGCGTGAGCAGTTCACGCTCTGCGTCGGCGGGGTTGATGAAGGCTGTGCCGGGAACATGCAGGCCCATGGCTTCGAGCAGCATCTGATTGCTGTTGGCCGTGCCGTAGAAGGTGCAGGTGCCCTGATCATGGTAGGCCGCGTTTTCTGCCGCCAGCAGCTCCTGCCGGCCGACCAGGCCCTGCGCTGCCTGCTCGCGCACCTTGGCCTTGTCGCTGTTGGACAGGCCCGAAGTCATGGGACCGGCAGGCACGAACACCATGGGCAGATGGCCGAAATGCAGGGCGCCGATCAGCAGGCCGGGAACGATCTTGTCGCAGACGCCCAGCATCAGGGCCGCATCGAAAGTGTCGTGCGTGAGAGCCACGGCGGTGGACATGGCAATCGTGTCGCGGCTGAACAGGCTCAGCTCCATGCCGGGCATGCCCTGGGTCACGCCGTCGCACATGGCTGGCACACCGCCGGCCACCTGGGCCGTGGCGCCGTTGCGTCTGGCCTCGTCTTTCAGAATATCGGGGTAATGCGCAAACGGCGCATGGGCGGAGAGCACATCGTTATAGGCCGTGACGATGCCGACATTGGGGCCTTTTTCCTCAACGATGCGAATCTTGTCCGTGCCGGGCAGAGCCGCAAAGGCGTGGGCCACATTGGCGCAGCCCATGGTGCGTACTTGTGGAGGGCGCGCGGCCATGGCATCGACCTGTGCCAGATAGTCGGAGCGGCTGGCGCGGCTGCGCTCCTGGATGCGCCGCGTCACCTGGTCCAGAACGGGGTGAAGTGCCATGATGAAAGTCCTTGGGCAGCAAGGCCTGTGCTTGGGGCGCAGGCATTGTCTTGGAATGAGTCAGAGCCATGCCCGGGGCATGGCTCCATGGTTGGGCGCTTATTTGGCGCGAGCTTGCTTGACGGCTGCCTGCACAGAGTCCCAGGTACCTTGACCCACGGACTTGGCAATGCCGGCATTGACGGTGCCGAGCTTGTCGCGCATGCGGCCTGCTTCGGCGGCTGGCAGCTCGTTGACCTGCATGCCCTTGGTCTTGATCTCGGCCAGAGCCTTGGCGGCTTCTTCGCGCGTGTCCTTGCGCTCGAATTCACGGCTCTTGATCGCCGCATCCTGCAGCACCTTCTTCTCGGCGGGGCTCAGCGTGTCCCACCACTTCTTGCTGACCGTCACGATCCAGGGGCTGTAGACATGGTTGGAGACGGTCAGGTACTTCTGCACTTCATAGAACTTGCTCGAAAGCACCGTGTTGAAGGGGTTTTCCTGACCGTCCACGGCCTTGGTTTCCAGCGCCGTGAACAGCTCGGAGAAGGGCAGGGGAACGGCATTGGCGCCCAGGGTCTTGAAGCTGTCCAGGAAGACGTTGTTCTGCATCACGCGCAGCTTCACGTCCTGCAGATCTTCCAGCTTGGTGATGGGGCGCTTGTTGTTGGTCAGATTGCGAAATCCATTTTCCCAATAGACCAGACCCACCATGCCCTTGGGCTCCAGAGTGGCCTTGACCTTCTCTCCCACGGGGCCGTCCAGCACGGCATCGGCCTCCTTGGTGTTGGCAAACAGAAAAGGGGTGTCCCAGATCGCCATTTCGGGCGACAGGCCCACCAGCGTGGCGGTGGAGCCGACCATCATTTCCTGGGCGCCGCCGATCAGGGCCTGCTGCATCTGCGTGTCCGAGCCCAGGGATGCGTTGCCGATGGCGCGGACCTTCATCTTGCCACCGCTGGCCTTTTCCACTTCCTTGGCGAACATACGCACGGCACGACCCTGGTTGGAGTCTTCCACCAGGCCGTAGCCGAACCGCACTAGGCGGGGCTTGAAGTCCTGCGCCTGAACGGCACCTGCGGCCAGCAACATTGCCGTGAGGCCCGCGACTGCAAATTTGATACGCATACCCGTCTCCTTGCTTGATTGGGCCTGGGCCCTTTGATGAAATTGGAACTGTCGTGATGCGCTTGATTGCAGTGCGCACCATGCTATGAATCTAAGATCTTTCATGGATGGCATGCCGTTCTCAGTGCATCCATTTGAGCGGACCCGTGACCAGTTGAGGGAAGATCACGAAGAGCACGGCCAGCAGCACATAGACCATCAGGAAGGGATTGGTGCCCTTGATCACGGTTTCCATGCGCAGCCTGCCGACCCCGGCCACCACGTTCTGCACCGTGCCTACAGGGGGGGTGATCAGGCCGATACAGCCCACATAGATGAACATGAAGCCGAAGTACACGGGATCGATGCCGGCCTTGACGGCCAGCGGTGCGCAGACCGGACCGAAGATCAGAATGGTCGGGGTCAGATCCATGGCGGTGCCGACCACGAGCAGGAAGAGCATCATCACGGCCATGAAGAGCATGGGCTGATCCAGCAGGCCCGAGAAGCTGTCGGCCAGCATATTGGGCAGGTCGGCGAGCGTGATCATGTAGGCGGTCACAGTGGCCGCACCGCAGAGGAACATCACCACGGCGGTGGTCTTGGATGCGCCCAGAAAGACTTCGTAAAGCCTGCTCCAGCTCATCTCCCGATAGACCACCATGGACACGAACAGCGCGTAGACCGCGGCCACCACGGCGGCTTCGGTCGGCGTGAAGACGCCGCCCTTGAGGCCGCCCAGAATGATGACAGGCATCATCATGGCCCAGAAGCTCTTGGCCAGTGCCTTGAGGCGCAGGCCCCAGCTCACGCGTTCACCCGAGGTCAGCTGGTATTTGCGCGCGATGAACCACCAGGCAGCAATCAGAAAGCTGCCCATGAACAGGCCGGGAACGACGCCCGAGAGAAACAGCTTGCTGATGGAGGTGTTGGTGGTGACGCCGTAGATCACGAACGGCATCGAAGGCGGAATGATGGGGGCGATGATGCCGCCTGAAGCCAGCAGGCCGGCGCTGTAGCTGTCGGGATACTTCTGGTCGCGCATCATCGGCAGCAAGATGGTGGCCAGCGCGGCGGTGTCGGCAATGGCCGATCCGCTCATCGAGGCCAGCAGCACGGCAGCGCCGATGGCCACATAGCCCAGGCCACCCGGGATATGACCGACAAAGGCGCGGGCCAGATCGATGATGCGGCGTGACAGGCCGCCGGCATTCATCAGCTCACCTGCGAGGATGAAGAATGGCACGGCCAGCAGCGGGAAATTGTCGAACCCGGCTTGCAGGTTCTGCGCGAGCAGCTGGGTGTCGAAAAAGTCCAGGTGCCACATCAGTGCGACACCGGTGAGTATCAGTGCATGCGCAATCGGCATGCCGATCACCATGCCGCCGATCAGCACGGCGAGAAAAATCAGGGTAACGACCATGGCGCTCTCCTTACTCCACGCTGGTTTCAGAAGATTCGGACGGGGTGCCGCGCAGCATGTCGCGCACCACGACCAGCAGCATGCCTATGGCCAGCACCAGCGTCGCCGCTGCGCCCAGAGCCAGGGGATAGCCCAGCACGGTGCTGTAGCTGCTCCAGCCGGCAACGACCTGCTCCCAGGAGCCCCACAGCAGCAGGGCCATGCAGGTGCCGATCAGCAGTTGCGAGACCCAGAACAGGACTTTGCGGGTGATCGGGCCGACCCGCGATGTCACCATGTCAAAGCCCAGGTGGGCGCCTTCGAAAGCCGCCACGATGGCGCCGATGGCCACCAGCCACACAAACAGCAGGCGCGAGATCTCCTCATAGGAGACGATGCTGGTGTGGAAAACGTAGCGCAGCACCACGTTGACGAAAACGGCAACCACCATGCCGGCCAGGGCCAGCACCATCAGGCCTTCGGCCAGGCGCTTGAGCCATGGCTTGCGGCCCTGTGCCTCTTTGCGATCTTCAGACATTGGCTGTCTCCTGCTGTCTTTATGCTTGGGATTCGCGCCTTGCCCATTGCCGGGCCGCGAGCGCGATGTCGTTGAGATTCATGGTGGCGCTGACGGTCAGAACATCGGGCTCCTGACGCGGGTCTTCCAGCGTCGTGAACTGATTGGCCACCAGGTCGGGCGAGAAGAAATGCCCGGGTCGGGTCTGGACGCGTTCCAGGGCCGTGGCATAGTCGAGATCGAGAAACACAAAACCCAGCTGCTGGGCGCTGCGCAACTGGTCGCGGTACTTGCGCTTGAGCGCCGAGCAGGTCAGCACCAGGCCGTGTTCGGCATCTGCCTGAGCCAGTCGCTGCGCCAGGCGTTCCAGCCAGCCTTCGCGGTCGGCATCCGTCAGGGCAATGCCGGCCTGCATCTTGGCCACGCTCTGGGGGGAGTGGTAGCTGTCTCCTTCCACCAAGGTCCACCCCAGTTGACGGGCGATGGCTTCTCCTGCGCTCGATTTGCCGCAGCCGGAAACTCCCATGACGACGAGTGCCGACATGGTGCCATGAGGCTGGATCTTGCTTTGAGTCATTTTTGGATAGCGCTATCCGATGTGGTTAAAAAATGAGCAGCCTGCTGCTTTCTGCGATTGGCTTCAGACCTTGGTCGAAGGCAAGTCAGTGCTTTCATCAAGCTGCTTCTACAGACTTCATTTCAAGTCTGGATAGCGCTATCATACTCAAAAAACCTCAGGCATCTGACTAGGAGATTCCCTTGCCTCCCGAGACCCGTACCAAGAGTGAAACCCCGGCAGACAGCGCTTCTTCAAGGCGATCTCGTGCCAGCGGGCGTGTCACCCTCAGCGATGTGGCACAGGCTGCGGGCGTGAGTCCGATGACGGTCTCCAGAGCCTTGCGCGGAGAGCGCAGAGTGGCTGCTGCCCTGGTCGACAAAGTGCGCGAGGTTGCGGCTTCTCTGGGTTATGTGCCCGATCTGGCTGCGCGTGCACTGGCCTCGCAAAAAAGCACCCAGGTGCTGGTACTGGTGCCCATGCTCTCCAACACCTTGTTTGTGGAGGTCCTGGAGGCTGTGCACAAGGTGCTGTTTGCCCAGGGCTATCACATGCTGATCGGCGTGACCCACTACGACCCTGCGGAGGAAGAGCAGTTGCTGCGGGCCTATTTGCCCATGCGACCTGCCGGGCTGTTGCTGACCGGGTTCGACCACAGCGAAGAGTCGCGGAAATTATTGGCTGCCAATCCCGTGCCGCGCGTGCATCTCATGGAGTTGCGCGAGCCCGGCACGGGCCCCGATTGCTACAGCGTAGGTTTTTCTCAGATTGCAGCTGGCGCTGAAATGACCCGTCATCTGCTGGACAAGGGATACAGACGCATCGCATTTTGCGGAGCCCAGCTCGACGCGCGTGTCATGCAGCGTCTGGAAGGTTATCGGCAGGTGCTCAAACAGGCCGGCCTGTATGACCAGAGCCTGGAGATTCTCAATCCCGAGCGTTCATCGCTGGCGCTGGGTGCAAGGCAGTTTGAGACACTTCTCAAGGCGCAGACTACGGTGGATGCCATCTTTTTCTGCAATGACGACATTGCACAAGGCGCATTGCTGGAGGCCAATCGCATGGGGGTCAAGGTGCCGCAGCAGGTGGCGATCGCCGGGTTCAACGACCTTCCTGGCAGTGATCAGATGGTGCCGCCTCTGACCACTATCCATACACCCAGGGATGAAGTGGGCAGAAAAGCTGCCAGCATGCTACTGCAGTTGCTGGCAGGGGACACCGTCAGAGAGGCCAGCGTGGATCTGGGCTTCAGGCTGGTGCCCAGGGCCAGCACCTGAGTGGTCGGCGTCAGGCTTCCGAGCCTGACTTGCCTCGCCCGGTAATCTTGTCTTTCAGGTCCAGCAGTCGCGTCACGGCGGAGCCCATGCCCATGAGCTGCATGGCGGTCTCTGGCGACAGACGCTGAACATCGTCAAACCAGCTCATCAGTTTGTCGATGAGCTCGTGCATATCGCGCATGCGCTGCTGGGCGTAACGTTCTTCGTCGGTGCTGGCTTCCTCCATCATGGCGGCACGCAGCATGGACTGCGTGGGCTCGATCTCGCGGCGGCGGCGCTCTTCGGCCAGTCGCTTGAAGATTTCCCAGACATCCTCGGGTGCCTGGAAGTATTCGCGCCGGTCGCCGGGCTGGTGACGCAGCTGAACCAGCCGCCAGGCTTGCAACTCCTTGAGCCCCATGCTCACATTGGAGCGCGAGAATTCCAGCGTGTCGGCAATCTGGTCTGCGTTCAGCGGCTCGGGCGAAATGAACAGCAGGGCATAGATCTGCCCCACGGTGCGATTGATGCCCCAGCGGCTGCCCATCTCGCCGAAATGCGAAACAAATTGTCGGCTCAGCTCCGACAGTGGTTTGGCTTGCGTCATGGCCTCCATTGTGCCTTTGCCCGGGGTTCTCAGTGGGGGAGGGAGATCAAGCCGGAGTGCAAGCGCTCTGGTTTTGTTCATGCTTGGCGCATGAAGCCCGCGCAGATATGTTTCGTAAAACTTGCAATGCTGTCAGCAAATTGTTGGGAATCGGCGCAAAATCGCCATCCTGTTTTAAGTCGGCTTTTTTACGTTGCCTGTTGCCGGGCAAACTCACCCTGCCGCCGGGCGGCCCATGGGCTGCGGGCGGCCGTGATCTGATGGTTCAAAGTTCTATTTCCTCTCATTCCCGCAGTGCCCTGATCGACTGTACCAAGGGGCTGGCTTGTGCTGCCATCGTCTGGCATCACCTGGCTTTCTACGGCCCCATGTCCGATGTGGCTCACCCTGTCATGCCCGACCTGCTGGACTGGCTCTATGAGTACGCCCGTATGGCCGTGCAGATCTTTCTGGTGATCGGCGGTTTTCTGGCTGCAGCCAGCCTGGCTCCCATGGGTCTGGCGCAGTTTGATTCACCCTGGTCCAAGATCGGCAAGCGCTTTGTGCGTCTGGTCGTGCCTTATGCCGTGGCACTGGTGGTGACGATTGTGGTGTCTGCGGCGATTCGTCCCTGGTTCGATCACGAGTCCGTGTCCGCCGACCCCGATCTATGGCAGCTCATGGCCCATGCTCTGCTGCTGCAGGGCATTGTGGGCGAGGAGTCACTGTCGGCTGGTGTTTGGTATGTGTCCATAGACTTTCAGCTGTTCGCCGCGACCGTGCTGTTGCTGGCCGGAGTGCGCTGGCTGCAACAATGGGCGCTGAAGCGCTTGGGTGCTACGGCCATGAAGCGCTGGTGGCCCTGGGCTGTGACTGGCATGCAGGGGCTGGTGGTTGTGGGGACGGCAGCTTCGTTGCTGAGCTTCAATCTTGATGCAGACCTGGATGTCTGGGCGATTTATTTCATGGGTGCCTATGGCATCGGCATGATGGCCTTCTGGGCGGTGGCAGCAGACAAGCGCCTGACGGCCTGGAGCTGGGGCATGCTGATTGCTGCTCTGATCATCGGCGCGCTGGTCTATGAGTGGCGCGACCGCATTTTTCTCGCCGGCGTGACGGCGGTGCTGCTCATCGTCTGCATGCGTACCGAGGCCATTGCCCGCTGGCAGGGTTTTGCGCCGCTGCGTCGCCTGGGAGAGATCTCCTACTCGGTGTTCCTGATTCACTTTTCGATCTGCCTGCTGGTCAATGCGGTGGTCAACCATTTCTGGCACGGTTCGGTCACTGCCGCGGTGGTGGGCATCCCGTTTGCCTTTGTGCTTTCACTGACTGCCGGCTACGCGCTGTATCAATTGGTGGAGCGCCATGTTTCGTCATGGAGTCAGGCCCTGCGCTGGCAGGCAGGCCTGATCGGCGCGGGTCTGCTGACCACCATGCTGGCCGGCTTGCGCTGAGTCTGATCCAGGCAACAAAAAAGCAGCTCCGGTGAGCTGCTTTTTTTGTTGGGTGAGCCGGTTCAGCGATGGAGCTCGCCCGCGCTTTCGGGCTGGAACTCGATGGCATCCACGCGCACGGTTACCTGACCGGTAGGGCTGGGCATCTTGAACTCATCGCCCACTGACAGGCCCAGCAGGGCGATGCCTACCGGCGCAAAGATGGAGACCTTGTCGGCGCTGCCATCCATATCCTTGGGGTAGACCAGTGTCAGCGTATTGGTCTTGGCGATCTCGAGAATGGTGAAGCGCACGGTGGAGTTCATCGTCACCACGTTGGCGGGTATTTCTGCGGGGTCGAGTACATCCGCGCGGTCCAGCTCCGCCTCCAGTGCATCACGGCCGGGGAACTGGCTGTTGTTCTTTTCCAGCAGCGATTCAATGCGATCCAGGTCCAAGGAGGACAGAGTGATATTGGGCTTGCGCTCCATGTAGTAACTCCCTTGCGAGATGGTGTGGTTGGCGCTTTGGCGTTGCGCAAACGGACAAAAGCCCGGGCAACGGTGTTGTCCGGGCCAAGGCATTCAGTGAAAGGCACCAACTTGGTGCATTGAAGGGATTGTCGGTGCTGAATCGCAAACTGCCAAGCCATCTCGCACTCACTGAGTGCGGATTGACTTTGAACTTGCTCTAGTTAATGGAGCGTGCTAAGCCTATAGAACAATGGGCGCAGTCATTTTCTATCCAGATCTGACTCAATCAACCCTCACCGTATTGACCGGGATGCAGCCATGGTCAGTGCTCATTTCTTGCAATGAATAACTGTATTTATGTACAGTTGTTTTATGAAGAAACTTTCCTCATCCTCTGGGCTGGAATCCATTCGGACCGATGTGCCGGTGCGGCTCATCAAGGGGCGAGGGGCTGCCAGCCAGATCACGCACCGGTTTGCACGGGAGCTGCGCCAGGGTTTCGATGATGGCTGGGGCAAGTCCGAACAGGATGAAGGAAGCGAAGAGGGTGAGGAGGTCAAGACCTGGTGCACCCATCTGGAGTGGGAGCGGGCCAAATCAGCCCTGAGCCGCCACGAATCGCCCGATCTGCCTTTTCATCTGGGGCTCAATCCCTATAGAGGATGTGAGCACGGATGCATCTATTGCTATGCCCGGCCCACGCATGGCTATCTGGGCTATTCGCCGGGTCTGGATTTCGAAACCCGGCTGATTGCCAAACAGAACCTGCCCGAGGTGCTGCGCGCCGAGTTATCCCGGTCCAGTCATGTGGCGGCCCCCATCATGCTCGGCTCGGTCACGGACTGCTACCAGCCTGTGGAGCGCGAAGTCGGGTTGACGCGCCGCGTGATAGAGGTTCTGGCACAGGCCAGGCATCCGTTTTCCATCGTCACCAAGGGCAGCGGCATCGAGCGCGACCTTGATTTGCTGGTGCCGCTGGCACAGCAGCATCTGGTGGCCGTTTATGTGACGCTGACCACCTTGCAGCCCGAGCTGGCCCGGCAGCTGGAACCACGCGCCGCTGCGCCGCATCGACGGCTGCGCATGATTCGGACCCTGAGCGAGGCAGGCATACCCGTAGGCGTCAGCCTGGCACCGCAGATTCCGTTCCTGAACGACGATATGGAGCAGGTGCTGGCTGCAGCCAGCGAGGCCGGTGCAAGACAGGCTTTTTATGCAGTACTGCGTCTACCGTGGGAAGTGGCTCCGCTGTTCAATGAATGGCTGACGCTGCACTATCCCGAGCGCGCCCAGCGCGTGATGGAGCGGGTGCGAGATCTGCATGGGATCAGCGAAGCGGGCAGAGCCGACGGCAAGGTCTACAACAGCAGGTTTGGCCAGCGCATGAAGGGAACGGGCGCCTGGGCCGATATGCTGGCGCAACGCTTTGCACTGGCCTGCCGCAAGCTTGGGCTGAATCGTGAGCGTGTGCAACTGGACTGCGATCAGTACCATCATTCCTTGCTGTCGCCGCAGCAAAGTCTTTTCTGATGTTTCGGCTCATTTCGTTGCGTGTCGACTCGGAACGGGTCGAGGCAGCGAGCTGCAGCTGCCCGGTTGCAAAAGGCCGGAATCTGGCGTGACACCGGCCTTTTGGGCACCTGAACTGTTTACTGAGCTTGGTAATCAATGGACTTGAGCAAGGCCTGCTGGCGCTGATAGGCCTTCTGCAGTTCGCTCATCAGCGCTTCCGGGGTCGCGTCGGTGCCCGACTCCATGCCCATGTCCCTGAGCCTGGCCTGGACCTGGGGCTGCTTGAAATACTGCAGCGCGATCTCTCTGACCCTGGCCTGCACATCGGCAGGGATATCCGGGCGCGACCAGACGCCGAACCAGCTTACCTCGGACAGTTGCGGGTAGCCCAGTTCCTTGAAGGTGGGCACATCGGGCAACTGCACCATGCGCGTAGGGTAGTTCACGGCCAGCGGCTTGACCTTGCCGGCCTTGATCAGCGGCAGGGCCGTGGTGAGCCCGTCCATCATCAGCGGCACATGGCCGCCCATCAGGTCACTGAGCGCCGGAGGGGAGCCCTTGTAGCCCAGGTGCTTCATCTTGATATTGAGCAACTGCCCCAGCAGCATGCCCGAGGTATGGCCGCGCATGCCCGTGGCATACGAGGCAAAGTCCAGTCCGTCGGACTGCTTTTTGCCGTAGTCGCCGAGTTGCTGCAGATTGCTGGCCGGGAAGTCCTTGTTGGCAATCAGCACCAGACCGTTGCGGCTGAGCTGGGCCAGAGGTTTCAGATCCTTGAAGGGCTGATAGCTGACCTTGTAGGCCAGCGGCGTCTCGCTGACGATGCCGCCCTGGATCAGCAAGAACGTGTGGGCGTCCTTGCCGTTGGCGAGCAGGTCGTTGACGGCCAGCACGCCGGCCGCGCCGGGCTTGGATTCGACAATCACCGGCTTGCCCAGCTGTTTTTGCATGCCGTCGGCCAGCAGGCGTGCCAGCGAGTCGGCATTGCCGCCGGCCGGGCCGCCGACCACCAGGCGTATGGGCTTGACGGGCCAGGGCGCTTGCTGCGCCATGGCCGCTGCACTCAGGCTCATGCCGGTTGCCAGAGCAACGGCCTTCCAGAGCATGGTTTGTTTCATCATTGTCTCCTCTGTTTTTTGACTGCCCGGCAGCTGGTTCCGCACACCGCCGTACTTGGCCGCCGCACCGTCCCGGCGAGAGTCCTGACCGAGGCGCCCGGACAGCACTGTCAAAAAATTCTCGGCGCAAGGGGGGCAGAGGGTTTGACGAATTACGCCAGCTTCTTGGCCGTTGGAGCGACCAAGGGTTTTGGAGCGGTCCGCAGTACGGGCAGATCAGGGGCCGTACTGCCTTCAATGGCCTTGAGGAAGGAGCGCACCAGCAGACTTTCGCTGCGCTCCCTCATGCAATAGACATAGGTGGTGGTGCTGGCCGGATCGCCGGCAATGCGCACCGGCCGAAAGCGCGGGTCGGCAATGAATTCGGCCTCGGACACGGCGCCGATGCCCAGGCCGCGCGCCACGGCCTCGCGTATGGCTTCGCGGCTGCCAATTTCGAGCTGGGTGCGGGGCTTCACGCCGGCTGCCTGCAGTGCTTTCTCGATGGCGGTGCGCGTGGTCGAGCCTTGCTCGCGCAGCAAGAGCGGCAGGCCATGTAGCTCGCCCAGCTCGACCTGTTCGCGCCTTGCCAGCGGGTGATCGACATGGGCAAACAGGATGATGGCGTGGCGCGCATATTCGCGCGCCAGCAGCTCGGGCCTGTCATAGAGACCGGCCAGCACCGCCACATCGGTGGTGTAGTTCTCCAGATCGTGCAGCACCTGCTGCGAGTTGCCCATGCGAATCGACAGCTTCATGCCGGGGTGGCGGGCGCTGTAGGCCGCCACCATCTCGATCACATGAAACGGCCCCACGGCGCCGATCTTGAGCTCGCCCTGGTTGAGCTGGCCCGAGTCGCGCAGAAAGAACTCGGTTTCGGCCTCCAGCGCGAGCAGCTTCTGTGCCAGCGTCATGAGCTTGTGGCCGGCGCCGGTGAGCGTCATGCG
Source organism: Comamonas sp. A7-5 (assembly GCF_039581385.1). Taxonomy (NCBI): domain Bacteria; kingdom Pseudomonadati; phylum Pseudomonadota; class Betaproteobacteria; order Burkholderiales; family Comamonadaceae; genus Comamonas; species Comamonas sp. A7-5. The sequence goes on from NZ_JBCPWO010000020.1 coordinate 22,906, forward strand.
ATAGCCCTGGCGATGGAAGAGCTCGATCTGGCTTTGCCGCTCCAGCGTGGCGATCTGGCTGGAAACCGTGGGCTGGCTCAGGCCCAAAGCGCGGGCGGCGGCGCTCAGGCTGCCTTGCTGGGCCACGGCGATAAAGGCTCGGTAGCGGGCGGTGCTCATGCAGGTTTAATCTCAAGGTTTTATCTATGGAAGCTGTCAAAACTGATTCTGAAACCTTCATATGACAGTCATATGTCGTCCCTACTATTTGCGTCAACGCACTGCAATGACGGTGCGATGGCGGAAGCCCAGCCGCACTCTACAGACGCACTTGCAAAGGATGAAATCCATGACGATGACCCGTAAAACCTGGCTCAAGGCAGCAGCCGCCAGCCTGACGCTTGCCGCCACCACCGGCGTCATGGCGCAGCAGCCCACCGAGCTGCGCGTGGGCCTGATCCCTTCCGAGGACGCCCAGGCCATGATGCGCGCCAGCCAGCAGGTCATGGACCAGCTGGCCGCCAAGACCGGCCTGAAGATCAAGCCCTTTGTGGCCAATGACTACAACGGCGTGATCGAGGCCATGCGCTCGGGCAAGATCGACGTGGCCTATTTCGGCCCCTTCTCCTATGTGCTGGCCAGCCAGCTGGCCAATGCCGAGGCCTTCGCCATTCCCGTGGCCAAGAAGTCGGGCAAGAGCTCGTACAACAGCATCATCATCAGCAAAAAGGACAAGGGCCTGGGCACCGTGCCCCAGCTGCAGGGCAAGACCTTTGCCTTTGTCGATCCCAGCTCGGCATCGGGCCATCTGTTTCCCAAGGCCGGCCTCAAGGGCGAGGGCATCGATACCGACAAGTATTTCTCCCGCGTGATCTTCTCGGGCTCGCATGACGCCAGCATCATGGCCGTGGCCAACGGCAAGGTGGACGCAGCGGCCGTGGCCGATCCCATCTTCCAGACAGCCGTCGCCAAGGGTCATGTGAAGGCCGAGGACTTCCAGGTCATCTGGCGCTCCAAGGACATCCCCGAGTCACCCATGGCCTGGCGCAAGAATCTGGACGAAGCCACCAAGAAGAAGGTGGCTGCAGCACTGGCCGAGATCAAGGGCCTGCCCTGGGGTGATCGTGGCGAGCTCAACGGTTTTGCGCCCACCAACGATCAGGCCTACGACGTGGTGCGCCAAACCGCCAAGGCGCTGAATCTGGACCTCGGGAAGATGAAATGATCAGCATCCGCAATCTGCGCAAAAGCTATGGCAGCAACCATGTGTTGCACGGCATCGACATGGATGTGAAGGCCGGCGAGTTCGTGGTCATGCTGGGCCTGTCGGGTGCGGGAAAGTCCACCTTGCTGCGCTGCATGAACGGGCTGAACCAGCCCGACAGCGGCCAGTTGCAGGTGGGCGGCATCGATCTGATGCGCAGGCACTCGCGCCGCGAGCTGGCCCGCCATGTGGCCATGGTCTTTCAGCACCACAACCTGGTGCAGCGCCTGTCGGTGCGCAAGAACGTGCTCACGGGGCGGCTGGGCCAGGTCGGCACGCTGGCTTCGGTGCTGCAGCTGTTCAGGCAAAGCGATATCGCACTGGCCGATGCCTGCCTGCAGCGCGTGGGCCTGGCCCACAAGGCCGATGAGCGCACCGAGGCGCTCTCGGGCGGGCAGATGCAGCGCGTGGGCATCGCCCGTGCCCTGGCGCAGCAGCCGAAGCTGATTCTGGCCGACGAGCCCGTGGCCAGCCTGGATCCCAAGACCGCGCGCAGCGTGCTGCAGTATCTGCGCGATGCCACGCGCGAGCTGGGCATTGCCGTGGTCTGCAATCTGCACCAGGTTGATTACGCCCGGGAGTTTGGCGATCGCATCGTCGGCCTGTCGCAAGGGCGCATGGTGTTTGACGGCGTACCGGCGATGTTGGACGAGGCTGCGCTCAACGCCATCTACAGCGGCGAGCCTCAGCCCGCCGGACATACCCCAGAGCAGGGCGCTGCGCTGCATCTCAGCAGCACCGCAGTCGGCAACTGGCTGCCCGGGGCGATGTCGCCAGCCACTGCCGCAGGAGGTCTGCAATGAACAGCCAGAGCTTGAAACAGACCGATCGTTGGCAATGGACGGCGGGGCGCCCCGAAAGCACTGGCGGCTGGCTGGGCTATGCCGCAATGGCCTTGGCCATCGGCTGGGTGCTGCACTGGAGTGCTGCAGGCGCGCAGATGAGCTGGAGCGAGCTGGCGGGCGGCATGCCGCAGATTGGCGACTTCCTCTCGCGCTCGGTGCCGCCCGACTGGAGCATGCTGCCGCGCCTGTGGGCACCGGCGCTGGAGACGATACAGATCGCCATCTGGGGGACTTTGCTCAGCGTGATTCTGGCGCTGCCGCTGTCCTTTGTCGCGGCCGGCAATCTGCACGGCGGGCACTGGCTGCGTCGCATCACGCGCCAGTTTCTCAATGTGATTCGCAGCATCAACGAGCTGATTCTGGCGCTGGTATTTGTCTCGGCCGTGGGCCTGGGCCCCTTCCCTGGCGTGCTGGCACTGGCCCTGCACGGCATGGGCATGCTGGCCAAGTTCTTTGCCGAAGCGATCGAGGAGATCGACGACGGCCCGCTGCAGGCCTTGCGCAGCGCCGGTTCCAGCCAGCTGCAGATCATCGCCTTTGGCGTGGTGCCCCAGGTCATCACCGCCTGGATCGCCGTGGTGCTCTACCGCTTCGAAGTCAATCTGCGCTCTGCCACCGTGCTGGGCATGGTCGGTGCGGGCGGTCTGGGCTTCGAGCTGGTCAGCAGCCTCAAGCTGTTCCGCTACCAGGAGACCGCGACCTGCATCATCGTCATCACGGTGATGGTGATTGCCGCCGACATGGCATCGAACTGGCTGCGCAGCCGCATACAGCAAGGCACTCGCCACTGATTCCGCTGCGGTACCGGTGTGCGCCGCAGTGCTTGAACCATCAAAAATATGAGCTATTAGCGCTTGGTACATAAGCGTCAAGGGCCGATTTCCCTCAAAAAACGTCAAAAGGCTTTCTCGTGTGGACCTATCACAACCCCGTGCATATCAGCGTGGGTCGCAACAGTCTCGATCAGCTGCCAGCCCTGCTGGCCGGGCGCAGCTGCCTGCTGGTCACTTTTCCCGAGGCCGAAAGTCTGGGCCTGGTGCAGCGCATGCGCCAGCTGCTGGGAGCGCAACTGCGAGGCGTGATCGACAGCATTGCCCCCAATCCCGATGTGCAGTGGCTGGCGCCGTTGTACGAGCAGGTGCAGCGTGACCATGCCGAGGTGCCCGTGATCGTGGCTCTGGGGGGCGGCAGCGCCATCGACTCGGCCAAGGCCTTGATCTGTCATACGCCCGGCGGCCGTTTTGCCGATCTGCTGGCGCTGCTCAAGCAGGGCGGCCAGTTGGGGGCGGGAGGGCATAAGGCCTTGATCGCCATCCCCACCACGGCCGGCACGGGCAGCGAAGTCACGCCCTGGGCCACGATCTGGGATCAGGCCGCCGGCCAGAAGTATTCGCTGCACCAGTCCTGCACCTGGCCCGAGGCCGCGGTCATCGATGCCGAGCTGATGACCAGCCTGCCGGCCGGCGCCACGCTGGCCTCGGGACTGGATGCGTTGTCGCATGCGCTGGAATCCATCTGGAATGTGAACCGCAACCCGGTCTCCATGGCGCTGTCCGTGCAGTCGGCGCGCCGCACCCTGGCCACGCTGCCCGCGCTGATGCAGGATCTGAATAACCCACAGCTGCGCAGCGAGATGGCCGAAGCCGCGCTGATGGCCGGCCTGGCTTTTTCCAACACCAAGACCGCGCTGGCGCATTCGCTGTCCTACGACATCACGCTGCAGCATGGCGTGCCGCACGGCCTGGCCTGCTCGTTCAGCCTGCCCCTGGTGCTGGAGATGGCGCTGGGCGCGGATGCGGTGGCCGATGCCGCCTTGCTCTCCATCTTCGATGCCAGCACGCCTGCTGTGGCCGTTGAGCGCCTGCGCTGCGTTCTGCAAGGGCTGGGCGTTGCCACCGATCCGGCCCACTATGGCGTGCAGCCAGACGCCTGGAGCGCCATGGTGCAAAAAGCCGCCAGCGGCCCGCGAGGTCGCAACTTCATTCGCTCTCTGAGCTGAGTCGCGCAAGGTCGACACCTTTGTGCTTTCCATTCTGTTGAAGTCACCACTGAAAAAATCATGAACTCCATCGCTCAAGCCGAAACCCTGGTCCTGTCCCAGCCCTGTGCCGACCTGTCACCGCTGCAAGCCGTCATCTTTGACTGGGCCGGCACGCTGGTGGACTTTGGTTCGCTCGCACCCACGCAAATCTTTGTCGAAGCCTTTGCCAGCTTCGGCATCAGCATCAGCCTGGCCCAGGCGCGCGGCCCCATGGGCCTGTCCAAATGGGACCATATCCACCAGTTGCTGCAGGATGAAAGCATTGCTGCGCAGTGGCAGACCGTTTTTGGCCGGACGCCGACCAACGAGGATGTGGATGCCATCTACGCGCGCTTCATGCCGCTGCAGATTGCCAAGGTGGGCGAGTTCTCGGCCCCCATAGCAGGCGCTGTGCAGACGCTGCAATGGCTGCGCGACCATGGTCTCAAGGTCGGCTCCTGCTCGGGCTACCCGCGCGAGGTGCTCAACCAGTTGCTGCCGCAGGCCGAGGGCGCAGGCCTCAAGCCCGACTATGTGGTGGCCGGCGACGAGCTCGAAGCCGGCGGCCGCCCCGGCCCCTTCATGGCACTGGCCAATGTGCTGGCCCTGGGCATTGGCGATGTGCGTGCCTGCGTGAAGGTGGACGACACCGTACCCGGCATCGAGGAAGGTCTGCGCGCAGGCATGTGGACCGTGGGCCTGAGCCTGTCGGGCAACGAGGTCGGCTATAGCGTGGAGGAGTTTGCCAGGGCGCCCGAGCAAGAGGTCGAGGCCCGTGTCGCCGTGGCCGAAGCCAAGCTCAAAAAGGCCGGAGCCCATTACGTGGTGCGCAGCGTGGCCGATCTGCCGGCCGTGCTGGCGCAGATCGCGGCCCAGATGCGTGCCGGAAAAATGCCGTTCTAGGACTCGGTTCTGGAGCTTGCAGACCCGGTCGCAAGCCCGGCCCTGAAAAGCCAAGCCCCAGGCCTGACGGCTCGGGGCTTTTTTTCTGCGGTTTGGGCTCAGCCTGCGGGCGTCTGCGCCTCGGGGTCGAGCTGCTCGTGATGCTCGATGACCTTGCGCATCAGCTGTGTGAAGAGCTCGCGTTCGGTCTCGCTCAGCGGGTCCAGCATCTGCTGCTGGGCTTGCAGCACGGAGGGGCCGGCGTCGGCAAGCAGGGCTTCGCCCTCGGGCGTCAGGGACAGCAGACGCACGCGGCGATCCTTGGCCGTGTGCTGGCGCAACAACAGACCACGTGCTTCCAGCCGGTCGATCACGCCGCCGATGGTGGATTTGTCAAAGCCCACTTCCATGCTCAGCGTGCGCTGGTCTATGCCCGGCAGATGCACCAGTTTTTGTAGCACGGCAAATTGCAGCGGCGTCACGCCCCAGGCTTCGGTGGCCTGGCTGAACACGGCCACGGCCACCTGTTGCAGGCGGCGTATGCCGTGGCCGGGAAAGGTTTCCACCTCCAGGCGTGGAAAGACAGGGTGGCTGCTGGCGCTGTCTGAGGCAACGTTTGGCAGTGCAGAGTTAATCATGGTTTTCCCTAGGTGGGGTTGGCATTTCAAGTTTCGAATAATACGATGCATGCATTTGGTATGCATACATACTATTTGTGTGCGGACTGATTGGGCAGACACTGGCGTCTGCGCACTTGAAGAACTTGAGGCCTCCATGCAGTTTCATTTGAACGGTTTTCGTCCTGGCAACCCCTTGATCGCTCCAGCTTCGCCGCTGGCCCCTGCCCATACCGAGACCGTGCCCTCGCAGGTCGATGTGCTGATCGTGGGCTGCGGCCCTGCCGGCTTGACGCTGGCCGCGCAGCTGGCGGCCTTCCCCGATATCCGCACCTGCATCGTGGAACAAAAGGAAGGCCCGATGGAGCTGGGCCAGGCCGACGGCATTGCCTGCCGCACCATGGAAATGTTCGAGGCCTTCGAGTTTGCCGACTCCATCCTCAAGGAGGCCTGCTGGATCAACGACGTCACCTTCTGGAAGCCCGATCCTGCCCAGCCTGGCCGGATCGCCCGCCATGGCCGCGTGCAGGATACGGAAGACGGTCTGTCCGAGTTTCCTCACGTCATCCTGAACCAGGCGCGCGTGCACGACCACTATCTGGAGCGCATGCGCAACTCGCCCAGCCGCCTGGAGCCGCACTACGCACGCCGCGTGCTCGATGTGAAGGTCGACCACGGCGCTGCCGACTATCCGGTCACCGTGACGCTGGAGCGCTGCGACGCGGCCCATGCCGGTCAGATCGAAACCGTGCAGGCCCGCTATGTGGTGGGCTGCGACGGCGCGCGCAGCAATGTGCGCCGGGCCATCGGCCGCCAGCTGGTCGGCGACTCGGCCAACCAGGCCTGGGGCGTGATGGATGTGCTGGCCGTGACGGACTTCCCCGATGTGCGTTACAAGGTGGCCATTCAGTCCGAGCAGGGCAATGTGCTCATCATCCCGCGCGAAGGCGGTCATCTGGTGCGCTTTTATGTGGAGATGGACAAGCTCGATGCCGACGAGCGCGTTGCCAGCCGCAACATCACGGTGGAGCAACTGATAGCAACTGCCCAGCGCGTGCTCCATCCCTACAAGCTTGACGTCAAGAATGTGCCCTGGTGGTCGGTGTACGAGATCGGCCAGCGCATCTGCGCCAAATATGATGATGTGACCGATGCCGTGGCCACACCGGACTCGCCCCTGCCGCACGTCTTCATCGCCGGCGATGCCTGCCACACCCACAGTCCCAAGGCCGGCCAGGGCATGAATTTCTCCATGCAGGACAGCTTCAACCTCGGCTGGAAGCTGGCCGCCGTGCTGCGCAAGCAATGTGCGCCCGAGCTGCTGCACACCTATTCGTCCGAGCGCCAGGTCGTGGCCCAGCAACTGATCGACTTCGACCGCGAATGGGCCAAGATGTTCAGCGACCCGGCCAAGGAAGGCGGTGAGGGCGGTGTGGATCCCAAGGAATTCCAGAAGTACTTCGAGCAGCACGGCCGCTTCACGGCCGGCGTGGGCACGCACTATGCGCCCTCGCTGCTGACCGGGCAGGCCACGCATCAGGCACTGGCCAGCGGCTTCACCGTGGGCATGCGCTTCCATTCCGCGCCGGTGGTGCGCGTCTCCGATGCCAAGCCCGTGCAGCTGGGTCACTGCGGCAAGGCCGATGGCCGCTGGCGCCTGTATGCGTTTGCAGGGCAGAACGACCTGGCGCAGCCCGAATCCGGCCTGCTGGCGCTGTGCCGCTTCCTGGAGAGCGATGCGGCATCGCCGCTGCGCCGCTTCACGCCGGCCGACCAGGATATCGACAGCATCTTCGATCTGCGTGCCATCTTCCCGCAGGCCTATACCGAGGTGGCGCTGGAGACGCTGCCTGCCTTGCTGCTGCCCCCCAAGGGCCAGCTGGGAATGATCGACTATGAAAAAGTGTTCAGCCCCGATCTGAAGAATGCCGGTCAGGACATCTTCGAGTTGCGAGGCATCGACCGCGAGCAGGGCGCTCTGGTGGTGGTGCGTCCCGACCAGTATGTGGCCCAGGTTCTGCCTCTGGGCGACCACGCTGCACTGAGCGCCTATTTCGAGTCTTTCATGCGGGCCTGAGAGCCCGTGACCTAAGGACTGCTGATCAGCATCAACACCTGGAAGGTGTTTCAGGGAGGGCATGGCCCTCCCTTTTTTGCGTCCGGGGCAGAGAGAGCGGGCGCTGCTTGCTACGATGTTTGCTTGTGCTCAAGAGGAGAAGACATGCTGTTGATCGTCGGTACCGTGCGTTTGCCATCCGAAAACCTGGCGCTTGCCCGGCCCGCCATGCGTGCCATGGTCGATGCATCCCGCGCCGAGCCCGGCTGTCTCGAGTACGGCTATGCCGAGGATGTGCTGGTGCCGGGGCTGATCCATGTGAAGGAGCTGTGGGTGGATCAGGCAGCGCTGGATGCACATTTCGCCTCCGCGCATATCCAGGCCTGGCGTGCCGCCTGGCCGACTCTGGGAATCGGGCAGCGGGATCTGCGGCTCTACGAGGTCCAGGCGTCACGCGCCACCTGAGCTGCGGCAGAGGCAGAGGCTTGCATGAAGATGCTTGGCGTGAGAGCGCCTAGTTTGAAGCCTGCTGCAGCCTGATGATGTCCACCGATATTTCCACTGCCGTCACGGCGCAACGGTTTTCAAGCCAGTGCGTGGTGTTCCTGTCTTCGGGCCAGCCCACGCCCGGGCCGTAGTCGGTGGCCACGCCATCTCTGTGGTCGGTGATGCAACCTTCGAGGATGTAGACCATGCCGGGTCGGTCCCTGTGGTCGTGAAGCGGGCCGAACACGCCACCCGGCGCCATGGTCACTAGGCGCATGCGAAGCTGGCGCCCCGACATGCCTTCGATCTCGGGGCCCAGGTCGAGCGTGGCCAGCATTTGCACGGCCACCCCCCTGGTCTGGGGGACTTGCTGTTGCTTGGACATTCTTTGCTCCTTCGCGCCTCGTCATGGCCGTTGAAGCGAACCTGTCTTCGCTCAGGCCGGTTGCCAAAAGTGTGATCTCTTGCTGGCGCACAGGAAAGCCAAACCCATGTCATTGGCGTGGCGCCCGGCTGCACAAGCAGGCCCGGACAGGCTGTCCCGGACAGGCTGTCCCGGACAGGCCGGGCAGAGCGGATCTTGTCCCCGGGGCTGTCTCTGCCGGGCGATTCCCCGACAATGCGCGAATGACTTCCCAAGAACAACCGCGCAACCCGCTGCATGGGCTGACGCTTGAGCGCATCGTTACCGATCTGGTTGATTACTACGGCTGGCGCGAGCTGGGACGCCGGGTGCCCGTGCGCTGCTTCAATCTGGATCCCAGCATCTCTTCGAGCCTGAAATTTCTGCGCAAGACGCCCTGGGCGCGCGAACAGGTGGAGCAGCTGTATGTACAGACCCAGCGTGCCGATGAGCGTGAGCAGCGGCGAGCGAGAAGAGCGGAGCGCTCCGAGGACTGATCCGGCGCCGGACCGCATCAAGAAGACACCGCCGTCAGGCGGCTTTTGCCCGTGTGGGGTGACAGCTATGGCTGGGTAGTCTCGGCCGCGCGAACCCGTTCCAAAGAATCAGGCGCCCAGTTGCTGCGCATGGTGGCGCAGATGGTCGTCGACAAAGCTCTGGATGAAATAGTAGCCATGGTCGTAGCCCGCATGCCGGCGCAGCGTGAGCGGCTGGTCGGCCTTGGCGCAGGCGGCTTCGAAGGCTTCGGGCAGCAATTGCTTTTCGATCAGGAACTTGTCGGCCAGGCCCTGGTCGATGAGGATGCCTGCGGGATAGGGGGCAGAGGCTTGCGCGCCCATCAGCTCGCTGGCGTCATGCCTGGCCCATTCGGCCTTGTCTTCGCCCAGATAGCCGCTGAAAGCCTTGTGGCCCCAGGGGCAGTTGAGCGGGTTGGCAATCGGTGCAAAGGCCGAGACCGACTTGAACCGGCCGGGGTGGCGCAGCGCCAGGGTCAGCGCGCCGTGGCCGCCCATGCTGTGGCCGAAGATGCCCAGACGCTGCAGGTCCACGGGCAGCTTGCTGCCGACCAGGGGCAGCAGGTCATTGAGGATGTAGCTCTCCATGCGCCAGTGCAGCGCCCAGGGCCGGGTGGTCGCATCCAGGTAAAAACCGGCGCCCACGCCAAAGTCCCAGCTGTCGGCCTCGCCCGCCAGACCCGCGCCGCGCGGGCTGGTATCGGGGCAGATCAGGGCGATATTGAGTTCGGAGGCCAGGCGCTGGGCGCCGGCCTTGATCATGAAGGTTTCCTCGGTACAGGTCAGGCCGGCCAGATAGAGCAGGGCCGGCACCTTCTCGCCCATCACGGCCTTGGGCGGCAGATAGACCGAGAACTTCATGGCGAGACCGATCTCGGAACTATGGTGTTCGTAATAGCGCTGGGCGCCGCCAAAGCAGGCATGGGCGTTCTTGAGTTCCATGGCAGTCACTCCTAAAAGAAAAGCTGCTTGCGCTCGTAAATCAAGCGTTTGCAGCTGTTTTATATCTAAATATGAATCAAAGCATGCGCAAGCAGCTATGAAATTCAAAGCACTGGGTGGTTCTTCAAAACTGGCGCGGCCCATCGATGAGACACCGAGGAAGCGCCGCCGCGCACCGAGGGTGTCGTCCCCCTTCCGCGAAGCGAGAAAGGGGGAAGGCGCGGGGCCGCCCAGGCGAAGCGCCTCAGGGGGTTACGAAGCGTCAGCGTAGTTCACCACCGAGCGGATCGACTTGCCTTCGTGCATCAGCTCGAAGGCTTCGTTGATCTTGGCCAGGCCCATGGTGTGGGTGACGAAGGGTTCGAGCTGAATCTTGCCGGCCATGGCGTCTTCCACCATGCCGGGCAGCTCGCTGCGGCCCTTGACGCCGCCAAAGGCCGTACCCAGCCACTTGCGGCCGGTCACCAGCTGGAAGGGGCGGGTCTTGATCTCCTGACCGGCACCGGCCACGCCGATGATGACCGACTGGCCCCAGCCGCGGTGGGCGCATTCCAGCGCTGCGCGCATCACGTCCACATTGCCGATGCATTCAAAGCTGTGGTCCACGCCCCAGCCCGTCATCTCGACGATCACTTGCTGGATGGGCTTGTCGAAGTCCTTGGGGTTCACGCAGTCGGTGGCGCCAAAGGTTCTGGCCAGGTCGAACTTGCCGGGGTTGGTGTCGACGGCGATGATGCGGCCGGCCTTGGCCAGCTTGGCGCCCTGGATCACGGCAAGGCCGATGCCGCCCAGGCCGAACACGGCCACGGTGTCGCCTTCCTGCACCTTGGCAGTGTTCTTGACCGCGCCCAGACCGGTGGTCACGCCGCAGCCCAAGAGGCAGACCTGCTCGGGGTTGGCATCAGGGTTGACCTTGGCCAGCGAGACGGCAGCAACCACGGTGTATTCGCTGAAGGTCGAGCAGCCCATGTAGTGATAGATGGGCTCGCCCTTGTAGCTGAAGCGCGTCGTGCCGTCGGGCATCACGCCCTTGCCCTGGGTGGCGCGCACGGCCACGCACAGATTGGTCTTGCCGCTCTTGCAGAACAGACATTCGCCGCATTCGGCGGTGTACAGCGGAATCACATGATCGCCGGGCTGGACGCTGGTCACGCCTTCGCCCACTTCCACCACGATGCCCGCGCCTTCGTGACCCAGCACGGCGGGGAAGATGCCTTCGGGGTCGTCACCGCTCAGGGTGAAGGCGTCGGTGTGACAGACGCCGGTATGGGTGATCTTGACCAGCACCTCGCCGGCCTTGGGCGGCGCGACGTCGATTTCGACGATTTGCAGGGGTTCTCCGGCTTTGAAGGCTACGGCGGCGCGGGATTTCATGGGCAGGTCTTTCTTGGAAGGCTGAGGATGCGGTGGCTGCCTGGGGCAGGGCCAAGGCCTGACTGGGCGCACCGGTTGTGAAGTGTGAATGTAGGCGATCCCGTCGCCCTATGGAAATTCGTGGCCGCAGATGGCGGCTCTTTGGCCGAATGTCACACGGTTCGCGGGATCGTCTTCCGTCGGCTGGCGATGCCATGAATCCTGATCGGCCGCTTTGCACTCCGGCTGAGGCCGCCATCTTAGGGACGGCATGGCCAGCGTCCATCCTGCCGCTGCAGGGCTCTTGAACATCATCAGCAACTTGACCGCGTTCTTGTTGGCGGTTCGGGCTGCATGCGTCGCAGCATTGATCGGGGAGGATCTGGTCGTTACATCCGAGTCGGATCATCGCGGGCAGCACAGAGTATTGGCGCGCCTAGCGTCTCCAGCTCAATCCTCATTCGGTATCAGCGTCCCCCATACCGGCAGGTGTGCGCCTGGTGGTGCCGGGCCGTCATAGGCCGGCTGCACCTCAATGGCGGGCTTTCCCTCCTGGCAATCGATGAAGCCCCATTGACTGGGACGGTAGCGCGCCTCGGGGCCGTCGGGGGCGCCGACCAGAAACTCGGCCTGAATGTCATAGTCGATCAAGGGTACATGCAGGCTGGCGATATCGCCCTTGCGGCATTCCAGATAGGAGCGCTTCGGGTCGACCACCCAGGCGCCATAACCCGGGTTGACGTCGGGATCGAAGTGGAACACCGGACCGAGGCGCTGGTCGCGGGCAAGCTCCAATGCGCCGTTGTCGATGGCGCTGACCCAGGCACCTGCGATTTGCACCGGTTGCGTAAAGCGCGCCGCACTCAGTCCTCGCAGGCCAAGCGGTCGCTGGCGCTCGCCGTTGTCAAAGGCGTCGTAGCGGTTGATCAAGGTGCCTTTGGGGAATAGCTGCTCGCCATAGCGGAAGTCCTCGGGCAGCACAAAGCGCTGTCGGCTTTCGCGATAGTGGGCCCGCAGCGTCACGGCCTCTTCAATCTGTACCAGCTTGCGCGCCAGCACCAGGCCCCAGAGATCGCCGGCCAGGGCCAATATCGCCACCACCACGACGGGCCAGTGCCAGAACGGCGGGCGCTCGGAGGCGGGCGTGTGCCTATGGCGCAGCCACCAGAACAGCCCGCGCAGCAGCAGCCACAGGCTCAGGCCGGCTGCCACCAGGGGGGCGAGCAGCAGCAACAGCATGGGCAGGGTAAAAAGAGGTCCGGGAATCATGGGTGGAAAAAGGGCAGAAGCCCCGGACTTTAGCAGTGGATGCGACTGCCTGCACTAGCTGCCGAGAGGGCTTGCGTATAGTCGAGGCTCGTGCGCTGCAAGTGCCTGCAGCGCTGGTTGTATATGCTTGAACTGCTCTGATTTTTGTATGGAACACCATCACGCTGGCGCCCACCGCGTCGATCTGGTTGTCTACCCCGGCTTCAAGGCGCTGGAGGCCATAGGCCCCATGTCCGTGTTTGACTATGCCAATGTGCATTTGCGGCACAAAGGCCTGCCTGACGGATATGTGGTGCGGGTGGTGGCGTCACAGGCCGGTCTGGTGCCTTCGGACACCTTGATGGGCTTGCAGGCCAGCCATACCCTGGCGCAGGTCGAGGCCGAGGGCACGGGGTGCACGGTGCTGCTGGTAGGCGCGCGCCATATCGAGCAGGTGCTGGCGGCTTCGCCAGAGCTGGTGGACTGGGTGGCGCGAGTGGCTCCCGGGGTCGGGCGCATGATCGCGCTGTGCAGCGGCAGTTTTTTTCTGGCAGCAGCCGGTTTGCTCAATGATCGCCGCGCGGCCACGCACTGGAGTGTGGCCGGGGCGCTTGCCCAGCGTTATCCGCGGGTGCAGGTGGATGCCGATGCGATCTATGTGTGCGACGAAATCAAGGACAGCGACGGCATGCGTCAGCTCTGGACTTCGGCCGGTGTCACTGCCGGCATTGATCTGGCGCTGGCGGTGGTGGAGCATGATTTCGGCCATGCGCTGGCACTGCAGGTGGCGCGCGATCTGGTCATGTATCTCAAACGCCCCGGCGGCCAGTCGCAGTTCAGCGTGTCCCTGGCCGCGCAGGCCACGCAGCACAGCGCAGTGCAGGCTGCCCAGCAGTGGGTGCTGGAGCATCTGGACCAACCCATGCCGCTGGCGCTGCTGGCGGACAAGGCGGCGATGAGCGAGCGCAACTTTCGTCGCGTCTTTCAGCAGGAGACCGGCTGCAGTCCCAGCAGCTTTGTGGAAAACGCTCGCCTGGAGCGGGCCAAGCAGCTGCTGGAGAATCTGGGCTCTGTGCCCCTCAAGACCGTGGCCGCGAAGGTCGGGTTGGGTTCGGAGCAGGCGCTGCGACATCTGTTCGTGCGCAAGCTGGGTATCACACCTGTCGCTTACCGGGAGCGGTTCGGAGACTGATGCGCTTGAGGCATTCGGTCGGAAGCAACCGGTTTTTCGGCAAGCCGATCAGAACAGAGGGCTCTTGAAGAAATCCAGAGCGGCCTTGGCTGCCGCAAAATTGCGCTCGATCTGCGCCTGTTGCTCATCGTGGTTCGCGGTCTCGACGGCAGGTTCGACGGCAGGTTCGGCGGCGGACTTCGCCCTCTTTGGCGCTGCAGTTTTTTTCCTGTCCAGGCAGGGGGCATCCGAGCGGGATGCGGGGGCCAGGGCTGGAGCCTTGGGGGCGAGCAGCCGGGTCAGATCCAGCTCGGGATTGAGCTGCCACAGGCAGGACACATAGGTCGCCATGGCCACGGCCGGGTCACCGCGCTCTATGCGTGCCATGGTGGGCTGGGAAATACCCAGCCGCTCTGCCCATTGCGTCTGTGTTTCGCCCCGACTCTTGCGCTGGGCCACGATGTGCTGGGCCAGCTGCGTTATCTGCAAAAGAATGGCGGGCGGAAACTCTGCGGGACTGGTGTTCTGGCGAGGCATATGCCAATGGTAGGCAGATTTGGGGAATGCTCAGGGCAAACAGGGCGCTCTTTGTATTGAGCCAGCAGTTTTCTTGACTGTCCTACGAAGCGGCCAGGTCAAGTCTGCAAGCATGGACGGCGATGGATCGTCAACACGGTCTTGGAGTTGCTCATGAAGTTTGTTCACTGGCTCTACACCCTGACCCATTCGCTGATTGCCCTGCTGTTCGGCCTGGCGGCGTTGTGCCTGATCTGGATGGCCGTCACCAAGGCCTGGGCCGTGATTGCTGCCGGCCTGGAGCCGGAGGCCACGCTGCATGTGGTGGAGGCGCTGGGCATTCTGGCCTCAGGCGTGGTGGCTCTGCAGATTTCCCAGACCGTGATTGAAGAAGAGGTGGTGCGCGATGCCCATATCAGCGGCCCGACAAGAGTGCGTCGCTTTCTCTCACGCTTTATGGTGGTGCTGGTGGTCGCCCTGGCCGTCGAGGGATTGGTTGCCACCTTCAAGGCCCAGGAGCAGCCCGAGAAGCTGCTGTATTCCGCCGCCTTGGTCATTGCCGTCGGCATGCTCATGGTCGGCTGGGGGGTGTTTGTTCACCTGAATCGTTCGGCGGAGGAACTGGAGCCCGAGGCCATGGAGGAGGCCAAGAGCGAGGACCGCAAGGTCAGCAACGACCACTGACTCAGGACTCAGGTCGGCAGTCGATACAGCGTCCCGTTGAATGCCACGGCGCCGCTGCCATGCAGCGCATCGAGCTGCGTCAGCACCAGCTCGCGTACCGGCGCGGTGACAGCGCTCAGGCCCAGCAGCCGGGCCACAGCAGCGGGCAGTTCCTCGCGCTGGCCGCCCAGGCTGCTCCTGAGGGCCAGGGCAATCGCTGCACGGATCTCGGCTGGCGGCAGGCAATCGATGCGGCGCAGATTGGCCGAGCCGACCTCTGCGCGATTGCGTACCCGCACCGCTCGTCCCGGCAGGTCGAGAAACTCCCCTTCTGCGGCCAGTGCCTCATCGGCCAGCAGCGATTGGCGTGCCTGCTCCAGCGCATCGCGCACGCGGCTGCCGGCGCG
Organism: Comamonas sp. A7-5; assembly: GCF_039581385.1. Classification (NCBI taxonomy): domain Bacteria; kingdom Pseudomonadati; phylum Pseudomonadota; class Betaproteobacteria; order Burkholderiales; family Comamonadaceae; genus Comamonas; species Comamonas sp. A7-5. The sequence goes on from NZ_JBCPWO010000020.1 coordinate 38,273, forward strand.
TTGCAGGCCCCAAAGCGTACGCATGCGGGTGACCAGTTCGTCGAAATGAATCGGTCCTTCCAGCTCCACTGCCTGGTGCATCAGCTGGGCCAGCTTTGCGGTGGATTGGTTGTGCAGTTCTCCGGCGGGAACGGCAAAGCGGGCTTCCTGATAGAGGCTGTCGTCAGGGCCGGTGGCCGATTCCGTCTCGGCGCTTTCGGCATCGGACCGTGCTGCGCGTTCTATGACTTCTGTGGCAGTCTGTGACTGATGGGTGGGCATTAGCGGCTGAACTGGTTCGGCCTGCTTGCGCTGCCTGGCAGCTTCGACGGCGGCCAGGACACGCTCGGTCTGGGCACGCGGCTGGCGGAACCAGTCGCAGCCCCAGATGCGCAGCAGCGTCCAGCCCTGGCTCTCCAGCACGGACTGGCGCAGGCGGTCACGGTCGCGCGCAGAGCGGCTGTGGTGATAGCTCATGCCGTCGCACTCAATGCCCAGCAGATAGCGCCCCGGCTGTTCTGGATCGACCACGGCCAGATCGATGAAGAAGCCCGCAATGCCGATCTGAGTCTGCACCTGCAGACCCTGGGCCGTCAGCGCTTCGTACACATCTTCTTCGAGCGGCGACTCCAGATCGCGTCCGCTGATGCCGGCCAGGGCCAACTGACCGGTGGCCGCGTATTGCAGGAATACCTTGAGCGCGGCCACGCCCTTGCCCTTGCCGCGTTCCAGGTCGATATCGTCGGCGGTGATGGATGAAAACACCTCACAGCGCTGCTTGGCGCGCGAGATCAGCACGTTCAGGCGGCGCTCGCCTCCATCGGCACTCACAGGGCCGAAGCGCATGGGCAGATAGCCCTGCGCGTTGCGCGCATAGGCCACCGAGATGAAGATCACATCGCGCTCGTCGCCCTGCACGTTTTCCAGGTTCTTGATGAAGAAGGGTTCGTTGGGATGGGCCACAAAAAAGGACTCTGCCTCGGGCTGCTGGCGACGCAGCAGTTCCAGCTCGTCCTGGATGGCGACTTTTTGCTGCAGCGAGAAAGCGGCCACGCCCAGGCTGAGCTGCGGCGACTGCTGGGCGTGTTGCATGATGGCGCGTGCAATGGTCTGGGCCTCGATGCGGTTGATGCGGCTGGCGCCGCTGTCAAAGCGGCCTTCGGGCAGATGGTGAAAGCGCAGCCCCATGCCCGAGCGGGCCGTGTAGGGGCTGGGCACGACGTAAAGGCTGCTGTTGTAGAACTGCTGGTTGGACACCGCAATCAGCGACTGGTGGCGGCTGCGGTAATGCCAGCGCAGCATGAGCTGGGGCATGCCCTTGGCTAGGCACAGGCTCAGAATGCTCTCCACATCGGCAGCTCCGGCGATGAGCTGGTCTTCGTCCTCGTCGTCGAACTCGTCCTGTTCGCTGGTCATGCGCGAGAAAAAACGCGTGGGCGGCAGCTGGCGGTCGTCGCCCACCACCACCAGCTGCTTGCAGCGGGCGATGGCGCCCAGCGCATCCACGGGCTCGATCTGGCTGGCTTCGTCAATCACCAGCAGATCGAACTCGACCGCACCAGGCTCCAGAAACTGGGCCACGGACAGGGGGCTCATCATGAACACGGGCTTGATGGCCTGGACGGCTTCGCCTGCGAGCTTGAACAGCTTGCGCAGCGGCATATGGCCGCGCTTGCGCGCAATTTCGCCATTGAGCACGCCAAGCGGGCCCATGCCGGATGCGCTGCGTGGCACCTGCTCGTAATGCGAGAGTGCCGACTGGGCGCGCGCGAGTTCGATGCGCTCCAGATCCAGCGCCCGGAACTGGCGCACCTTCTGGCTGTGCTGATCGCCGTTGAAAGCGACCAGCTCGGGGTGAGCCTGAGTGGCCTGACGCAGCAGCGCTTCGTAATAAGCGCGTTCGAGGATGGCGGGCAGGGCTCCTTGTGCAATGGATTCATTCTCGAGCTGCTGCACCAGGACGGCCATGCCGGCCGCACGCGCCTGCTCACGGGTGGCGTGGTACGAGGTCCAGTCCAGCAAGGCGTTGGGCTCGGCGACCCATTGCGCAAGGCGCTCGCCAAAGTCGGCCAGCGGGATGTGGGCCAGATCGGCAGCGCCAAAGGCTTCCTGTGTCTCGAGTCGGTAGCCGTCCAGCAAGCTTTGCGCAGCATCCTCGAATGCCTGCAGCGATGCACTGGACTGGGCGGCCAGGTCCGCACAATGTGCGGGCGATGGCAGCTGGGCATACAGCTGGCGAAAGGCGGCACTGCGGCCCTGTCCGTCGGGGCCGGCCATCCAGCCCAGCACGGCCTGCAGTTGCGCCCAGTCGCTTTGCTCGCCCTGCCACAGGCTGCCAAAGGCATCTGCCCCCAGGATCTGCTGCTGGCCCAGGTTCTGGCGCAGTTGCTGGGCTTCGATCAGGCTGTCGAGCAGGTTCAGACGCTCTGCCCGTGAACTCGGCAATGTCGTTTTCAACTGGCCCTTGAGGTTGGCAATCGCCGCGCGGTAGCCGCTGTTGAAAATGCGAAACAGCGAGTCGCCATGTGCTGCAATGCTCTGGCGTGGGGCATTCCAGTCCGCCGTCCAGGCGGATTCGGCAAAGCTGCCGCGCAGGCTCTGCGCTTGCCGGCTGAACTGGGCGCCGCATTCGACCAGCTTGTGCAGCTGGCCCAGGCCCTGATCCCAGATGCTGTTGGCGACGGCCTGCCGGTCTATGGACGGGGCACTGGCGAGCTGCTGCGCCAGCGTGATCTGCTCATGCAGAGACTGCAGAGTCTGTGCCGCCGGCGCGCTCAGGGATTGCGCCAGCAGCTCAGCATCCTGCTGCAACCGGGCCAGCATTGCTTGCAGCGTCGGCAGCTGCTGGGCGAAGCGTTGCGCATCCAGCTTGAGCAGCGCCGGATGGCATACGCCGCGCCACGGGTGCCCGGCCACCGGGCTCACCTTGGATGCCGCCTGGCGCAGTGCTTCGACAATCTGCTGGCGTGAATGAAAGTCCTCGGGTGACCAGTTCTGTGCGCCTTGCAGCAGATCGGGCAGATGCGCGATCTGCACCGTATCCAGCCGCGCCAGCCGCCCCAGGATCTGGTAGGGCGTGAGTGTGCAGGGCGCCAGCGCCTGATGCATGGTCTGGCTGTGCGCGTTGAGCTGCTGCTGCACGTTGCTCAGCTCATGGATGATTTGCTCGCGGTGCTCCACACGCGGCTTGCCCAGATCGCGCGTGGCCTTGAGTTCCTCCAGCACCTTGCGCTTGTTGGCATGGTGGCTGTGCAGTTCCAGACAGGCAGGCCCAAGGCCCACGGATTTGAGGCGGCGGTTGACCACCTCAAGCGCCGCCATCTTCTCTGAGATGAACAGCACTTTCTTGCCGTCGGCAATCGCCGCTGCAATCACGTTGGTGATGGTCTGGGACTTGCCCGTGCCCGGCGGGCCTTGAATGACCAGGTTCTCGCCGCGGCGCACGGCTTCGATGGCCAGTGACTGCGAGCTGTCCGCATCGACCACATGGCGCTGGCTGTCGACGGGGATCAGTTGGTCCACATTGGCGTCTTCGGGGAACAGATGTTCGCGTGCCTCGAAGCCGTCCTGCAGCGCGGCAGCAATCAGCGTCTGCTGGTCCAGCCGCTTTTCCGGCGGCCAGGTCGCAGTGTCCAGATCGCGGTACATCAGGAACTTGGCAAAGCTGAAGAAGCCCAGCGTCATGGCGTCGGGCAACACTTGCCAGCCGGGCTGGGCTGCAGCCATGGCGGCGACCGCGCCCAGATAGGCGCGAGGGTCGAAGTCGTCGCCGGCATTGAATTCGGGCAGCTCCAGGCCAAAGTCGGCCTTGAGCTTGGCCGCCAGCGACAGGTTCTCCGCCGCGTCTTCCTGCAACCAGGACAGGGTGAAGCGCTCGGCCGCGCTTTTGCGCTCCAGTGCCACGGGCAGCAGAATCAGCGGCGCAAAACGCGGCTTGTCGGGAGCATTGCGGTCGAACCATTGCAGCTGACCCAGCGCCAGAAACAAGATGTTGACGCCCTGTTCCTCGATGAAGGTGCGGGCATCGGAATACATGTCCAGCAGCCGGCGCTGCAGCTTCTCGCTGGACAGGCGCGTCTGCAATTTCAGGTCACGATGGCGCTGGGCCACACCGCGCGCATCGAGCTGTTCGTCGACGCTTTCTTCGGGCTGGGGCAGGGCGAGGGTAGCCTGTGTCTCTAGGGCCTCTGGAGGGTCTGCGGCCGCTTGCTCCTCCTCGGCCTTTGCCGGCGCAAAGCTCATGGCTTTGCTTTCGCCCGCCAGCAGGCGATAGACCTCGTCCGTGCGTTCATCCGCAAAATGCAGCACGCGTGCCGTGGCGGCCTGAGGCAGGCTCAGCAGCCGGTTGCGTGTGGAGAGGTCCAGCAGCGCCTGGCGGCTTTTTTCGAGCTGGCGGGTGATGAGGGCGGAATTCGAGTCTGCGTGCATGGGGCATCAAAAAGCACAGTGAGCTGGCACTTTAGCGTGCTCTCTGGTGCTGCCAACGCTGATTGGCAATGTATGCACTGCGGTTCCGTACCCGTTTTACAAATTGATCACAGTTTCCAGCCGAACTCGAGCGCAATGAAAGCTGAGCATTGGCCGCAGGTCTTTGGTGCAGCGCGGACCGTAACGCTGTAGCGCTCACCCTGCCAGCGCACCAGGGCTCCGGCGGCTGCCATGACGGGGCGTGTGTAGTTGGTGCGCAAGCCGGCATAAACGCCAGAGTGCAGATTGCCAAAAGTCAGCGGCGTGTACTCGCCTATGGCGTAGGTGCTCCAGCGGTCGATGCTGTTGCGATAGAAGCCGGCCTGCACGGAGAAATTGCTGGAAAACTCTCGTCTGATACCCAGGCCCAGGTTTTCCTCGTTCCATGTTTTGCCACGTTTCCGTTCGCTGAAATGGTGGCTGACCGTGTGCAGATTGATATGCCATGCGCCCGCAGCCTGGCTGACCTGGGCAGACTGATTGACCTCGACGGGCTGAGTGGTCTCGGCAGACTGATTGGCTTCGTCGGCTTGGACTGCGGAGCAGGCAATGACGATGGTCAACCCTGCCAGTGTTTTCAACGATTTCATTGCCGTTCCCCCCTGCATCGCTTCACAGGCGCATGCAGACAGGTCAGTGACATCCTTGGCTCGCGTTCGCAGTGCTGCCAAGGGACCTGGCTTACCAATTTTTATTTAAAAAATTCATGTAAACCATGTTTCCTAATGTCTATGACTATCGAAGTGGCGGATGTAAGAATAGTTCTTATCTATTGGTGATTGAATTTCAATTGGGTTTATGGAAATTTGGAGACTTCGCTGTCGAAAAAGCGGCAGGAAGAGGGAGCGGCTGCGTCCGGCCAGGTTGAAGGCGGTCTCTGTCAGACGCAAAAAAGGCCGCAAGGGCGGCCTTTTTGATGAGGTGAGGCGAGGGAGTCCCCGGCCTTGCGCGGCAGCTCAATCGGCAGGCTGCTGTTTTGCAGCTGCAGCGCGCAGCTTGTCCTTCTTGCTGGGTCTGCGACCTTTGATACCTCCGTTGCCATCTTGCGCAACCGGTGGTGGTGGCACGGCTTCGGTGGGCTCAAAGCCCTGAATTTGCTCCAGAGCGATTTCGAGCTGGTTGCGCTTGCAGATCAGTTTCCAGTGTGCAGTTTCTGCGGGGGGGACAAAAGTAATAGCGGAACCTGCGTGTCCTGCGCGACCGGTGCGGCCAATTCTATGAATATAGTCGGCGGGCGAGCGAGGCAGGTCGTAGTTGATGACCGTGGGCAACTGTGCGATATCGATGCCGCGCGCGGCCAGGTCGGTGGTGATGAGCAGCTGCCAGCGCTTGGACTTGAACTGATCGAGCACATCCTTGCGCGCACCCTGGCTCATATCGCCGTGGAAGGTGGTGGCGTAGATGCCCGCCTTGTAGAGCTTGTCGGCCAGCATTTCGGCGGTGTGGCGCTTGGCGACAAAGACCAGGGCTCGTTCCCATTCGGGCTGGTTCTCGCCTTGCTTGACGAGCTGGCGCAGCAACTGGGTGCGGCGGGTACCGTCCACGGCAATGGCGCGCTGGCTGATGTTCTCGGGGCAGGTCGAATGCTCGGCGGCCTGGTCGGCATCGACCTGCACCCGAACGGGGTCGTGCAGCAGGCGGGTGGCCAGCGCCTCCACGTTCTGCGGGAAGGTGGCCGAAAACAGCAGGGTTTGGCGTTTGGCGGGCAGCAGCGCCAGCACGCGGTTGAGTTCTTCGGCAAAGCCCTGGTCCAGCAGGCGATCCGCCTCGTCCAGAACCAGATGCTGCACTGCGTTCAGGCGTACGGCATTGTGCTCCACCAGATCCAGCAGGCGGCCCGGCGTGGCGACCAGAAAGTCGGCGCTGCCACGCAGCTGCATCATCTGCGGGTTGATGGAGACACCTCCATAGACCACGCGGCTGCGTGGTTGCTCACGCAACTGGCGCGTGATGTCGCTCAGGCTTTCATGAACCTGCAGGGCCAGCTCGCGCGTGGGCACCAGAATCAAGGTGGCCAGCGGCCGCACAAAGCCGGTGTGGCCGCGCTTTTGCGCCAGCCAGGCCTGCAGCAGGGGCAGCAGATAGGCCATGGTCTTGCCCGAGCCCGTGGGCGCGCAGGCCCAGAGATCGCGCCCGGCCAGCACGGCGGGGATGGCCTCGGTCTGAATCGGCGTCGCGTCGCGCAGACCCAGATCGAGTGTGGCATCCAGAAGCTCGGCGCGCAGGCCTAGGGGGGCAAAAGACATAGAAGAATCAATAGCGGTGTGCAGGAGGCGCATTGTGCGGGAATTGCCGCGTCGCAGCGAGGCGCAGGGACAAGCGCGGTGCAGGCTACATTCGCAGGATTACAACCCGCAAGGAGCATCAGCCATGAGTCAGATCACGCATCAAGCCATTGTCATGACGGAATACGGAGGCCCTGAGGTTCTGCAGATCGCCTCGGTCGCTTCGCTGCCGCTGACGGCTGGACAGGTGCGCGTGCGACACACGCGCATTGGCGTGAACTTTCACGATATCTATGTGCGCTCCGGGCTTTACAAGACGCTGGCGCTGCCGGGCACGCCCGGCATCGAAGCCGTGGGGGTGGTGGCAGAAGTGGGGGAAGGCGTGACTCGCTTCAGGCCCGGCGACCGGGTCTGCTATGTCTCTGGCGCCTATGCCATCTACGCCGCCGAGCGCGTGATTGCGGGCGACGAGCTGATTGCCGTGCCCGATGACCTCAGCGATGCGCTGGTCGCATCCAGCCTGCTGCGCGGGCTGACGGCCGATGTGCTGCTGCACCGGGTGGCTCGGGTAAGCCAGGGATCGCGGATTCTGGTGCAGGCCGCCGGTGGCGGCATGGGGCAGATTCTGAGCCAGTGGGCCACGCAGTTGGGGGCCATGGTGATCGGCACGGCAGGCAGCGATGCCACGGCAAAAAAGGCCGACCAGGCCGGCTGCGTGGAGGTGATCCGCTATCGCGGCGTGGGCGCCCAGGATGTGGCTGTGCGTGTGCAGCAGTTGACCGGCGGCGAAGGCGTGGATGTGGCTTATGACGGCGTGGGCAAGGACAGCTTTGATGGTTCGCTGGCCAGTCTGGGCATCGGCGGCCAGCTGGTGATGTACGGACAGTCTTCCGGTCCGGTGCCGCCGCTGGAGATTGCGCGTCTGGCCGCCAAGTCGAACAGCGTGTGCCGGCCCATGGTGTTTCACTTCGTCAAAAAGCCCAGAGAGCGCGATGCCATGGCCGCGCGCCTGTTCGAGGCGCTGCGCAAAAAGCATTTCCGCATGGGCGAGCCGCAGGAGTTTGCGCTGGCCGATGCAGCGCAGGCACACAGGCAGCTGGAGGCGCATGGCGCCGTGCAGCCCATTTTGCTCGTGCCCTGAAGCGCGGGCTGTCTGCGGTAGAGGTCTTATTGTGCGCCGGCTTGGGGGCGTGGCAGATAGACCTCGTGCCACAGGCTGACTTTTTCGTGCTCGTCAAAACGCATGAGCAGCATGGCGACAAAGTGCTGGGCGCCGCCATCTGCCTTGGTGATGCAGACATCCATGGAAAAGACCACGGAGTCCTCGTCGGCCGTGGTGTGCCGGATGTCGTAGCGAATGCCTTCCATGTCCTGCTTCATGCCTTCGAGAAACTCGCGATAGCTCTCAAGGTCCGCTGCATAGTGGCGGCCGTTGGGCTCGACCACGAATTGCTCGGCAAAGCATTCGGCCACCTGCTCGCGGCTCAGCGTGGTGTGACGACTCAGGTGGCGCTGGTTCCAGTCGAGCACGGCATGGGCCAGCTCCAGATTGCGTTGTCGTTTTGCGTGCATGAAGACCAGTATAGAAGAGCCGATTCCGGGTTCGCTCCGCATTTCTGACATGGACCGATTCATAAATTTCTATAGCGGCTAGCGCTTTGTATCAATGGATACTGAGATGATTCACACTTGAAATCGACCTGTGTCTTGCGTAACCAGCTATGGTTTTACCAAAGCTGAGATCGGGGGCACGTAAAAAAGCCCGCGGACTTTGCAGTCTGCGGGCTTTTTGCCACCCTGAGACCCGGAAATCCGGGCCTGGGTGTGCCGATCAACGCTGAGCGATAGGCTTGACGTCGCGCGACACGGAGCCGGTGAACAACTGGCGGGGACGGCCGATCTTGTACTCGGGGTCGGCCATTTGTTCGTTGAGCTGAGCGATCCAGCCCACGGTACGGGCCAGCGCGAAGATGCCGGTGAACAGGTTGACGGGGATGCCGATGGCGCGCTGCACGATGCCGGAGTAGAAGTCCACGTTGGGGTAGAGCTTGCGCTGGACGAAGTAGTCGTCTTCCAGAGCAATCTTTTCCAGCTTCTTGGCCAGGGCGAACAGGGGATCGTTTTCCAGACCCAGCTCGGCCAGGATTTCGTTGCAGGTTTCCTGCATCAGCTTGGCGCGGGGGTCGTAGTTCTTGTAGACGCGGTGGCCAAAGCCCATCAGCTTCACGCCGCTGGTCTTGTCCTTGACCTGTTCCATGAACTCGCCGACCTTTTCGATGCCGCCATTGGCCTGGATGCCTTCCAGCATGTTCAGGCAGGCTTCGTTGGCGCCGCCGTGGGCAGGGCCCCACAGACAGGCCACGCCAGCGGAGATGGCGGCGAAGGGGTTGGTGCCCGAAGAACCGCACAGACGCACGGTGGAGGTCGAAGCGTTCTGCTCGTGGTCGGCGTGCAGGATGAAGATGCGGTCCAGAGCGCGCTCAACCACGGGGTTGACCTTGTACTCTTCGCAGGGGTTGCCGAACATCATGCGCATGAAGTTGCCGGCATACGACAGGTCGTTCTTGGGGTACATGTAGGGCTGGCCCATACCGTACTTGTATGCCATGGCGACCAGCGTAGGCATCTTGGCGATCAGGCGGATCGCAGCGATGTTGCGGTGCTCTGGGTTGGTGATGTCGGTGCTGTCGTGGTAGAAGGCCGACATGCCGCCCACCAGGCCGGTCAGCACGGCCATGGGGTGAGCGTCACGACGGAAGCCGCGCAGGAAGAACTGCATCTGCTCGTTGACCATGGTGTGCTTGGTCACCAGCTCTTCGAAGTTGGCCTTTTCCTTCTCGTTGGGCAGTTCCCCGTACAGCAGCAGGTAGCAGGTTTCCAGGAAGTTGCAGTTCTTGGCCAGTTGTTCGATGGGGTAGCCGCGGTACAGCAGCTCGCCCTTGTCGCCGTCGATGTAGGTGATGGCGGATTGGCAGGCGGCGGTAGAGAGGAAGCCCGGGTCATACGTGAACATGCCAGTCTGGGCATAGAGCTTGCGGATGTCGATCACATCCGGGCCGATATTGCCCTGGTACACCGGCATTTCCACACTGGGAGCGCCATTGCTGAAAGACAGCGTTGCTTTGTTGTCAGCGAGTTTCATTTCCAAACTTCCTTCTCTAGTTTGCCTAGCCTACTGGGGACAGTTACCGGGCTGGCGCTTGCGCACCATCTCCAGCACTTCCCTGACTTCTTGGGTATCGAGTTGTCCTTCAGGTTCCTTGCGACGCAAGAAAAGATCCATCAGGTCGTTGTCTGCCAGATCCATCAAGGCAGACAGGCCAGTCGCGTGTCTCCGCGTGAGCTGGCTTCCGTAGGTGGCGAAGAACTGCTCGATGAACAGATCGTTCTCAACCAGACCACGGCGGCTGCGCCACCTCAGCAGGTCGCGCTCACGTTCGTCGAGCAGAGTATTCGTCATCAGCATCAGACGGTTCGACGAACCATCAGCTCCTTGATCTTGCCAATGGCTGCGGTGGGGTTCAGGTGCTTGGGGCACACGTCCACGCAGTTCATGATGGTGTGGCAGCGGAAGAGGCGGTAAGGATCTTCCAGGTTGTCAAGGCGCTCGCCCGTGGCTGTGTCGCGGCTGTCCGCGATGAAGCGGTAAGCCTGCAGCAGACCGGCCGGGCCCACGAACTTGTCGGGGTTCCACCAGAACGAGGGGCAGCTGGTGGAGCAGCTGGCGCACAGAATGCACTCGTACAGGCCGTTGAGCTCTTCGCGCTCTTCGGGCGACTGCAGGCGCTCCTTGCTGGGCGATGCGTAGACATCGCTTTGCAGGTAGGGCTTGATCGAGTGGTACTGCTTGAAGAACTGGGTCATGTCCACGATCAGATCGCGGATGACGGGCAGGCCGGGCAGGGGCTTGAGAACGATGTCGCCCTTGAGGGTGTTCATGTTCGTCAGGCAGGCCAGACCGTTCTTGCCGTTGATGTTCATGGCGTCGGAGCCGCACACGCCTTCACGGCAGGAGCGACGGAAGGCGATGGAGGGGTCCATGGCCTTGAGCTTGACCAGGGCGTCCAGCAGCATGCGCTCGTGACCGTCCAGCTCCACTTGCACTGTTTGCATGTAGGGCTTGGCGTCTTTGTCCGGATCGTAGCGGTAGATTTTGAATGTGCGCTTCATTTTGATCTTCTCTCGTGGGCTGCTGAATTAGAACGTGCGGACCTTGGGAGGAACGCTGGCAACGGTCAGGGGCTTGAGGTTCACAGGCTTGTAGGTCAGGCTGTTGGTCGCGCTGTCCCACAGGGTGTGCTTGAGCCATTCCTTGTCGTTGCGGCCCAGGGGGAATTCGGCGTGGTCGGCAGGGTGCTCGTAGTCGTACACGGTGTGTGCACCACGGCATTCCTTGCGGGCTGCGGCCGAGGTCATGGTGGCTTGTGCCACTTCGATCAGGTTGTCCACTTCCAGGGCTTCCATGCGAGCGGTGTTCCACACCATGGACTTGTCCTTCAGGGTCACGGAGCCAACCTTGTCGCGGATCGCGTTGATCTTGGCGACGCCTTCGTCCATGCTCTTTTGCGTGCGGAACACGCCAGCATGAGTCTGCATGGATTGACGGATCTCGCCAGCGACGTCCTGGGCGTACGTGCCGTCCTTGGAGTCCTGCAGCTGGTTGAGGCGGGCCAGGGTGCGGTCGGCGCCATCGGCGGGCACTTCGTGGTGAGCACCGAAGCCGTTGACGAATTCCACGATGTGCTTGCCGGCAGACTTGCCGAAGACCAGCAAATCCAGCAGCGAGTTGGTGCCCAGGCGGTTGGCGCCGTGCACGGACACGCACGAGCATTCGCCCACGGCGTAGAGACCGTTGACCACATTGTTCTGCTGACCGTCCCAGACCACGACCTGACCGTTGATGTTGGTCGGGATGCCGCCCATCTGGTAGTGGATGGTGGGAACCACGGGAATGGGTTCCTTGGTGATGTCCACGTTGGCGAAGTTGTGGCCGATTTCTTCCACGGAAGGCAGACGCTTGCGGATGGTTTCGGCACCCAGGTGGTCCAGCTTCATCAGGATGTAGTCCTTGTTGGGACCGCAGCCGCGACCTTCCTTGATTTCCTGGTCCATCGAACGCGACACGAAGTCACGCGGTGCCAGATCCTTCAGTGTGGGAGCGTAACGCTCCATGAAGCGCTCGCCTTCGCTATTCAAAAGAATAGCGCCTTCGCCGCGGCAGCCTTCGGTCAGCAGCACGCCGGCACCGGCCACGCCGGTGGGGTGGAACTGCCAGAACTCCATGTCCTGCAGCGGGATGCCGGCGCGAGCAGCCATGCCCAGGCCGTCACCGGTGTTGATGAAGGCGTTGGTCGAAGCCTGGAAGATGCGACCGGCACCGCCGGTGGCCAGCAGCACGGCCTTGGCGTGCAGCTCGTACAGATCGCCGGTTTCCAGTTCCAGTGCGGTCACGCCGACCACATCGCCCTGGGTGTTGCGGATCAGGTCCAGCGCCATCCACTCCACGAAGAAGTTGGTCTTGGACTTGACGTTCTGCTGGTACAGCGTGTGCAGCATGGCGTGACCGGTACGGTCAGCGGCAGCGCAGGCGCGTTGCACGGGCTTTTCGCCGTAGTTGGCTGTGTGGCCGCCGAAGGGGCGCTGGTAGATGGTGCCGTCGGCATTGCGGTCGAAAGGCATGCCGAAGTGCTCGAGCTCGATCACGACGTTCGGCGCTTCACGGCACATGAACTCGATGGCGTCCTGGTCGCCCAGCCAGTCGGAGCCCTTGATGGTGTCGTAGAAGTGATAGTGCCAGTTGTCTTCGCTCATATTGCCCAGCGAAGCGGACACGCCGCCCTGGGCGGCCACAGTGTGCGAGCGAGTGGGGAAAACCTTGGACAGCGAGGCGACGGACAGACCGGCGCGCGACAGTTCCAGCGCAGCGCGCAGGCCGGAGCCGCCGGCACCGACGATCACGACGTCAAACTTGCGCTTGGTGATATTTGCTTTGGAGTAGCTCATTCTTAACCTTCAATCGTGGAGACTGTGTCTCAATCAGAGACGCCACAGAACCTGGATGCCCCAGCCGATGCAGCCGACCAGCCAGACAATGGTGACCACTTGCAGTGCAAGGCGCAGGCCCACGGGCTTGACGTAGTCCATCCAGATGTCACGCACGCCGATCCAGGCATGCCAGCCCAGAGCCACGAAGAGGGCCAGGGTCAGAAACTTCATCCACTGGGGAGCAAAAATGCCGGCCCACTGCTCGTAGCCCACGGGGCCGCCGACCGTCAGAAAGCGCACCAGCAGCACAACGGTGTACAGCGCCATCAGGACGGCGGTAGAGCGTTGAGCCAGAAAGTCGCGGGTGCCATAGTGCGCACCGACAACGGTGCGCTTGGAGCCGTAATTCACGGACATGGTTGTTTCCTTATCGTGAGGTGTTATTGACTGGGCGCTGATCAGTACAGGCCGAACAGCTTGGCGCCAAGCACCACGGTCAGGGCAACGCTGATGCACAGAACGACGGCGGCGGTGGACTTGCCGGTCTGCTTGTTCACGGCGTGGTGGTTCACGTCCATCACCAGGTGGCGGACACCTGCGCAGAAGTGGTGCAGATAGGCCCAGATCAGTGCCAGGCAGACGAGCTTGGCAAACCAGCCAAAGGGACCTGCGAATACCGACGTGAAGGAATCAAACGAAATTTCCGACGAGATCGAGTTGTCGAACATCCAGATGATGAACGGCAGCAGGATCGCCATCAGCAGGCCGCTGACGCGGTGCAAGATGGACACAATGCCTGCCAGGGGCAGGCGATAGGTCGGTAGGTCCGAGAAGAAGTTGATATTGCGGAACTCTGGCCGCTGTTTTGCTTTTTGCTCTGTCATGGCAGGGTACTTTCGTGGATGTAACTGCGTTGTAATCGCTAGTGCGAAGCGACACAAAATTCTATTGCAATGCAGCAGAATCCGTTAGCCGAATTTGCATAGCAGATGATTGGGCTCTGTTGCAATCAACGCTTTTACGGGGGGATTCAGTTCAATGCATTGCGGTAATGATGGGTGTCGGTGCGGTACAGGCCGCGTCGTAACTCCATGGGAACATCGTTGTATGTGTAAGCAGTTCGCTCCACGCTGAGCAGCGGCGTGGTGCTGGGAATGTTCAGCAACTGGGCTTGCTCGGCATCCGGCAGAACGGCGCGAATTTTCTCGTCGGCCCGCACCATGCGCACGCCATAGTCGAGTTCGAACATTGCGTAAGTGGGGCCCTGGTAGTTGGACATCTGTTCGGCCGTCAGCCCCTTGAAGGCGTTGCCAGGCAGCCAGATGTCCTCCAAAATAGTCGGGATTGCAGCAAAGGACAGGGTGCGGCGCACATGCATCACGGCGTCGCCGGTGCGCAGGGCCAGGGCGCGGGCCACTTCGGCAGGCGCGCGCAGGCGGCGGCACTCGAGGATGTGGCGCTCTGCGCGGCCTTCGCCCTGCAGGTCGCCAGCATCGGGGCGCAGATTCAGAAAGCGGTACTGCACCTGTTGGGCGGCGTGAGTGGCCACAAACGTGCCTTTGCCCTGGCGGCGCATGACCAGATTTTCGGCAGCCAGCTCATCGATTGCCTTGCGCACCGTGCCCTGGCTGACCTTGAAGCGTGCTGCCAGCTCCATTTCACTGGGGATCAGTTCTCCGGGGCGCCATTCGCCAGCTTCCAGACTTTGCAGGATCAGGCCCTTGATCTGCTGGTACAGAGGGCTGAAGGCTGGGGTGGAGACGCCGGCACCACCGCTATGGCTGGCGTTGTTGTCCGGGGCTGTGTTGTGGGGGCTGGGCATAGTTGGTTTTGAAGGTATCGCCTCCGCGATGCGATGCACAAAAAACAGTCGATTTGACTCTGGTCGCTAAGTGAAGATCATATCTTATATAAGACATAAGACAAATTGACCGGGCTTTGATTTCAGCAGTACACTTGCCGCATGTTTGCGGAGCTTGCGCTACTGGTGGTTACGCTGGTGCAACCTGGCGCCCATAACATCTCAATTTTTTCCAATCTTGGAGTTTCACCATGAGCAAGAAGCCCGTCCGTGTCGCCGTTACCGGCGCAGCTGGCCAAATCGGTTACGCCCTGTTGTTCCGCATCGCCTCTGGCGAAATGCTGGGTAAAGATCAGCCCGTTATTCTGCAACTGCTGGAAATCCCCGACGAAAAGGCTCAAAACGCTCTGAAGGGCGTGATCATGGAGCTGGAAGACTGCGCCTTCCCCCTGCTGGCCGGCATCGAAGCCCACGCCGACCCCATGACCGCCTTCAAGGACACCGACTACGCTCTGCTGGTGGGTGCCCGTCCTCGTGGCCCCGGCATGGAACGTGCTGACCTGCTGGCTGCCAACGCCCAGATCTTCACCGCCCAGGGCAAGGCTCTGAACGCCGTGGCTTCGCGCAATGTCAAGGTTCTGGTGGTCGGCAACCCCGCCAACACCAATGCCTACATCGCCATGAAGTCGGCTCCCGATCTGCCCGCCAAGAACTTCACCGCCATGCTGCGCCTGGACCACAACCGCGCTGCTTCCCAACTGGCTGCCAAGGGCGGCTTCAAGGTTGGCGACATCAAGAAGCTGACCGTGTGGGGCAACCACTCGCCCACTATGTACGCCGACTACCGCTTCGCCACCGTGGACGGCAAGTCCGTGAAGGAAGCCATCAACGACCAGGAATGGAATGCCAACGTGTTCCTGCCCACCGTGGGCAAGCGCGGCGCCGCCATCATCGCTGCTCGCGGTCTGTCGTCGGCTGCTTCGGCTGCCAACGCTGCCATCGATCACATGCGTGACTGGGCCCTGGGCTCCAACGGCGAATGGGTCACCATGGGCGTGCCTTCCAACGGCGAGTACGGCATCCCCGCCGGTATCGTGTTCGGTTTCCCCGTGACCACCACAGCTGACGGCGAATACAAGATCGTCGAAGGTCTGGAAATCGACGCCTTCTCGCAAGAGTGCATCAACAAGACTCTGGCTGAGCTGCAAGGCGAGCAGGACGGCGTCAAGCACCTGCTGTAATCAGCGCAAAACCTATGCAAGACTGGAACCCTGCGCTATATCTGCGCTTTGCCAATGAGCGCACGCGCCCTGCGGCAGAACTGCTGGCAAGAGTACCTTCCAGCTTGCATTCACCCGCTCGCAGCCTCCGCATCGTGGATCTGGGCTGCGGGCCGGGCAACTCCACCGAACTTCTGGTGGAACGTTTTCCCGGCGCCGATGTGCTCGGTGTCGACAATTCCGAAGCCATGCTGGAGACTGCGCGTAGGCAGTTGCCGCAGGCCAGGTTCGAGGCCGGTGATATTGCCTCCTGGGCACCTGCTGAAGGTGAGCCAGCACCTGATTTGATTTATGCGAATGCCTCCATCCAGTGGGTGGGCGAGCATGAGAGCCTGATTCCCCGTCTGTTTTCGTTGCTGGCGCCCGGTGGCGTGCTGGCCGTGCAGATGCCTGACAACCGTCAGGAACCCTCGCACCGAAACATGCGCGAAGTCGCCCAACTGCCCCGGTTTGTGGCGCACATCGGGGACGCGAGCAAGGTGCGTACCGAAATTTTGCCCATAGGGGTGTATTACGACCTGCTGGCAGCGCCCCAGCCGGCGGCTCCCGCCAATGAGGCTGCGAGCGTGGATGTGTGGCACACCGTCTACCAGCATCCCATGGACTCGGCCGCAGCGATTGTGCAGTGGCTCAGCAGCACGGGCCTCAAGCCTTTCGTGGAAGGTTTGCCCCGGGAGCTGCAAGCCGAGTATCTGACCGAGTATCAAAGCCGCATCGATGCGGCGTATACGGAGCGAGCCGACGGCAAGCGTCTGCTGGCTTTTCCCCGACTTTTCATGGTGGCTCAGCGCAAGTCATGACGAAAGAACTGGTTCATCCCGCCACCGTGCTGCTCGATGCTCAGGGTGGCGCTCAGCGTCTGCCCGTCTGCGATCACTACAGCGGCGTGGAAGCGCGCATGCGCAAAAGCCTGCAGTTGCAGGCAGAGATGATGCAGGAGTTCGGCACCTGTGTGTTCGACGTGACGCTGGACTGCGAGGATGGCGCTCCTGTCGGCCAGGAGGCCGAGCACGCTCGCCTGGTGGTCGAGCTGGCGAATGGAGCGGCTCAAGGCACGCGCGTGGCGGCCCGGGTGCATGCGGTGGAGCATGCTCATTTCCAGGCAGACATGGACATCATTGCCGGCGGCGCGGCGGACAAGCTCTGCCACATCATGATTCCCAAGGTGGAGTCGGTGGATGACGTCATCAAGGCCGAAGCAGCCCTGCAGCGCGCGACAGACAAGCGTGTGCCGCTACATGTCTTGATTGAGTCTCCTGCTGCCGTGCAGCAGGCCTTCGACATTGCCGCGCACCCGGCCGTGCAAAGCATCTCCTTCGGGCTGATGGATTTTGTTTCGGCTCACGGCGGCGCCATCCCGGCCTCCGCCATGACGGCACAGGGCCAGTTCGAGCATCCCTTGGTCGTTCGTGCCAAGCTCGAGATCGCGGCAGCCTGCCATGCCCACGGCAAGGTGCCCTCGCACTGCGTGGTCACGGAATTCAAGAATCCTGAGGCTTTGCAGGCTTGCGCGCAAAAAGCCTCGCGTGAGCTTGGCTACACACGCATGTGGAGCATCCATCCTGACCAGATTCGCCCGATTCTGCGTGCATTTGCGCCAGCAGAGGACGAAGTTCTACAGGCGGCACAAATACTTACCTCTGCAGCGGTGCAGAATTGGGCGCCCATCAGTTTTGGTGGTGTACTACACGACCGCGCGAGCTACCGCTATTTTTGGCAGTTGCTGGAGCGCGCTCACCAGACGGGGCAGGTCTTGCCGGTTGAAGTTCAACCCTGGTTTGCCCCGGCCTCAATCCGTTGAACTCATAACAAGTCTGCAGGAGCTAATTCCTATGAAGACCCTGATCGCCACTTTGATGATTGCCGCTCCCCTGGTCGCAATCAGCCACTCTGCCGTGGCAGAAACCGCTCCCAAGGCCAAGGCGGCCGCCGCCAAGAAGGCTCCCGCCGCCAAGAAGGCCACCACTACTTCCAAGAAGGGCAAGGCTGCCGCTGCCGTAGCTGCAGGTGGCGCGGGTGCTGCCGCCGCCGTGGCTGCCGGCCCGGCTTCCTCCCCTCTGGGCACGGAAGAGTTGGCCGTGGCCGAGCGCGTGCACAAGGGCCGCATTGCCTGCGAGCTCGGTGCCTATGTGAATGTGAATGCCGACACCGCCAACCCCGGTTACTTCATCGTGGACGGCCGTGGCTTCAAGTACCACATGTCTCCCGTCAAGACTTCCACGGGCACCGTGCGCCTGGAAGACAAGGCTGCCGGTGCCGTGTGGCTGCAGATCGCCAACAAGTCCATGCTGATGAACCAGAAGGCCGGCCAGCGTCTGGCGGATGAGTGTATGAGCCCCGAGCAGCAGCAAGTGGCCGAAGCCATCCGCAAGAACCCACCTCCCAGCCTGCTGGACAGCAAATAAGTCTGGCGAGGCTGAGGACTGGCGTATCGCACATGCGCCAGTCCTGTAATTCGCGCTCCACGCGCAGCCTTTTTCAAAAAACCATTGGAGAGAACCCATGTTGAAAGCCTACCGTGACCATGTGGCAGAACGAGCCGCACTGGGCATCCCCCCGCTGCCTCTGGATGCCAAGCAGGTCGCAGACCTGATCGAGCTGATCAAGAACCCACCCGCTGGTGAAGATGCATTCCTGATGGATCTGCTGACCCATCGCGTGCCGCCCGGTGTGGATGATGCAGCCAAGGTCAAGGCTTCCTTCCTGGCCGCCGTGGCTCACGGCGACCTGAAGGTGGGTCTCATCTCCAAGGCCAAGGCCACCGAGCTGCTGGGCACCATGGTGGGTGGCTACAACGTTCACCCTCTGATCGAGCTGCTGGACGATGCCGAAGTGGCTGGCGTGGCTGCCGACGCGCTGAAGAAGACATTGCTGATGTTCGACTTCTTCAACGACGTGGCCGACAAGGCCAAGGCCGGCAATGCCAAGGCCAAGGAAGTAATGCAAAGCTGGGCCGATGCCGAGTGGTTCACTTCGCGTCCCAAGGTCGAGGAAAAGATCACCGTCACCGTCTTCAAGGTGCCCGGCGAGACCAATACCGATGACCTGTCGCCCGCTCCCGACGCCTGGAGCCGTCCCGATATTCCTCTGCACTACCTGGCCATGCTCAAGAACACGCGTCCCGACGCGGCGTTCAAGCCCGAAGAAGACGGCAAGCGCGGCCCCATGCAGTTCATCGAAGACCTGAAGAAGAAGGGCCATCTGGTTGCCTACGTGGGTGACGTGGTTGGTACCGGTTCTTCGCGCAAGTCCGCCACCAACTCCATCATCTGGGGCACGGGCGTGGATATTCCCTTTGTTCCCAACAAGCGCTTTGGTGGCGTGACTCTGGGCGGCAAGATCGCTCCCATCTTCTTCAACACGCAAGAAGACTCCGGCGCTCTGCCCATCGAAGTCGATGTTTCCAAGCTGGAAATGGGCGACGTGATCGACGTGCTGCCCTACGCTGGCAAGATCGTCAAGAACGGCGAAACCGTGGCTGACTTCCAGCTCAAGTCCGACGTGCTGCTGGACGAAGTGCAAGCCGGTGGCCGTATCAACCTGATCATCGGCCGTTCGCTGACCGCCAAGGCTCGCGAAGCCCTGGGTCTGCCCGCATCCACCGAATTCCGCCTGCCCCAGGCTCCTGCCGCTTCCACGGCCGGCTTCACACTGGCCCAGAAGATGGTCGGCCGCGCCTGCGGTCTGCCCGAAGGCCAGGGCGTGCGCCCCGGTACCTACTGCGAGCCTCGCATGACCACCGTGGGTTCGCAGGACACCACCGGCCCCATGACCCGCGACGAACTCAAGGATCTGGCCTGCCTGGGCTTCTCCGCCGATATGGTGATGCAGTCCTTCTGCCACACAGCGGCTTATCCCAAGCCCGTGGACGTGAAGACCCATCGCGAACTGCCCAACTTCATCAGCAACCGTGGCGGCGTGGCCCTGCGTCCTGGTGACGGCGTGATCCACAGCTGGCTCAACCGCCTGCTGCTGCCCGACACCGTGGGTACCGGTGGCGACTCGCACACCCGTTTCCCCATCGGCATCTCCTTCCCCGCAGGCTCCGGTCTGGTGGCCTTCGGCGCCGCTACCGGCGTGATGCCTCTGGACATGCCCGAATCCGTGCTGGTGCGCTTCAAGGGCGAAATGCAGCCTGGCGTGACCCTGCGCGATCTGGTGCACGCGATTCCCTTGTACGCCATCAAGCAAGGTCTGCTGACCGTGGCCAAGGCCGGCAAGATCAACGAATTCTCGGGTCGCATCCTGGAAATCGAAGGTCTGCCAGATCTGAAGGTTGAACAAGCGTTTGAGCTGTCCGACGCTTCTGCCGAGCGCTCTGCCGCCGGTTGCACGATCAAGCTGAACCCCGAGCCGATCAAGGAATACCTGACATCGAACATCGTTCTGATGAAGAACATGATCGCTGACGGTTACGCCGACGCCAAGACGCTGCAGCGCCGTATCGAAAAGGTCGAAGCCTGGCTGGCCAAGCCAGACCTGCTGGAAGCCGACAAGAACGCTGAGTACGCTCACGTCATCGAAATCGACATGTCCGATATCAAGGAACCCATCGTTTGCTGCCCGAACGATCCTGATGATGCCAAGACTCTGTCTGACGTGGCCGGCGCCAAGATCGACGAAGCCTTCATCGGTTCCTGCATGACCAACATCGGTCACTTCCGCGCTGCAGCCAAGCTGCTGGGCGGCCAGCGCGACATCCCCGTCAAGCTGTGGGTGGCTCCTCCCACCAAGATGGACCAGGACGAGCTGATCAAGGAAGGTCACTACTCTGCCTTCGGCACTGCCGGTGCCCGTACAGAAATGCCCGGCTGCTCGCTGTGCATGGGTAACCAGGCTCAAGTGCGTGAAGGTGCGACTGTCATCTCGACTTCCACTCGTAACTTCCCCAACCGTCTGGGCAAGAACACCAACGTGTATCTGGGCTCGGCCGAACTGGCAGCCATCGCTTCGCGTCTGGGCTACCTGCCTTCCAAGGAAGAGTACCTGAAGGAAATGGGCGTGATCGATGCCGACAAGGCTTCCGTCTACCGCTACATGAACTTCAACGAAATCGCCGAGTACGCTGAAGTGGCCGCCAAGATCTAAGCGTCTAGGCACCAGAAATCAAGGCCTTCAAGGGTCTTGCTAAGAAGCCCGCAGGATGCAAGTCCTGCGGGCTTTTGCTTTTCAGGCGGCGCGCCGGGTTTGCATTAGTCGCTGCAGCGCCCGCTGTGTCTCGGCATCTGCCGGGAAGAAGGATTCGACGGCCAGCTCCTGCAGCGTCACGTCCACGGGCGTGCCGAAGATGGTGATGGTGCTGATGAAGCTCAGTGTGCCCAGATCGGTGTGCAATTCAAAGGGCACGGCGATGGGGCTGGGCGGCGGGGAGTCCTTGTCTTCTGCGAACGGGTAGGCTGCGATTTCGTCATGAAGCGCCTGCAGCTCGTTGTCTGCCGTGGCGGCGATCTGCTGCTGCAGGCGGTGCAGCAAATGGGCACGCCACTGCGCGGAGTTGGCCAGGCGTGGGCCCAGTCCCTCGGGGTGCAGGCTCAGGCGCAGCACATTCACGGGTGGCTCCAGCAGCCAGGGCGCCACACCGTCCAGCAGCAGCTGCACGATGGCATTGGCCGCCACCAGGTTCCAGTGTCTATCCACGGCCAGGGCCGGGCTGGGCTCGTGGCCCTTGAGTACCAGCTCCACGGCCTGGCGTGCGGCGGCCAGATCGGGGTGGTCCAGGGGACGGGCCTGGTACATGGGGGCAAAGCCCGCAGCCACCAGCAATGCATTGCGCTCGCGCAGCGGCACCGACAGGCGCTCGGCCAGCCGCAGCACCATCTCGCGGCTGGGCTGTGCACGGCCTGTTTCCACATAGCTCAGGTGACGCGTCGAGATCTCTGCCTCCAGTGCCAGCCCCTGCTGGCTCAGCCGGCGATGCTGGCGCCAATGGCGCAGGTGCTCGCCGAACGGCGCGCGTACGCCCGGCGGCATATGAGCGGCATGAAAAGAAGAGGGGGCGGTGCTGGAGTTCATGCCCGCATCGTAGTGGCAGGCCGGGCAGCAGGCCATGACCTGCAAGGTTATCGACGCTGTGCGAGCGGATGGCAATCATGGACCCCAGCAGCCGGCACAGGGCCGGCCGCAAGACCTTCGTCATAGAACAGGAGTTTTCCATGTCCATTTTTGCTTCTCCCCGGTTTCTGCGTCTTGTGATGTGGGCCGATGCGGCCTCCTGCGCCGCCACGGGCGCACTGCAACTGGCCCTGCAGCGGCCGCTGGCCGATCTGACGGGTCTGCCGCCTTTCCTGCTGACGGCAACAGGTCTTTTCTTGCTGGCCTATGCATCGGCCGCCGCCTGGATGGCGCGTCGCGAGCCTCTGCCGCGCACGCTGATCGGTTTGGTGGCTCTTGGCAATCTGGGCTGGGCACTGGGCTGCGCGGTCCTGGTGTTTGGCTCCGGGCTGGCGCTCAGTGCCTGGGGTCTGGCCTGGGTGGCAGCGCAGGCCGTCGTGGTGCTGGTCCTGGCCGATCTGCAGTGGGCAGGGCTGCGTGCCACGCGCCATGCGGCCCGGCAGGAGGCTCAGCTCGCGCTTTGAACGATGAAAAAAGGATAGCGGCTAGCGCCTGTCATTCATTGAAAGCAGGCTGATTTACTGCTGAAAACATGGATTGGCAGGCGCTACAAGCTATGCTTTTTCTTATATCCGCCATGTGTCCGGGCGGATAAGCGGGCCGGGGGAGGCAGAGATAATTCCGTACCGCTTAAAATTCACGGTTGCGCCGTGCTGGCGCACTCTTCGCAACCATGGGTTCCCTCGCCCCCATCGACCAAAAAGGATTGTCATGACATCCGCTCATGCCGTGCAGACGCAAGCGTCGCGCGTGCCGTTTTACCTCTCCGTACTCGTGGCGTTCCATATCGCCCTGGTCATCGCCAGCAACTACCTGGTACAGCTGCCCATTACGCTGCTGGGCTTTCACAGCACCTGGGGCGCCTTCAGCTTTCCGTTCATCTTTCTGGCCACCGATCTGACCGTGCGCCTGATCGGCAAGACCGCGGCGCGACGCGTCATCATGCGTGCCATGCTGCCCGCGCTCGTGGTGTCCTATGTGGTGGGCGTGCTGTTCCACGAGGGCCGCTTCAATGGCTGGGAAGCGCTGCAAAGCTTCAACGGCTTTGTGTTCCGCATTGCACTGGCCAGTTTTGCCGCCTATGTGCTGGGCCAGTTGCTGGACATTCAGGTCTTCGACCGCATCCGCCAGAAAAGCCATTCCTGGTGGCTGGCTCCGGCGGCTGCGTCGGTGTTCGGCCAGGTGCTGGACACGGCAGCCTTTTTCTCGATCGCCTTCTGGCATAGCTCCGATGCCTTCATGGCGGCCAACTGGGTGGAAATCGCCATGGTCGACTATGTCATCAAGCTGGGTGTGAGTCTGCTGCTGTTTGTTCCCGCTTATGGCGTGGTGCTGGCGGCCATTGTGCGCAGCATGAAGGTACAGGTCACGCCCGCAACGGCGATGCGCTGAGGATGCGGCGTGCAGGGCAGGCTCGGTTGCATGGGCCTGTCCGACATGTGCATCTGCTTCGCCAGGTCCTGCTGGCAGCCGCAGCTTGTGCCTGGTTGGAGACGAAGAGCGGCAGTCCCGCATGACATCCGGTGATGGCCGAGTCGCCCCGGGGGCTCTGACTTGTCGTTTGTCAACGAGTCAATGGGATGCCACAAGGGCGTGAATTTTGGTGGAGCCTCGTTCCAGAAGATGGGGTCGGGCGAGCCTTGCAAGATCGACAATCCGGCAGAAGGCCGCTTTGCCGCCACTGGTGATGACTATGGTTTCCGAACTCGTCTCGAGTCCATGAAAAAGGCCGTCTTTCAAGGACGGCCTCGGTATTTCTCCGCGCTGCGTTGCAGGGGCTCAGGTCTGGCTTTGCAGATAGTTCTGCAGTCCGACCTTGTCGATCAGTCCCAGCTGCTTTTCCAGCCAGTAGGCGTGGTCTTCCTCGGTATCGTGCAACTGGGCCAGCAGGATGTCGCGGCTCACATAGTCGCGGTGCTGCTCGCACAGCGCCACGCCTTGCTGCAGGCCGGCACGGACTTCGTATTCGGTGTCCAGGTCCTTGCGCAACATCTCGGGAACGGTCTCACCGGGCGTGAATTCCTTGGGGCGCATGTCGGGGCGGCCGCCCAGCATCAGAATGCGGCGCAGCAGTGCGTCGGCGTGCTGGGTTTCTTCCTGCATCTCGTGGTCCAGGCGCGTGAAGAGCTTGGCGAACCCCTGGTCTTCATAGATGCGCGAGTGGGCGAAATACTGGTCGCGCGCCGCGAGCTCGCCGCGAAGCAGGTCCTTGAGGTAGTCGACGACTTCGGGATGGCCTTGCATAGTTGTTGTTCTCGGTGAGTTTTCGAAGCCTGAAGTATCCCGCGACTGGCTTCGGGAATCAAAGGCAGCTATCAATTCCCGAGCGCACGCGCTCTGGATGCGGGCTGTAAGCAGATGCATTCGCATTGCTTGGTGCGTATCGAGGCTGATCGGGTTCGTTCGATTCCTCGCAAGGGATGGTGACAACACCCAGCACTTTTGGTCAGCATGGACCGATCAACGGTAAAGCAGAGACAGCACTTGGCGCACTTGGCAAGCCTCCGCAGAGGCTAGCCCTGCCCACAGGGCAGGGATGCAGGGCCGCACTAGTTGGAACTGGCTGCGATGATGCCCCGAAAATCGAATGCCCAGCTCGCCTTCCTCAATCGCCTGGGGTTCTCGGATCGTACAGTCAGGCCGAGACTGCTTCATTGCAAGGGAAACGCTCGGCCCAGTGAT
>NZ_JBCPWO010000021.1:0-56506 GCF_039581385.1 Comamonas sp. A7-5
CCTTGGCAAGGTATCGCTCTACCAACTGAGCTATTCCCGCATATCTACCGAAGCCCAACATTGTACAACGTTGTTTGCTGCGATGGATGAATTGTAGCGCAGTTCTGAGCCCTCCCAGAAAAAACGCCACAATTTTCACAAACAAGCATCAATGCTTGATGGCCGCCTCTACTGGCTTGGCATCGGTGGACGCCACGGCAGCTACAGCTTCCTCAGTCAAAGGATCCGGCACGCGCTCCAGCGCCACCTTGAGAACCTGATCGATCCATTTCACAGGAACGATTTCCAGACCGCTCTTCACATTATCGGGAATGTCCTGCAAATCCTTGGCATTCTCTTCAGGAATGAGCACGGTCTTGATGCCACCACGCAGAGCAGCCAGCAGCTTTTCCTTGAGGCCGCCGATCGCCGTGACTTCACCGCGCAAGGTGATTTCACCGGTCATGGCCACATCAGCTCGCACGGGAATGCCAGTGAGAGCCGAGACAAAAGCTGTCGTCATCGCTGCACCGGCGCTGGGGCCATCCTTGGGCGTAGCGCCGTCAGGCACATGCACATGAATGTCCTTTTTCTCGAAGGCTTCATCCTTGATGCCAAGCAGACGAGCGCGGCTGCGCACCACGGTGCGAGCAGCTTCGACCGACTCCTTCATCACATCGCCCAGAGAGCCTGTGCGCGTAATGACACCCTTGCCTGGCATGGTGGCGGCTTCGATGGTCAGCAGATCGCCGCCGACTTCGGTCCAGGCCAGACCCACAACCTGCCCCACCTGATTGGCATGCTCGGCACGGCCATAGCTGAACTTGCGCACGCCCAGATATTCATTGAGGTTGTCGGCATTCACCTCCACCTTGGGCTGAAGCTTGCCAAGTTGCAAGCCCTTGACCACCTTGCGGCAAATCTTGGACAGCTCGCGCTCAAGCGAACGCACGCCCGCTTCGCGGGTGTAGTAGCGCACGATGTCACGAATCGCGGCTTCGGTCACTTCCAGCTCGCCGTCCTTCACGCCGTTGTTGGTGATCTGCTTGGGCAGCAGATAGCGGATGGCAATATTGGTCTTTTCGTCTTCGGTATAGCCCGACAGACGAATCACCTCCATGCGATCCAGCAAGGCCGAAGGAATGTTCATGGAGTTGGAGGTCGCCACAAACATCACGTCGGACAGGTCGAAGTCGACCTCCACGTAGTGGTCACCAAACTTGTTGTTCTGTTCGGGGTCCAGCACTTCCAGCAGCGCGCTCGAAGGATCGCCACGGAAGTCCATGCCCAGCTTGTCGATTTCGTCCAGCAGGAACAGGGGATTGCGCGTACCGACCTTCTCCAGGCTCTGCAGCACCTTGCCGGGCATGGCGCCGATATAGGTACGGCGGTGACCGCGAATTTCCGCCTCGTCTCGCATGCCGCCCAGCGCCATGCGCACGTACTTGCGACCTGTGGCCTTGGCAATGGACTGACCCAGCGAGGTCTTGCCCACGCCGGGAGGACCCACCAGACACAGAATGGGCGCCTTGACCTTGTCCACACGCTGCTGCACGGCAAGATACTCGAGAATGCGGTCCTTGACCTTTTCCAGGCCGAAGTGATCTTCGTTCAGCACTTCCTCGGCATTCGCCAGATTGTGCTTGATCTTGGTCTTCTTGCTCCAGGGCAGTCCAGTCAGCACTTCGATGTAGTTGCGCACCACCGAAGCTTCAGCCGACATGGGCGACATCAGCTTGAGCTTCTTGAGCTCGGCCTCAGCCTTTTTGCGAGCATCGGCAGGCATCTTGGCGAGCTTGATCTTTTTCTCGATCTCCTCGATGTCGGCACCATCTTCACCCTCGCCCAGCTCCTTCTGGATGGCCTTGACCTGCTCATTCAGATAGAAGTCGCGCTGATTTTTCTCCATCTGGCGCTTGACGCGACCACGGATGCGCTTGTCGACGTTGAGGATGTCAACCTCGCGCTCGAGTTGCTCGAACAGGTTTTCCAGACGCTCCTTGATGTCCACCAGATCCAGCACCGCCTGCTTGCTCTCGAGCTTTAGAGGCAGGTGCGCCGCAATGGTGTCGGTCAGACGACCGGCATCATCGATGCTGGCGATCGAAGTCAGGATTTCCTGAGGAATTTTCTTGTTGAGTTTGACGTACTGGTCAAACTGCTGGGTCACGGCACGGCGCAACGCTTCGATTTCGCTTTGCTCATGGGCATCGCCTTCGGGCTCCACAGGCGTCACAGATGCCGTGAAGTGAGACTCTTCGTCGGCAACCTGCTTGACCAGCGCGCGCTGCTGGCCTTCCACCAGCACCTTCACGGTGCCGTCGGGCAGCTTGAGCATCTGCAAGATGGTGGAGACACAGCCCACATCAAACATGTCTTCCGCTGCAGGCTCGTCCTTGGAGGCCGTCTTCTGCGCCACCAGCATGATGCGGCGGTCGCCTTCCATGGCCAGCTCCAGAGCCTTGATGCTCTTGGCTCGCCCCACGAACAGCGGAATCACCATATGCGGAAACACCACCACATCGCGCAGCGGCAGCAGTGGCAGGTCCAGCTCGGTAGAAGGCAAAGGGGTTTGTCCAGACATAGGTATCCTCGGTTTCTCAGCGGAAGATGGTCCGCTTACCGGTGTATTTCAACCCCTGGGGGCAAATTGTTTTTGCCGCCTCAGGGGCATTGCCTTTCAGCCGCAGGCGACAAAGCGAGCCCATTGGAGGGCCCGCCTTGCACGCAAGCACAGTATCAGGCCTTTTTGGCCGCTTCGCGGTAAACCAGCAGCGGCTCCTTGCCGTCTTCAATGGTGGCTTCTTCCACCACTACCTTTTCCACATTCTCGGCGGTTGGCAACTCGAACATGGTGCTGATCAGTGCCTGCTCGACGATGGAGCGCAGGCCACGGGCACCGGTCTTGCGAGCCAGGGCCTTGCGGGCGATCGCCTTCAGGGCCGCGGGGCGTATCTCCAACTCCACACCCTCCATGGCCAGCAGCTTGCTGTACTGCTTGACCAGCGCATTCTTGGGCTCGGTCAGGATCTGTACCAGTGCGTCTTCGCTGAGTTCGGCCAGCGCCGTCACCACGGGCATACGCCCAACCAGCTCGGGAATGATGCCGAACTTGATCAGATCCTCAGGCTCGATCTCGAGGAACATCTCCGAGATGGAGCGCTGCTTCTTGCTCTTGACGGTAGCGCCAAAGCCTATGCCCGAAGCCTCGGTGCGGTTCTCGATGACTTTCTCCAGTCCCGCGAACGCGCCGCTGCAGATGAACAGGATATTGGTGGTGTCGATCTGCAGAAAGTCCTGGTTCGGATGCTTGCGTCCACCCTGGGGAGGAATGCTGGCCATCGTGCCTTCGATCAGCTTGAGCAGCGCCTGCTGCACGCCCTCGCCCGATACGTCGCGCGTGATGCTGGGGTTGTCCGACTTCCGGGAGATCTTGTCGATTTCATCAATGTAGACAATGCCACGCTGAGCACGCTCGACGTCGTACTCACAGCTTTGCAGCAGCTTCTGAATGATGTTCTCGACGTCCTCGCCCACATAGCCAGCCTCGGTCAGCGTGGTGGCATCGGCCATCACGAATGGCACATTGAGCTGACGCGCCAGCGTTTGGGCCAGCAAGGTCTTGCCCGAACCCGTGGGACCGATCAGCAAGATATTGCTCTTGCTGAGCTCCACATCGTCCTTGCCTGCCTTGTCCTTGTGATTCAGGCGCTTGTAGTGGTTGTAGACCGCCACGGCCAGCGTGCGCTTGGCCTGCTCCTGACCGATCACATAGTTGTCGAGATTGGCCTTGATTTCGGCGGGCGTAGGCAGATCGCCGCGACCTTCCTTGGCATCGGCGGCAGGCTGTTCGTCGCGAATGATCTCATTGCACAAGTCGATGCACTCGTCGCAGATGAACACGGACGGGCCGGCGATCAGCTTCTTGACCTCGTGCTGGCTTTTGCCGCAGAAGGTGCAATACAAATTCTTTTCGGTGGAAGAGCCTTTTTTATCGGCCATGGGGGCTGTGCCTCGTTACGAAAAAACGAAAATTAATGATAACCAAAGACAAGGCGGCGTAGGCCATCAGGGACAAACGCCGCCGAGCAAGTCCCGGGAGCCAGTCAGCAACTCCCAGGTTTTTCATTGCCAGCACCTGCAATCCCAATCAGACATGGGACTCGGTGCTATGCATTTCAGGAACGCTTGCTGATTACCTGGTCAACCAGGCCGTATTCCTTAGCCTCATCGGCGGAAAGGAAATAGTCGCGCTCGGTGTCGTTCTGAATCTTTTCCAGGGGCTGACCGGTACGCTCGGCGAGTATTTTGTTCAGGCGCTCGCGGGTCTTGATGATTTCGCGGGCATGAATTTCGATTTCGGTCGCCTGACCACGTGCACCGCCCAGAGGCTGGTGAATCATGACCTGAGCATTGGGCAGTGCATAGCGCTTGCCCTTGGCTCCGGCCGACAGCAGGAAAGCGCCCATGCTCGCCGCCATGCCGGTGCACAGCGTCGAGACATCAGGCTTGATGAAGTTCATGGTGTCAAAAATCGCCATGCCTGCCGTCACGCTGCCGCCGGGGGAGTTGATATAGAAGGAAATGTCCTTGTCAGGATTTTCGCTTTCCAGGAACAACAACTGGGCTACCACCAGGTTGGCGGTCTGATCGTTAACCTCGCCCACCAGGAAAATCACGCGCTCCTTGAGCAGACGCGAATAAATGTCATAGGAGCGCTCACCGCGACCCGACTGTTCAATGACCATGGGCACCATGCCCAAACCCAATGTATCCAATGCGCTCATGTTTTCTCCAGTGCTATGCGCCTACTGTAGCCGCATTCTGAAAAGAAAATGGGGCTTGCGCGCAAAAGCACAAGCCCCGCAATTCAAGTTATCGGAACTTGCCTAGGGCAAGCACCGATAAAAGGTTCAGCCCTTAGGCCTGACCCATCAGCTCGTCGAAGGAAACGGCCTTGTCGGTGACCTTGGCCTTGGCCAGAACGAAATCGGTGACGTTGTTTTCGATCACAACGGCCTCCACTTCGGCCAGACGGTTGCGGTCGCCGAAGTACCAGCGCACCACGTCTTCGGGCTTCTCGTAGCTGGAAGCCAGCTCTTCGACATGAGCCTTGATCTGCTCGGCAGTGGCTTGCAGGTTGTTGGTCTTGACCAGCTCGGCCACCACCAGGCCCAGACGCACGCGACGCTCGGCTTGGGGCAGGAAGATGTCTTCAGGGATTTCAGCCTTGGCTGCGTCCTTGATGCCGCGCTGTTCCAGTTCGGCGCGCGCGCCTTCCAGCAGACGGCCCACTTCAGCCTGCACGGAAGCCTTGGGCAGATCCAGCTCGGCCACGGACACCAGAGCGTCCATCACGGCTTGCTTGTTGCGGCCTTGAACGCGGAACTTCACTTCGCGCTCCAGGTTCTTCTTGATGTCGTCGCGCAGGGCTTCAACAGAGCCGCCTTCCACGCCCAGAGTCTTGACGAACTCTTCGTTCACTTCGGGCAGGTTGGGAGCTTCCACCTTCTTGACGGTCACCAGGAAGTCGGCAGTCTTGCCGGCCACATCGGCACCGTGGTAGTCAGCAGGGAAAGCCAGGGGGAAAGTCTTGGACTCGCCAGCCTTCATGCCGCGGGTTGCGTCTTCGAATTCCTTGAGCATCTGGCCTTCGCCGACCAGGAACTGGAAGTCTTCAGCCTTGCCGCCGGAGAAAGTCTCGCCGTCGATCTTGCCTTCGAAGTCCACAGTCACGCGGTCGCCGTCCACAGCGGCTTCACCGGCAGCGCGCTCGGTGAAGGTGCGACGCTGCTTGCGCAGAATGTCCACGGTCTTGTCGATGGCTGCGTCGTCCACGCTGGTGGTCAGCTTTTCCACTTCGGCAGCAGTCAGGTCGCCGATCTTGACTTCGGGCATGACTTCGAACACAGCTTCGAATTGCGCTTCGCCTTCGGCAGCGCCTTCCTTCTCGGTGATCTTGGGCTGACCGGCAACGCGCAGATCGGCTTCGTTCACGGCAGCGGCAAAAGCCTCGCCCACCTTGTCGTTCAGCACTTCATATTGCACGGAGTAGCCATAACGCTGAGCCACAACGCTCATGGGCACCTTGCCAGGACGGAAGCCGTCCATCTTCACGGTGCGCGCCACCTTCTTCAGGCGAGCATCAACTTCAGACTGGATCGCAGACAGGGGCACGCTCAGCGTGATCTTGCGCTCGAGCTTTTCAAGAGTTTCAACGTTAACGGCCATGATTTTTCCTAAGAGGGATGAGGACCGTGCAGATTGCCAAGCAACCCGCACCGTATTGCGCAAAGTCACAGTGCGCGCATACCCAACGACATGCGGCACCACAAATTTCCAGAGCCTGCCCCGGTCATTTGCCCCAGCGTCTGGCGCCAGGCATTTGCTCAAATCAGGAACAGGCGAAGCCGACCATTATAACGAGGCGCCGCGCAGGCTCCGCCATCGCCCTACAGGGGTTTGCCTTAAAAGCTGACGCCGCGCCTGCAAAGCAGGGCAGGAAAAGAAAAAGCCCGTAACGGCTTGGGGTTACGGGCTTGAGGCAGCAGGGACTGCCAATGTCTGGTGCGCGGAGCCGGACTCGAACCGGCACGGTGTTGCCACCGTCAGGACCTAAACCTGGTGCGTCTACCAATTTCGCCACCCGCGCGGTCAGCAATGCGCAAATTTACGCTTACTGAGGTCAAGACGCAGATTCTAGCCGCAAAATTGGCGGTCTTTCTTTCAGAACAGGCTCAGGCCGTGTCCTTTCTGATGCGGAAAGCCGCCGCATACATGGCGGGCAAGGCCAGCAGGGTCAGCACGGTCGCCACAATCAGACCGCCCATGATGGCCACAGCCATGGGGCCCCAGAACACGCTGCGCGACAGCGGAATCATCGCCAGTACGGCAGCCGCTGCAGTCAGCACGATGGGGCGCAGGCGATGCACGGCAGCTTCCACAATCGCATCCCATGCCGGCACGCCCTGGGCACGTCCGCTCTCGATCTGATCGATCAGGATGACCGAATTGCGCTGAATCATGCCCATCAAGGCCACAACGCCCAGCAGAGCCACAAAGCCAAAGGGGCGATTCAGCAGCAGCAAGGCCGCAGCCACACCAGGGATGCCCAGCGGGCCGGTGATAAACACCAGCAGCGAACGGCTGACGCTGCGCAACTGCAACATCAGCAGGGTGAAGG
Organism: Comamonas sp. A7-5; assembly: GCF_039581385.1. Classification (NCBI taxonomy): domain Bacteria; kingdom Pseudomonadati; phylum Pseudomonadota; class Betaproteobacteria; order Burkholderiales; family Comamonadaceae; genus Comamonas; species Comamonas sp. A7-5. Next base: position 7,163 of record NZ_JBCPWO010000021.1, read on the forward strand.
TCAGGAAAAGCAGCACCGGGACTCCTGCCACGATGGCACCCGACCCCTTGGAACTTTCCTCCACGGCACCGGCCACTTCGATGCGATAGCCTGTGTCGCCCGCAGCATGCCAGCCAGCCTCCATCTTGCGCAACTGCGGCAACAGCTCGTTGGTCAGCGTTGCACCTTGCAGGCCTTCGCGCACATCGCCTTGAACGGTAATCGCGAAATTGCGCTTTTCGCGCCACATCACACCCGGCTCCCAGACCATGACGGGCTTGGCTATCTGCGTGAGCGGAACGGACTGCCCGTTTGCCGTGGTGACATAGACACCTGCGATATCGGTAATCGCATCGCGGTCCTGCTTGGGCGGGCGCATCACGATATCGATCAGCTTGTCGCCTTCACGAAACTGCCCCACTGTGGTGCCGCTGAAGTTCATGCCCGTGGCTTCGGCGATCGACTGACTGGTCACACCCAGGGCGCGCGCCTTGTCCTGATCGACCTGCAGGCGAATGACCTTGACGGACTCATTCCAGTTATCGTTCACGCCACGCATATCGGCATTGGCCTGCATGAGCGCCTTGACTTCATCGGCGTAGGTGCGCAGCTTGGCGGGGTCCGAGCCCATGATACGGAACTGCACCGGATATTGCACGGGCGGCCCGTTGGGCAGCAGCTTGGAGCGCGCCCGCACCTCGGGGAATTCCTCGGCCATCAGCGCCGGCAACTGCCTACGGATTTCCTCGCGCGCCTTCAGGTCTTTGGCCACCAGAATGAACTGTGAGACGTTGTTCTGCGGAAACACCTGGTCCAGCGGCAGATAGAAGCGCGGTGCTCCGGAGCCTATCCACTCGCTGACAGACTCCACTCCGTCGAGCTGCAAAAAGCGCTTTTCCACGCGCAGCGTCACTTCCTTGTTGGCCTGCAAGGACGTGCCCTCGGGGAACCATATATCGACCAGCACTTCGGGGCGGCTGGAATCTGGGAAGAACTGCTGCTGCACCTTGCCCATGCCCGCCAGACCCAGCACGAACACCAGCACCGTCGCGCCAATCGTCAGCCAGCGGTGCTGCACACACCAGTTCACCGTGCGGCGAAAACGGTTGTAGAACGGCGTATCGAACAGCTCATGTTCACCTGCATTGGTGTTGATGCCTGCTTCTTCGGCCGACACCTCACCGGATGCCACTTCGGGCGGCAGCTTGGCGGCATGCGGCGGCTTCTTGAGCAGCAGCAGGCCCAGATAAGGCACAAAATACACCGAGGCAAACCAGCTGAGCACCAGCGCAATCACCGTGACCGCGAAGATGGCGAAGGTGTATTCGCCCGTCATGGATTTGGCCATGCCGATGGGCAGAAAGCCCGCTGCCGTGATCAGCGTGCCGGTCAGCATGGGCTTGGAGGTGATTTCATAGGCAAAGGTGGCGGCACGGTACTTGTCGTAGCCCTCCTCCATCTTGCGCACCATCATCTCCACGGCAATGATGGCGTCGTCCACCAGCAAACCCAGCGCAATGATGAGCGAGCCCAGCGACACCTTGTGCAGACCGATATTCCAGTACCACATGGCCAGGAAGGTTGCGGCGAGCACCAGCGGAATGGTGATGCCCACCACCAGTCCGGGGCGCGGGTCGATATACCAGCGCTTCCACAGCGGATGCTGCCCCGGGCGCTTGTGCAGGCCCAGGCTCAGAAAGCTCACGGCAAGCACCACGACCACTGCCTCGATCAGCACCTGGAGAAACTCGCTGACCGAATCCGCCACCGCCTTGGGCTGGTTCTGCATATTGCTCAGCGTCACGCCCACGGGCAGGCTTTTGGCGATGCGCTCCGTTGCCTGCGTCAGCGCCTTGCCCAGCGCAATGATGTCGCCGCCCTTGACCATGGACACCCCCAGGGCCACCGTAGGCTCGCCCTGAAAGCGCACCATGACATTGGCCGGGTCAGCATAGCCGCGATGCACCTCGGCGATATCGCCCAGCCTGAACTGCGCTCCGCCCTGGCCGATGATGGGCATGGCACGCAGTTGCTCCAGATCGTTGAACTGGCCTTGCACACGCAACACAATGGTTTCGGCTGGCGTCTGCAAGATACCGGCCGATGCCACGGCATTTTGCTGGTTGAGCTGATCGAGCACCTGCTTGAGGTTCAGCCCCATCTGCGTGGCGCGGTGCGACAGCTCCACATAGACCTTTTCGTCCTGCACGCCGAACTGCTCGACCTTGGCCACATCGGGCACCTGCAGCAGTTGCTGACGCACATCGTCGGCCAGGGTCTTGAGCTCGGCATAGCTGAAGCCCTTGGCCTGCAGCGCATAGATCACGCCATAGACATCGCCGAAATCGTCGTTGAAGAACGGTCCCTGAACGCCCTGCGGCAGGGTGTAGCGCATATCCCCCACTTTTTTGCGCACCGTATACCAGAGCTGCGGTACCTCCTTGGGGGGCGAATAGTCCTTGACCTGGAAGATGACCTGCGACTCGCCAGGCTTTGAGTAACTGCTGATCTTGTCGGCATAAGGCACTTCCTGCAGCGTGCGCTCGATCTTGTCCGTCACCTGCTGAGCCACCTGCTCGGCAGTCGCGCCGGGCCAGTAGGTGCGAATGACCATGGCGCGAAAGGTGAACGGAGGATCCTCGTCCTGGCCCAGCTGGAAGAAGGCCGTAAAGCCCAGCAGCATCAGCACGACAATGAAATAGCGTGTCAGCGCCACATGATCGAGCGCCCAGCGGGAAAGATTGAAATGCGCGCCACTGGTCTTTTTGTGTCCAGCGCCGCTCATTTGCCCGCCTCCGCAGCCACCGCAGGCTGACCCACACCTGATTCATGAGCATCCTGCGCTTTGCCCGCCTGCGTTTTCGGCTGATTTGATGCAGAACCCTGCAGCGACTTGGCATACTTATCGCGATATACCGTCACCTTCTGCCCGGGGGTCAGCACGTGGACGCCTGTGGCCACCACCTGCATGCCGGCTTGCAGACCCGAGGCAATCACCGCCTCGTTGCCGTCGGCGCTGGCAATCTGCACCGGCTGCAGCTTCACCGAACTGCTGGCCGCGTCATACAGCCAGACGGCCGTACCCTGACCGTTACCCCCCTCCTGGCGCAAGGCCGTGGTTGGCAGCTTGATGACCTGGCTGCCTATGGCTTCGCCGCTGACGCCCATGCCCTCGGGCATGACATGCACGGTCGCGCCCAATGAAGGCAGGTCCGCGCCCTGCAGCGCAGCCTTGACCACATAGGTGCGTGTGGCCGGGTCGGCACTGGCCGCCACCTCACGCACCTGTGCGTTGATCACGCGCGACTCGTCCGACCAGGGACGCACCTTCACACCCTGGCCCGGCTTGATGGCGCTGCGCCGGTCTTCGGGCACGCTGAACACCGCATCGCGCGCGCCGTCCTGGGCAATCCTCACCACGGGCGTGCCGACCGCAACCACCTGACCGGGTTCAGCCTCCACGGCGGTGACCACGCCATCGGCATCAGCCAGCAACTGGGTGTAGTTCTCCTGATTGGACTGGCTCGAGAGCTGGGCACGGGCCTGATCGAGCGAGGCCTGGGCCGCCTTCAGATTGGCCTCATAGCGCTCCATCTCTGCGGCGCTGATGAAGTTCTGGGCGCGCAGCGTGCGAAAACGCCTGGCATTGGCCTCGGCCAGATCGCGCTGCGTGGTAGCCGAGGCAAGCTGGGCACGCGCGGCATCGGCGCTGAGCTGGTAATCGCGCGCATCCAGTCGCGCCAATACCTGTCCAGCCTTCACATGCTGACCCAGTTCCACTTCGCGCCTTGTGATCTTGCCCGCCACGCGAAAGCCGAGGCGAGATTCGACACGGGCCCGCACATCGCCCGAATATTGCTGAGCAGACTCGATCTGCCCCTCACCCACGGTCACCAGCTTGACTGCGCGCACCGGCTCGGGCGCGGCCTCTTTCTTGGAGCAGGCCGACAGCATGACGGCAGCCGCCACTATGGACAGCGCAGCCAAGGGCGCGGCAGGCCGGCGCGGCAAAGACAACATTGCAAAACGACGAGAAGACGAAACAGCCATGGTGTTCTGGGCTTGTAAAAATAGGAAAAGCGCAGCTGCCGGGCAGGCCGCTGCACCCAAGTCAGCGCTGATTGTGCACGCACGTGCGCTTTTGCGCCGTCTTTTTATGGGCTGCCGCCAGCCGGCAAGTCCACCCGGTCCACAATACGGGCGTGAACCATATGCCCCCAGCGAGCCCCGCCGCCAACGCGCCGGCCAGCATCAACCACTACGAAAATTTCCCTGTCGCCTCCTGGCTGTGCCCGCCACGACTGCGTGCGCCCATCGCCGCCATCTACCACTTTGCGCGCACCGCCGACGATCTGGCCGACGAGGGCCAGCACGGCACCGAGCAGCGCATCGCACAGCTGCAGCAATATGGCGCAGATTTGCAGCAGTTGGGCTGCTCCGGCGAAGCCGCCATGCTGATGCGCACCGCCTGGCCGCATGTCTTTGGCCCGCTGGCAGTCCAGGTCCAGGCCCATGGTCTGCCCAAGCCATTGCTGGCCGACTTGCTCAGTGCCTTCGAGCAGGATGTGCGCATGACGGCCGCCCAGACCCGCTACACCGACATGGCCCATTTGCTGGATTACTGCCGCCGCTCGGCCAACCCGGTCGGCCGCCTGCTGCTGCACCTGTATGGCGTGGTCAACGCCAAGGCACTGATTCAGAGCGACGCCATCTGCACCGCCCTGCAACTCATCAACTTCTGGCAGGACCTGAGCCAGGACTTGCCGCGCCAGCGCCATTACCTGCCGGATGCCGACCTGGCCCGCCATGGCATTGTGCGAAGTGCCATCAAGCCGGAGGCAGCGGCATTGACACCCGAGCTGCAGTCTCTGCTCGGCGAACTCAACCGCCAGGCCCGCAGCATCATGCACCATGGAGCGCCCCTGGTGCATCAGTTGCCCGGCCGCACGGGCTGGGAGCTGCGCCTGGTCGTGCAAGGCGGTCTGCGCATTCTGGACAGACTGGACGCCATGCAAGGCCGCAACCTCTATCAACGCATCAAACTGGGCAAGCTCGACATGGTCGCCATGCTCTGGCAAGCCGTGCGCATGTGAGCGAATAGATAGCCCCTATCCCATTAATGGGCCTATGCAAGGCGCTATTGAATTTGAAGTATGACTAGGCGCATGCCGCGCATTTCACTGTTGTGTCGGCCAACCGCCCGCGTCATGGGACAATGCTCCCCCTATGAATCCGGATCAGTACGTCCAAGACAAAGCCGCCTCTTCGGGCAGCAGCTTCTATTACGCCTTTCTCTTCTTGCCCAAGGAGCGCCGCGCCGCCATCACGGCTTTCTATGCCTTCTGCCGCGAAGTGGATGACGTGGTTGACGAGGTCACGGACCCTGGCGTGGCAGCCACCAAGCTGGCATGGTGGAAGACCGAGGTACACAGGGCATTCACCAGCCAGTCCGCTCATCCCGTGATGCAGGCACTGATGCCCCACGCCAAGACCTATGGCATCGAAGAGCGCCATCTGCAGGCCGTCATTGAAGGCTGCCAGATGGATCTGGATCAGACCCGCTACCTGGACTTTGCCGGTCTGCAGCGCTACTGCCATCTGGTCGCCGGCGTGGTCGGCGAGGTTGCCGCCCGCATCTTCGGGCAGACCGAGGAGCGCACCACCGAATACGCCCACACCCTGGGCCAGGCCCTGCAGCTGACCAACATCATCCGCGACGTGGGCGAAGACGCCATGCGCGGGCGCATCTACCTGCCTATCAGCGAGCTTCAGCAGTTCGATGTCAAGGCCCACGAGATCAACAAGCGCGAGTACTCGGAACGCTTCACGGCCCTGATGCGCTTTCAGGCCGAGCGTGCCCACAGCCTGTATGACAAGGCGCTTGGCCTGCTGCCCGATGCCGACCGCCACGCACAAAAGCCCGGCCTGATGATGGCAAGCATCTATCGCACCCTGCTGCGCGAAATCGAGTCCGAGAACTTCCAGGTACTGCACCAGCGCATCAGTCTCACGCCACTGCGCAAGTTCTGGCTGGTCTGGAAGATGCAGGCGCTGGGTCGCATGTAAGCGCGCCATGGAAGTTGCCATCATCGGTGGCGGCTGGGCCGGCATGGCTGCCTCTGTACAGCTTTCGCTAGACGGCCATCAGCCCACGGTTTTCGAGGCCGGTCGTCAACTGGGTGGCCGGGCCCGCAATCTGGAACTGCCGGGCGGCACCATCGCCGACAACGGCCAGCACATTCTGATTGGCGCCTATGCCGAATGCCTGCGGCTCATGCGCATCGTGGGCGCGACGCCGGAGCAAGCCCTGCTGCGCAAACCACTTACCATGCGTTACGCCGATGGCAACGGCCTGTCCTTCCCCGACCTGCCGGCGCCGCTGGACGCCTTGATCGGCATTGCCAGCGCCAACGGCTGGTCACTGCGCGAACGTGCCGCCCTGCTGGGGCGCGCCCTGCGCTGGCACGTTCAGGGCTTTCGCTGCGCAGAGGCTGCAACCGTTGCTGATATCTGCAGCGGTCTGCCAAAGCGCCTGCTCGACGAATTCATCGAGCCGCTGTGCGTGTCGGCCCTCAACCTGCCGGCCTCACAGGCAAGTGGCAGCATCTTCCTGCGCGTGCTACATGACGCGCTGTTCGCGGGTACGGGCGGCTCGCATTTTCTGCTTCCGCGCTACGGACTCGGTGATCTGTTTCCGAATCCGGCTGCGCAATGGCTGCAAGGCCGCGGACATGCGGTACATACTGCAAGTCGGATTCAGGAGCTAATTCCCCATGGCCGGCAATGGCTGCTGCGTACATCCAATGCGGCACTGAGACCAGCGCTTGAGCAATCGCGCTTCGATGCCGTGCTGCTGGCCTGCTCACCTCAGGAAGCCGCCCGCCTGGCCCTGCTGGCGGCCGAAGACCAGCGCCTGCCCGCGCGCGACGCGGTGGCTTACCAACACTGGGCACAGACCGCGCAGGCGCTGGAGCACACGGCCATTGCCACGGTCTATGCCCGCACCGGCCAGGGCCTTGCGCCTGAACATCCCTGGCTTGCATTGCGACCCGACGCCCAGGCTCCTGCCCAATTTGTGTTTGACCGCGGTCATCTGCAGCCCTCCGATGGCGCCCAGCAAGGTCTGATGGCGTTTGTCATCAGCGACTGCCGCACGGACCGCCAAGCCCTGGAGCAGCAGGTGCTGGAACAAGCCCGGCAACAGCTGGGCTGGCAGGACATTCAAGCGGTGCTGACCGTGGTTGAAAAGCGCGCCACATTTGCCTGCCGGCCCGGCGTGAAGCGCCCTGGCTTGGAGCTGGGCCATGGCCTCTGGGCTTGCGGCGACTATGTGAACGGGCCCTATCCAGCGACGCTGGAAGGTGCGGTGCGTTGCGCACTCGAGGCAGCCGAGCAAGTGGTCCGCAAGGAGTAGGACTGAGTAGCTCTAGCGCAAACCCTATCAGCACAATCCTGATGCCTGGATAGTCCTGCTGCACCAGGTTTGACAGCGATTTGACAGCCACAGTTGCAACCATGGCTTGAGAGGCAATCTCTCAGCCGCATAAAGCCAAAAGCAACGGAGACAACATGGCATCCACATTCGACAAGTCCACTCGCGAAGTTCTGAGCATCTCGCGCCGCCATCTGCTGACCGGCGCCGGAGCCCTGGCCTGCAGCGGCCTGCTGCCCGGCATGGCCCGCGCTGCCGATGACAGCTGGCCCAACCGTCCGATTCGCTTTGTCGTGCCGTTTGCGCCTGGCGGCAGCTCTGAAATCGTGGCCCGCTCCACCGCCGCAGAGCTGTCCAAGACCATAGGCCAGAACGTATTCGTGGACAACAAGCCCGGCGCCGCGGGCAATATCGCCATGCAGGAGGTGGCTCGCGCCGATGACCAGAGCACGGTCATCCTCGGCCATATCGGTACCCTGGCCGTCAACCCTTATATTTTTGACAAGCTGCCCTGGGACCCCAAAAAGGACTTTGTGCCTGTGAGCCTGCTGGCCAAGGTGCCCAGCCTCTATGTGGTGCACCCCGATCTGCCCGTCAAGAACATTGCAGATCTGGTGGCCTATGCCAAGAAGAACCCCGGCAAGCTCAGCTATGGCTCGGCCGGCAACGGCAGCGCGGGGCATCTGGCATTCGAATACCTGAAAATGACGGCCGACATCTTCATGCTCCACGTGCCCTACCGCGGCACCGGCCCCATGATGACCGACCTGCTCTCGGGCCGCCTTGATGCTGCCTCGGTTGGCGCCGCCGCGCTGCTGCCCTTCATCAAGGCCGGCAAGGTGCGCTGCATCGCCACCGGTTCGACCAGGCGCCTGCCGCAATTGCCCGATGTGCCCACGGTGGCCGAACAGGGCTTTTCGGGCTTTGAAATGACCCAGTGGTACGGCATGCTGGCCCCTTCCAGCATGCCTCGCGCCCATGTAGACAAGCTGGCTGCAGAGTGCGGCAAGGCCGTCAAGGCGCCCGATGCACTCAAACGCTTGCAAGGCGATGCGGCCGAGCCCATTGGCAGCACGCCGGAGCAGTTTGCCCAGTTCATCGCCACCGAGCAGAACCGCTGGCAAAAAGTGCTCAAGCGCGCACAGGTGAAACCGGGTTAACCCACTGAGACACCGCTTCTTCCCCCTTCTTTTCGGAAGGGGGCTAGGTTCTCTCTGCGGGGCGGACCTTGCTCAAGTAGTGAGCCGGTCAGCGCCGCCCCATGTATCAGCTCAGCGGCTCTCTATCCACCACTGGATGATGATCTTGGCGAGATAGCCTACAAAGCCCACGCCCAGGCCCAGAAAGATCACAAAGGTGCCGAACTTGCCTGCCTTGGACTGACGCGCCAGCTGCAGGATGATGAACACCATGAACAAGATGAAGGCACCCACACCCCAGGTCAGGAAAAAGTGGGCAAGCTGTTCTTCCGTATATCCGAATATCACGACAACCAGGTCCTTACAGCCTTTGCCAGGCCCTGGTCGCGCAGCGCTCAGACGGCAGGCACTATCGCTTCATCTCTGGCGGGGAATGCAGAGGCATCCACCAGGTCTCGATAGGCGTGCCAGCTGGCATGGCCCAGCAGGGGCATCACAACCACCAGCCCCAGCAGATAGCTGCCAAGGCCCAGCAAAGTCAACATCACAATCAGCGCCGCCCACAAGGCCATAGGGCCAGGGTTGGCCAGCACCACGGACCAACTGGTCAACACGGCCTGGCGCACGGTCACTCGCCTGTCCAGCATCAGCGGCATGGCCACCACGCTGGACGCAAAAATCGGAGCAGCCAGAAAGCTGCCCAAAGCCATCCATTGCACAAACAGCTGACCATCCCTGGCCAGCACCACATGCACAATGAAATCCTGCAGGGTTTGCACGCGCACGGGCGACATCACGGTGATCAGCGATGCCGAAATCAGCACCCAGCCCGTGGCTGCCAGCGCCAGCAAGGCGCCGAACCTGACCATGCACCAGTACCCTCCCCGGCCCGTGGCATGGCAGCTCTGCCATTGCGTCCAGGTGCGGCGGATCAGACCCCAGTCTGCCACCTCACCGCGCTCTATGGCCCGGCTGACGGCATAGAGGCTGGTGGCCACCAGAGGCCCCACCACCAGAAAGCCCGACAAGGCCCCTGCCATCAACCAGAAGCGATTGTGCCCCAGGGTCAGGATTGCTGCACCGATCAGGATCAAGGCCAGACCATGCGCCAGACTGATTAACGGAGCGTTAGAAATGTCCTGCAAGGCTCTGGACAGCCACACCATAGGCCGGCTCCAGGCAATGGTTCGCACAGGTGCCAGCGGAGGCGGCGTGAGAAGACAGGCAGACAGACAGGTAGGCATAGGCGGTCCTTGTTCGCTGACCCGCACTGCTCCCGCTCGTCCCGGTCAACGATCTGCCAGCCCCTGACACAACTGCCAAAGGCTGGCGACTGTGACGTGGGGTTCAGGTCCCACGCAAGGCCATGCTACCTGCCCGCGGTTGAGCCAGACTGCGTGCATACCCGCATCCATGGCGCCCCGGGCATCCAGCTCCGCATCGTCGCCGATGTGCAGCACATGCTCGGGGGCGACGCCGGCCGCATCCGCTGCGGCCTGAAAAAAACGCGTCTCGGGCTTGGCCATGCCGGCTCCGCTGGCAGACAGCGAGGCGCGAAAATGCTCGCCGATACCCACCACATGCACATTCGCATTGCCATTGGACAGGGCCACCACGGGCCAGCGCTGCGAGAGAAACTGCAGCGCCGGCAAGGCATCGTCAAACAGCTCGACCCGCTGGCGAGCGGCAAAGAACTCGTCAAAGGCCGGTTCGGCCAGGGCGGGATCGTCACCGGCGCGACTCAGCGCCAGCCGGATGGACTCGCGGCGCAGGCCGCTGAGGTCAGCTTTCAGATCCGGGCGCAGCCCCACGATTTCATGACGCAAGGCACGCACCTTGTCCGTATCGCCCAGGTGCTCGGCCGTACCGGGAGCATGCTGCGCGAGCCACTGCAGCAAAACGGCCTCAGCCTTGGCAATCGTGGGCCAGATGGGCCAGAGCGTGTCGTCCAGATCCAGACTGATGGCGCGAATCTGGCCACTGTGGCGCAGACGCTGAAGAGTTTCAATGGCAGGGGCTGTGGTGTCTTGGGGTTGCATACCCCGAAGAATAGCGGCCCGGCTAATGCCGCAGAGCGGCTGCGCCTATCCGATTAGCTGACACAATTGCGCCATGCCATCACGCTTTGCGCCCGAACCCAGCTTCCGTCACGACCAATCCGCACGCACCGGCATCCTGCTGTGCAATCTGGGCACCCCGGCCGCCCCCACGGCTGCAGCAGTGCGCCCTTATCTGGCGGAGTTTCTCGGTGACGATCGCGTGGTCGAGATTCCCAAGCTCGCCTGGTGGCCGATTCTGCACGGCATCATCCTGCGCACCCGTCCGGCCAAGTCGGCCGCCAAGTACGCCACCGTCTGGCATGAAAAGGACGGCTCCCCGCTGCTGCACTGGACCACGCGCCAGGCCACTTTGCTGCGCGGCTGGCTGGGCGAGCGCGGCCACAATGTGCTGGTGCTGCCAGCCATGCGCTACGGCACGCCGTCCATTGCGGCCCAGCTGGATGCACTCAAGAAAGACGGCGTGACGCGCATCCTGATCCTGCCGCTGTACCCCCAGTACTCGGGCACGACCACGGCCAGCGTGTTCGACGCCGTCTACGACTGGGCCAGGACCCAGCGCCATATTCCCGAGCTGCGTTTCGTCAACCGCTACCACGACGATGCCGGCTATATCGAAGCGCTGGCACAGCGCATAGAAGCCCACTGGCGCGGCCACGGTCGCGGGGACAAGCTGGTCATGAGCTTTCATGGTGTGCCAGAGCGTACGCTGCATCTGGGCGACCCCTATCACTGCGAATCGCACAAGACGGCACGCCTGCTGGCCGAGCGGCTCAAGCTCGGCAACGAACAGTATCTGGTGACCTTCCAGTCGCGCTTTGGTAAGGCCAAATGGCTGGAACCCTATACCGAGCCCTCGCTGATTGCCATGGCCCAGGCTGGTACCCGGCGCGTCGACGTGGTCTGCCCCGGCTTTACCAGCGACTGCCTGGAGACGCTGGAGGAAATCAAGCAGGAAGCGCGTGAAGCCTTTTTGCATGCGGGCGGCCAGCAGTTCGAGTACATAGACTGCCTCAACGACAGTGCGCCCTGGATCACCGCACTCAGCGATATTGCCCAGCGGCATATGCAAGGCTGGCCCACCGGACGCGAGGACGATGTCGATCTCAAGGCCCGTGCCCAGCGCGCCAAGGCGGCGAGCGCGCCACAGTAGACGGCCATCCAGCGAACTGGCACGGCATATGCTGCCTCCGGCTGCATGCATATTCACGCCCGCTCCATTCGCTATTTCGACATGATTCGCCGCTGCGGCTCCATACGCGAAGCCGCGCGCCATCTGCATGTGGCCTCGTCGGCAGTCAACCGCCAGTTGCTGCAGCTTGAGGACGAAATCGGCAGCCCGCTGTTCGAGCGCCTGAGCTCGGGCCTGCGGCTCACGGCCGCCGGCGAAGTTTTTTCGCGCCATGTGATCACGGTGCTGCAGGACGAGCACCGCCTCAGCACCGAGCTGGAGCTGCTGCGCGGCGTGCGTCGCGGCTCGGTCAGCGTGGCCGCCGTGGAAGGCCTGAACGCCGACCTGATGCCGGCCGTGCTCACGCAGATGCACAGACGCTACCCCACGATTCAGATTCATGTGCGCACCTGCGGCTCCCAGCAGGCGGCGCAGGCCGTGATTCAGGGCGATGCGGACGTGGGCATAGGCTTTTCCGTCAAGCGCCACGACAATCTGCGCCAATGCACCATGGGCCGCTTTGCGCTGGGTGCCATCGTGCCGCCCAAGCACCCGATTGCCCAGCTGGAGCGCGTGGACTTTGCGCAATGCGCGGCCTTTCCGCTGATTCTGCCAACGCCCGAACTCTCCATGCACGACTTGCTGCAGCCCTTGCTGGCGCACCACAAGCGTGCATTGCAGGTGTTGCTGGAAACCTCGTCCATCGAGCTGGCCAAGAGTCTTGCCGAACGCGGCGTGGGTATTTTCTTCCAGAGCAGGCTGGGACTGGAGCGCGAGCTGCGCGAAGGCAGGCTGGTCCATGTGCCGCTGGATACGCCCACCACGCTGTACTCCGAACTCGGCGTCTATGTGCGTGCAGGACGCACGCTGCCATCGGCACTCGACGCCTTCAACCGCATCGCGGCCGATGCCATAGAAAGCCGCGAGGACGAGGAAAGCGTCGCCCTGCGTGAATGGGTGGCCCGCACGCAGACCTCCGCTGCGGCGGCTTCCGCCAGGAGCTGAGAGCGCCCCGATCCATGACTGCACCGGCATTGTGCGCATCGCTTTTTGCGAATGCACCAATGCCGTGCAACACTTTACCCATCAGCGATTAGCGCTCACATTTTTAGATCACCCCGCAGCAAAAGCTGCGCTATCCAGCACGGGCTGCGCTTTCTAAACTGACTCCAGTTCTTCAGTTTCTGGACGCCATTTGTGAGCATCTCTGCCCTCCCCCTCATCGACATCAGCGGCCTGCACAGCCATGACCCTGTGGATCAGCATCTGGTGGCCGAGCAACTGCGCCAGGCTTGCGAACAGCGCGGCTTCTTCTATATCACCGGCCATGGCATAGACCCGGCGCTGATCAGCAGCCTGTTTGCCGCCAGCCAGCGCTTCTTTGACCTGCCCATGACCGAAAAGCTGGCCGTGGACAAAAAGCTCTCCCGCTGCAATCGCGGCTATGAGCCGCTGCGCGCCCAGACGCTGGAGAGCGGCGCACCACCCGATCTCAAGGAAAGCTTTTACGCCGGCGCCGAGGTCGCGGCCAACGATGCGCGCGTGCTGGCCGGCCGCTTCAATACCGGCCCCAACCAATGGCCCGAAACCCTGCCCGACTTCCGCGCCGTGATGCAGAACTATTACCAGGCCGCCTACGGCCTGGGCGCGACCATTGTGCGCGGCCTAGCCTTGTCGCTGGGCGTGCCGGTCAGCCACTTCGACGGCTATCTCAAGGAGGCCGCCGCGACCCTGCGCCTGCTGCATTACCCGCCCCAGCCTGCCAACCCTGAGCCCGGCGAGAAAGGCTGCGGCGAGCACACTGACTTCGGTGGCGTGACCTTGCTGCTGCAGGACGAGGCCGGCGGCCTGCAGGTCTGGGACAAGGATCTCGGCAGCTGGATCGACGCGCCCCCCGTGCCCGGCGCCTTCGTCGTCAACATCGGCGATCTGTTCGCACGCTGGACCAACGACCGCTATGTCTCCACCTTGCACCGGGTCATCAATGTCTCGGGTCGCGAACGCTATTCCGTGCCCTTTTTCTTCACGGGCAACCCGCTGCACAAGGTGGAATGCATTCCCACCTGCCTGGACGATGGCGAGCAGCCCAGATACCCGGCCGTCACGGTGGAGCAGCATCAGATCGAATGCTATCGCCGCACCTACGGTTGACGGAGACCACGATGACAAGCTCACGCAATATGGTGCTGATCCACGGGGCCTGGCAAGGCAGCTGGGCTTTTGCGGCCTGGACGCCGCTGCTGCAGGCCCGAGGCTGGAAGGTGCTTGCCGTCAATCTGCCTGGCAACGATGCCGCCGCCGAAGACGACAGCTGCGCCAATCTCGACGGCTACACCGCCCATGTGCTGCGCGTGCTGGAATCGCTGGACGGCCCTGCCGTGGTGGTCGGTCACAGCGGTGGCGGCATGACGGCGTCTCAGGTCGCCCAGGCCGCCCCCGAGCGGGTCAGCGCCCTGGTCTACCTGGCCGGAATGATGCTGCCCAGCGGCATGAGCTATGGCGATGTGATCGCACAATGCCGCGCCGCCGATCCGGGCTTTGACTACCAGGGCATAGGCCCGCATCTGGCCTGGAACGAGCAGCGCAATGCCAGCAGCGTGCCGCTGGAAGCCGCCATGGCTTTGTTCCTGCATGACTGCCCTCCGACCGCAGCGCTCAAAGCGGCCAGCCGTCTCTGCGTCCAGCCCGAAACGGGCCGGGCCATGGTGAACCGGCTCAGCGCAGAGCGTTTTGGCCGGGTGCCACGTATCTATGTGGAATGTCGCCAGGACCGCTCCGTGACGCTGCCGCTGCAGCAGCGCATGCAGCAGCTCACGCCGGGCGCCAGGCGCATCAGCCTCGACTGCGGCCATGTGCCACAGCTGGCCTGCCCTCAGGCCCTGAGCGATACCTTGCTGCCGGTTTTGGATGAAATTCAATCAAAACCGTTTATGAGCTTGCGCATGCCGCTCATCAATGTATAGCAACCAATTACCCAAAACTCGCATTCTTCAGGAGTTATTCATGACGCGCCCCGCTACCTACTTCAAACGCTCCGCCCTTTTCGCCATGCTCGTCGCCTGTGGCGCAGCGGCCCAGGCAGCCGACAAGCTCACGGTACAGCTCGACTGGCTGCCCGGTGGCGACAAGTCCTTTGTCTATGCCGGCGTGCAGCAAGGCTTTTTCAAGGACGAAGGCCTGGACGTGAAGATTGTTCCCGGCCGAGGCTCGGCCGATGCCGTGACCAAGGTGGCCTCTGGCTCTGCCGATGTGGGTTTTGGCGGCATCTCGGCGCTGATGATGGCCGCTGCCGAAGGCAGGATTCCCGTCAAGGCCGTGATGTCGCTGTATTCCAAACAGCCCGATGCGCTTTTCACGCGCACCGACAGCAAGATCAGGAGCCTCAAGGACATGGAAGGCAAGACGGTGGCCATGCCCACCTTCTCCTCGTCGAATGCCCTGTGGCCCATAGTGCTGCAGAAGAACGGCGTGGACGCCAGCAAGATCAAGGTCATCAAGTCGGACCCGGCGACGCTGGCACCCATGCTGGCCCAGGGCCGCGTGGACGCGACCATCAACTGGGTGACCGTGGCTCCAGCTTTCGGCGCCGTGCTCAAGCAGGCCAGCAAGGAACTGTCGGTCCTGCCCTGGACGCAGTTCGGTCTGGACGGCTATGGCTGGTCCGTCATGGCCAGCGACAAGACCATCAAGGAGCGCCCCGAAGTGCTCAAGCGCTATGTGCGGGCACTGGGCAAGTCGCTGGAGTTCTCCATCCAGAACCCGCAAAAGGCGGCCGAGTCGCTGAAGGCCCAGGTGCCCGAGGCCGACACTGCCGTGGTCAAGGCCGAATTTGAAGCCTCCATCCCGCTGCTCAGGAACGAGATCAGCCAGCGCGACGGCCTTGGCAAATTCGAGCCCCGGCTGCTGGCTGCCACCTGGGGCTGGGTGGCCCAGTCCATGAGTTACGACCTCAAGAAGGTCGACCCGGAAACGCTGGTGGACCGCCGCTTTCTGAGCCAGTAAATCCGATGCGAGGGCGTCGCTGCGCCGCCCTCGCGCTCCCGCCCCTGTTCTTTCCTTGATCGCCTGCCATGCAATACGTAATCGATCTGAACGCGGTCACCCAGACCTTTGTCTCCAGCGATGGCAGCCCTGTCACGGCCCTTCAGGGCGTGGACCTGCATCTGCGCCGCCACGAATTCGTCTCGCTGATCGGCCCCTCAGGCTGCGGCAAGTCCACCATACTGCGCCTGATTGCGGGCCTGATCCGCCCCAGCAGCGGCGAGGTACGCATCTTCGATCTGCCCGTGACCGAACCACGCGACGAGATCGGCATGGTGTTCCAGAAGCCCACGCTGCTGCCCTGGCTCTCGGTGCTGGACAACATCACCTTTCCCATGCGCCACAAATACGGCCATGTGGAAATGAAGGAAGAGGCCCGCGCCCAACAGTTGCTGGAGATGATCGGCCTCAGAGACTTTGGCCACAAGCGGCCCCACGAACTCTCGGGCGGCATGCAGCAGCGCGTCGCGATTGCACGCTCCTTGCTGCATGACCCGGACATCCTGCTGATGGACGAGCCCTTTTCGGCGCTGGACGCACTCACCCGCGACGAAATGAGCCTGGAGCTGTTGCGCATCTGGAACGAGCGCCCCAAGACCGTGGTCTTTGTGACCCACTCCATCCAGGAGGCCTTGCTGCTGTCCGACCGCATCGTGGTCATGAGCGCCCGCCCGGGCCGTGTGGCCGACATCATCGATGTGCCGCTGGCACGCCCGCGCAGCATGGCCACCCTGGCCGATCCCGTGTTCACCGAAATGGCCAACGAGATTCGTCTCCAGGTCTTCAGCAAACACCCCGCACACGCCTGAAGATCCTCCCGCAGCCCCAAGAGGCCCCCTATGTCTGCCCTCATACAACGCCATGCTTCGCTGCTGGTTTTCCTTGCCATCCTGCTGTTCTGGGAGTGCGCCTGCCGCCTGGCGCATATCCCCGAGTACATTTTTCCCGCTCCCAGCCAGATCTGGCGCTCTGCTGCCGAGATGGGGCTGCAGCGCTGGCTGGAGCATGTCACGGCCACCCTGCAGGTCGCGCTCATAGGCTATGCGCTGGCGATCGCGCTGGCCATTCCGCTGGCCATCGCCATCACGCGATCACAGCTGCTCTCGAAAATCATCATGCCCTGGCTGGTGGTGATCCAGTCCACCCCCATCGTGGCCGTCGCCCCCATCATCGTCGTCACGCTGGGCGCCGGCCTGCTGCCCCGCGTGGTCATCACCACGCTGATTGCCTTTTTCCCGCTGGTGGTTTCCACGGCCCTGGGCCTGGCCTCGGTGCCGGCAGAGCTGGTGGAGCTGTCGCGCTCGCTGCGCGCCACCACCAGCCGCCAGTACTGGCAGATTCGCATGCCGTTTGCCGTGCCCTATGTGTTTTCCGCCCTCAAGGTCTCCATCACGCTGGCCATTGTGGGCGCCGTGGTCGCCGAGTTCGTGGCTGCGGAAAAAGGCCTGGGCTATCTGATTCTGTTTGCCACCTCCTCCTTCAAGGTACCCGTGGCCTTTGCCGCACTGGCACTGCTGGTGCTGTGCAGCCTGCTGCTCTATGGTGGGGTGCAGCAGTTGCACAAGCGCCTCTTTCCCTGGAGCCAGAGCACTCCAGCCTGATCAACACAAGGACCGCCACCATGACAGACCAGAACTTCCCTCCTCAGGGCCTGACGCCCTCTGCCGAACAAATCCAGCGCAATCTGCGTCGCGCCCAGGCCGTGGCCCAGCGCGCAACCCAGATGGGCCACCACCCCTTCGGCGCCGTGCTGGTGGGCCC
This sequence comes from Comamonas sp. A7-5, assembly GCF_039581385.1. Classification (NCBI taxonomy): domain Bacteria; kingdom Pseudomonadati; phylum Pseudomonadota; class Betaproteobacteria; order Burkholderiales; family Comamonadaceae; genus Comamonas; species Comamonas sp. A7-5. The sequence goes on from NZ_JBCPWO010000021.1 coordinate 24,743, forward strand.
CGACCAGGAGAGCGTGCTCATGGAGCAGTGCAATATCGACACCGTCAACCACGCGGAATCGACCTTGGCGCGCATGGCGGCCACCAATTACACGGCAGAGTTTCTCTGGAGCTGCACGCTCTACACCAATGTGGAGCCCTGCTGCATGTGCGCCGGTACGGCCTACTGGGCCAATATCGGCCGCATCGTGTTCGGCATGACCGAGCACCGCCTGCTGGAATGCACGGGCAGCCATGGCGAGAACCCGACCATGAGCGTCTCGTCGCGCTATGTCTTCGACCATTGCCAGAAGGCCGTGGAGCTGATCGGCCCCGTCCCCGAGATGGAGACCGAGATCGCCGCCCAGCAGCAAGCCTTCTGGGCGCAGCGCTGAGGACCACGCCTGCAGAAGGCTGCCATGCTGCTCACCCACCCCTCGTCACCCCAGGCCGCGCAGGCCCTGGCCCGCAAGCTCGGCGATGCCGCCTGCTTCATCGCCGGGGGCACGCTGCTGCAGCAGTCATGGGCAGAGCCTCGTCTGGCGCCGTCGGCCACCCATTTCATCAATGTGATGCACTGGCCCGAGATGCAGCAGATCAGCCTCGGCCCGCAGTATCTGCATATCGGTGCAGGCATGCGGCTGGAAGCCGTCCGCCGTCACCCCTGGGTTCAGCAGCACGCGCCCGTGCTCGTCCAGGCCCTGGATCAGCTCGGGGCCATGGGAATACGCCGCCTGGGAACCCTGGGCGGCAATATAGGCTGGGGCGAAGGCGACTGCTGCCCGGTATTGCTGGCCATGGATGCGCAGGTCGAGTTGACGGACGGCAACCTGCAGTCGCTGGCGCAGACGCTCAAGCTCATGGACCGGCCTCTGATGCTGTCGTTCCTGCTGCCGCGCAGCGATGTGATGGAGCCCCGGCCACTGGTGTTCGAGAAGGTCGGCTATCGCGCGGCATTCTCCCCCGCGCGCCTGCGCATGGCCTTGCGCTGGAGCGATGCACAAAAGCGCCTGAACCTGGACCGCATTGCGGCGGCAGCCCCGGGCATAGGCGTGCACCGTCTGCAAGCCACGGAAAAGCTGCTGAGCTATGCGCAGGAGTTGCAGATCCGTCCCTCCCTCGGCGATATACGCACCACCTGCGAGCAAAGCCTGCCTCCCGATCTGGCCCGGATTGCCAGCCGCCTGATTGCCGGACATTGCGGGCTGCTGGCCTGAACCGTCATGGAATTCCACACCCCTCATCACATCCGCGAGCTGGGCCTGGAGGCTTTGCCGGTCCGGCCCGATGCCAGGGCCAAGCTCGGCGGCAACCCGGGCTTTCTGAGCGACCGCATTCAGCCCGGTCAGCTGCGCGCAGCGATTCTCGGCAGCCCTCATCCCCATGCGCGCATTCTGAGCATCGACACCAGCGCCGCCCAAGCCCTGCCAGGCGTCCATGCCGTGGTCACCCATGCCGATATCCCCGGCACCAAGCACTATGGCTTGCGTAAGGTGGACCGGCCTGTGCTCTGCATCGACAAGGTGCGCCATGTGGGCGACCCGGTCGCCGCCGTTGCGGCCGTGGACATGGAGACGGCGCGGCAGGCTCTGGCGCTGATCCGGGTTGACTACGAACCCCTGCCCCCTGTCTGCGACCCGGTCACCGCCCTTGACGGAACGGCGGCCTCCGACCAGCCGGTCCATCAGGATGGCAATCTGCTGCATGCCTGCAGCCACCGCCAGGGCGACATGTCTGCGGCCCAGGCAGCCACCGTGCACTGGGTGCAGGACAGCTATGTCACGCCGCGCCAGATGCATGCTTTCCTCGAGACCGAGGGCGGTGTGGCCGAGCCCGATGGCGCGGGCGGCCTGCAGCTGTTCTTCGGCGGCCACAACCCCGCGCGGGACAAGCAGGTCATCGCCGACATGCTGGGCCTGCCTCACGACAGAGTGCATGCCGTGGGCACACCCGTGGGCGGCTCCTATGGAGGCAAGGACGAGCTGACGATTCAGCCGATTGCGGCCCTGCTGGCCTGGAAGGCGCAGCGCCCCGTACGGCTGCATCTGACACGCCCGCAATCGGTGGATCTGGGTGTCAAACGACATCCCATGCAGATCGACATGCAGACCGGCTGCGACGCACAGGGGCGGCTTACCTACCACCAGGTGCAGATAGTGGCCGACACCGGGGCCTATGCCACGCACGGCCCCGAGGTGCTGGATGCCGCGCTCGAGCATGCCCCCGGCCCCTACCGGTATCAGGCGCTGGACCTCGGCGCCAGGCTGGCTTATACAAACAACGGCATCGCGGGTGCGTTTCGCGGCTTCGGCGCCGTGCAGGTGCAATTTGCACTCGAGCAGCAGATGGACAGACTGGCTGCGCTGGTCGGCATGACAGCTGACGCGTTTCGCGCCCTCAATCTCGCCGCTCCCGAGGCACCCGGCCCGCTGGGCCAGCATGTCGTGCCGTTTGACGGCGCCCAGCGCGCACTCGATGTCGCCCGCCAGCAAGCGCTGTGGCGCGGGCCGCATCGCTGGGCCAGCGCGGACGGCCGGCATCTGCACGGCGTGGGCCTGACGCTGATCCATCGCAGCGACGGCTTTGGCAAGGGCGGGCCCAGCGACTGCCGCATGGAGCTGGCCCTGGCTGCCGACGGTGCGCTCGAGCTGCGCTGCGGCTTTACCGAGTTGGGACAGAACCTGGTCGGAGCCATACAGAGCCTGGGCGCGCAGCATCTGGGCTGCGCCGCCGACGCGATCAGGCCGGTGCTGGGCGATACCCGGCTGACGCCCGACTCGGGCCCGGTGGCCGCCTCGCGCGCCACCACGCTGGTATGGCGCGCCTTGCAGCAGGCAGCCCGGCCCTGGCAGCAAGCCTTGCTCCTGGCCGCCGCAAGACTGCTACCCAATATTCCTCTGCGCTGCGGCGCATGGGGCCTGGAAAGCGCTGCGGGCCTGTGCCTCAGCTATGCCGATCTGGCAAAGGCATCGGGCGAACAAGCGCCCTGTATCTCCATAGACCTGCGCGCAGAGGACCCTGAGAGCAACGCGCATGACACCCACTTCGTCTTCGGAGCCTGCGCCGCCATTGCCCAGGTACGCGTCGACACCTGGAGCGGCTTGGTCCAGGTGCAGCGGCTGGTGATGTGCACGGCGCTGGGCCCCGTGGCATCGGCCCAGGGCTATCTGGGCCAGATGGAAGGCGGCGCCCTCATGGGCCTGGCCATGGGCACGCAGGAGGAGCTGGCTTGCCTGGACGGCCACTACCAGGCACGCAATCTCGACGGCTATCTGATCCCCACGCTGGCCGATGCCCCTGAAATGCAGGTGCTGGCGATCGAGAACCTTCCCGAGGGCGATCCCATAGGCCCGCGCGGAGCCGGCGAGATCAGCGTCAACCTGGCCCTGCCCGCAGTGGCCAATGCCCTGGCCGCCGCACTGCAGCGCCCCATCACCCAACTGCCCATGACCCCGGAGCGCGTGATCGCGCTGCTGGAGGCGGGCGCGGAGTCCTCCACACCATGACGACGCCCCACATCCCGGAGCACGGCGGCAAGCCACCCGCAGCAAGCGCAAAGGAGGCCTCGGCTTTTGTGCTGCAACTGAATCTGAACGGCCAGCCGGTCAGCACCAGCTGCAGCCCCGATACCCGGCTGCTGACCTTGCTGCGCGAGCACTGGCACCTCACCGGGGCCAAACCCGGCTGCGAAGTGGGACGCTGTGGCGCCTGCATGGTCTGGCTCAACGGCGAGCCCGTGAATGCCTGCCTGCTGATGGCCTATCAGATCCAGGGTCAGACGGTGCGCACCATCGAGTCCGTGGCACAGGACAGCGCCAGCGAACCCGTGCGCGACGCGCTGGCGCGCTGCGGCGGCGTGCAATGCGGCTATTGCACCTCCGGCATGGTCATGAGCATGAGCTGGCTGCACCAGCAGCAGCCCCGCCCCACGGTCGCCGAGGCCGAGGCCCAGATGTGCGGAAACCTTTGCCGCTGTACGGGCTATGGCGGTATCCGGCGTGCCGTGCAGGAGCTGTTTCCGGCCGTGCAAATCGCATGATTCATCTAGATCAATAGCTGTAATCGCCTACCCACAAAGCGATTCAACCACTTCTAGCTATCATCATCAGAAGTCATGCCGTTTGCTCTCCGGTTCATGACCCCAGGCAATAAGCAGACAAGTTTTTCTTGGTTGGCCCTGTCGCGGCAAGGCCGGACAATAGAGGCCCTGGGCATAGCCATGCCCCTGACGAATCGGCTTTGCCGACTCCTGCCATGAAAAACTCTCTGACACGCTATGCACTGGGTCTGGGCTTGGGCCTGGGCGCCACCAGTTGGGCGCTCGCAGCCCAACCCCTGCTCAACCCCGAGCAACTGCAGCCACTGCTGCAGCAGGCCGATGTCCGCCTCATCGATATCCGCGACCCCAAAGCCTTCGAGGCCGGCCATATCGCCCAGGCTGCCAACGCCCCCTACGGCAAATGGCGCGGCCCGGCCACCAATCCTGGCGAACTGCCTGACCAGGCCAAGCTGGTGGCGCTGGTGCAGTCCCTGGGCCTGACGCCAGCCACGCATGCCATCGTGATCTCCAGCGGTGCCGATGCCACGGACTTCGGTGCCGCGGCGCGTGTGTACTGGACGCTCAAAAGCCTGGGCCTCAAGGAGCTGTCCATCGTCAACGGCGGCATGAAGGCCTGGGAAAGCGCAGGCAAGCCCCTGGGCAAGACCCAGGTGCAGATTGCGCCCAGCAGCTACGCCCCGACTTTTGACGCCAACTGGCTGGCCACCCAGCAGGACGTGGGCAAGCATATCGACCTCTCCAATGCGGCCCTGGTGGACTCGCGCCCCGACGCCTTCTATCTGGGCAAGACCCGCGCACCCGCCGCCAAGCTCTCGGGCACCCTGCCCGGCGCCCAGCAACTGGATTTCAATCAGTGGTTTGTGCCCGGTACCTCACGGTTCGTGGATGCTGCCAAGGCCCGGGAAATCGCTGCCAAGGTCCAGCGCCCGCAAGGCCAGGACATGGTGGCCTTCTGCAACACCGGTCACTGGGCGGCCACCGACTGGTTCGGCCTCTCCGAAATGGCAGGCCTGCCCAATGTGAAGCTGTATGCGGGCTCCATGGTGGACTGGACGCAATCCAAGGACGCGCCGCGCATGGCCAACCAGCCAGGCCGCGCCCAGTCATTGGCCTATGACGCCCAAAAATGGTGGGAAAAAACTTTTAAATGACTCCCCTGAGTCGCTGCGCGCCTTCCCCAAGCCGGGCGCCCCCAAGGGGGACAACAACTTCGCTGCAGGGCGGCCTTTGCTCGTTGTCTCTGATCTGGGTGCATGCCCTTTGCGGAAAGTGCGTCGCAGTCCTTACCCATCAATTCCATAAAAACACATGAAACGACTTCCCATAACGGCCTTGCTGGCCGTTTTCTTTGGCTGGCTGCTGTGGTCGGTCTCGGTGCGTCAGGCGGCGCTGTTTGCCGTGGGCATTGGCCTGGGCGCGGTGCTGGCCGGCAAGCGCTTTGGCTTCACCACGGGCTGGCGCATGCTGGTCGAGGAAAAGGACGGCAGCGGCATCTTTGGCCAGTTGCTGCTGCTGGCGCTGGCTGCGGCACTGGCCATGCCTTTGCTGGGCCATTTCCCGGAGCTGACGGCAGCTCTCGGCCCACCCAGCATCAGCCTGCTGGTCGGTGCCTTTGTCTTCGGCCTGTGCATGCAGATCGCCGACGGTTGCGGCAGCGGCACCCTCTACAAGGCGGGCATGGGCATCCCCATGAACACCGCCATACTGCCTTTGTTCGCGATCGGCAGTTTTCTGGGCAGCCTGCACCTGGGCTGGTGGCTGGACCTGGGCAATACGGCCCCCGTGGGCCTGGTCACGCAATGGGGCTGGGCTCCAGCGCTGATCGCCACGCTGGTCGCGCTGGCCGTGATCGCGGCAGGCGTGGCCCTGTACGTGAAAAAGGCCAATGCCGCCCTGAACCGCCCGGCCAAGCCGCTGCTGGTGCGCAAATGGCTGGTCGGTGCCGTGCTGCTGGCCGTGCTGGCCACGCTCAACCTGATCATTGCGGGCCAGCCCTGGGGCGTGGTCTACGGCTTTGGTCTGTGGGCCGCCAAGATCGCCAACGCCACGGGCGCCGTTGATCTGGCCAGCAACTGGTTCTGGAGCCAGCCCGGCAATGCGGCGCGCCTGCATGAAACCGTGCTGCTGGACGTAACCAGCATCACCAATATCGGCATTCTGGGCGGCGCACTGTGGATTGCCGCCGGCAAGCCCGCGGCAGCCAAGGCACTGACAGGCACGCAATGGGTCGTGGCCCTGGTGGCGGGTCTGGTGCTCGGCTATAGCTCGCGCCTGGCTTTCGGCTGCAATGTGGGTGCCATGCTCTCGGGCATCTCCACCGGCTCCATCCACGGCTGGATCTGGGTGCCGCTGGCATTTGCGGGCACCATCTTCGGCCTGCGCATCCGCCGCCATTTCGGCTTCTGAGCAAGGAACAACCATGACCTCACCAAGCACCTTGCGCACCGTATTCTGGGCTCTGCTGCTCGTCTTTCTGGCCTGGGACTTTCATACATCGCCGGCCATCGACCTGCGCTTCGAAGCGCCGCTGATTGCCGCCGGCTCCGGCCAGGCAGCACAGGGCGGGCATTGCTCCATGCCTGCCGGCAAGTAAGCGCTTCGACCCACCCGACGCCCTGCCCAAGGAATGGTCAGGGCGTTTTCTTTGGGGCCTGCTCAGGCCTGGGGCTTTTCCAGCTCGAAGCCCGCTGCCTCCCAGGCCGTCAGGCCACCGGACAATGGCCGGACGTTGTGAAATCCCGCACGCTGCAATTGCCGGGCCACGCGCGCGGCGGAGATCTCGTCGGGACAGTCGCAGTACACAACCAGGCCATGCTCATGCCGCTCACGCGGCAGCAAATGTTCGTAGGCCGCCTTGCCCTTGCCCTTGCCCTTGCCCTTGCCCTGATGCTCCAGCCAGGAGCTGGCCCCGGGAATATGACCCTGACCGAAGAGCAGGGGTTCGCGCACATCGATCACCGTCGGTGTGATGCCCTGGGCGTTGAGCCCCGCCAGTTCCTCGACCGACATGCGCGGCATCTTCAGCGAACGCACCACGCGCTGCCTCTGCCACCATTTGCGCGCCACGAAGACCGCGAACGCCACGCACAGCAGCAGCAGCCCCCATTTGCCCAGTGCCGTCAGCACATCGAGCAGATCCTGCACCGTGGAACTGAACAGCGAGCCCAGAAACACCGCCGATCCCACCCAGATCAAGGCCCCCAGCGTATCGAACAACACAAAGGTGCGCAGCGGCGTGCCCACCACACCGGCCAGCGCACTGGCAATGGAGGCAAAGCCCGGCACGAACTTGGCCACCAGCAAAGACCTGGCGCCCCAGCGACCATAGACGGACTCGGTCTGGCGTATGCAGGCATCGGGCGAGAGCGAAATGCGGCAGATACGTCCCAGCACCCTGTGCCCATAGGCTCTACCTGCGTGGTACCAGAGCACATCGGCTATCAGCGCTGCGGCCACCGCAATCACGGTGAGCCAGCCCAGGCGTGCCAGGCTTCCGCCCTCCAGCGCTCCGGTCACCACCAGCACCGGATAGGCCGGGATGGGTGCGCCCAGCTGCTCCACCAGCACGTTGAGAAAGACAATGCCGAAGCCGTATTCCCGAATCAGATCCACGACGAAACCCATGACCCACGCTCCTTACCCCGACCAGGGTTAGCCACCGATGCTAGCGAGACGCGAACATCCCCGGGCCTGCGAGGTTTTGCGCGTCAAGCCTGGTGCAAATGGGACAGAACGGCCTCGAAATGCGTGCTCACATTGAGCGCCGGCGCATGGCCGCAGTCCGGCACTTCCAGCCAGGTCAGCAGACCTCGGGCACCGGGGCCACGCTGCTGCATCTGCTCGGCCACCGGCTTGAGCACCAGATCGGACTCCTCGCCGCGCAGCAACAGCACCGGCAGTTGCAGCACGTCATAGTGATCCCAGAGCAGATAGTCATTGTCATGCTCGGTGAACTGCTCGATCATGCGCGGATCGTAATGTGGGGTGACGCGGCCGTCATCGCAACGACGCGTGCTGGTCTCGGTCAGCTTGCGCCACTCGAAATCGCTGAGCCGGCCATAGGGCTTGTAGGCCGCGCGAAAAAAGCCTTCCAGCTCGGCGACAGTGTCAAACACCGGCGGCCGGCCCGCGTAGCTCTTGATGCGGGCCAGCGCAGCCTCCGCCAGTTCGGGCGCGTTGTCGTTGAGCGTGAGTGTGAGAATGCGCCGCCTGAGATCCGGCTCGAACAGGCCGGATGCACAGACCGTGCCTATCGCTCCGCCCATGCTGGTGCCCACCCAGTGCACCTGCTGCAGCGCCAGCGCATCCATCAGCTCGCGTGCCAGCCTGGCATAGAAGCGCAGCTGATACTCCTCGCGCGGGTTGCGGCTCCATTGGCTCAGGCCGCGGCCCAGCGTATCCGGGCAGATGACGCGATAGCCTTGCGCCGCAAGAAACTGCGCCAGTGCATCCATGTCGCGGCCCGTGCGTGCCAGGCCATGCCAGGCGATCACCGTAGCCTTGGTCGGGCCTTGCGGCTGCCAGTCAAGGTAATGAATCTCGTAGCCAGCGCAGTTCGCATAGCGGGATGCCGGCACGATGGCCGCAGAAGCGCAGTTGTTGGGCATGGCAGGTTTCAGCATCAAAAAGGCCTCTAGCGCATATGTGATAAGCGCTATCAGCTATCAACTTCGGTAGTCGGCCGGCAGCCGTAGCCACCTGCCGGTCATGCGTATCAGTCCGGCACGCGGATGGCTCCGGCACTGACCTCTATCCTGTCGGCCGCTGCCGGCGTGCCGGCAATCAGCGGCAGATTGGCTGGCTGTATAGCCGGTGCCTGGCCCGGGTTGCCACCACGCGGCACGGTGCGCACCACCTGGCTCGGAGGCAGCGCCTTGCCGTTGGCAAGGTGGTCATACATGGCATCGAGCGCGCGGTTCAGATAGACATGCAGCGGGATGTAACGCGTGTCGTACCCCGGCAGCACGGTGGGCAGGCCGATGAAGCTGTCGAAGTGCTGGGCATTCGTGACCTCCACATAGCGGAGCTTGCTGGCAGCGCCTTCCACTTTCCGGTTGAGCGCCACATAGGGCCGCGTCGTGTGGTTCACGGGCAGCAGCGCATCCGCGCGGCCATGGACGATGATGGCCGGCTTGCCCTGCAGATTACCGTTGCGCCTTGTCTCGTCGACACCGGCCTGCAGCGCCCTGGCGGCGCCATCATTGCCCGTGACGAGATTGCGCAGGCATAGCGCACCCGGTGTGTTCCAGTCGGCCACGCCCGAGTTCACCGAGACGGAGAGGAAGTCGCGCGCGGCACCGAACTTGCCCTTGTTGTTGATGAGCTGCACGCCGCTCGATGGCGGCACGCCGTTGCCCGTGGAGAACATGCTGGCCAGCGCCTCTGGGGCCAGCGGCGTCACTGCGCCCGCAGCCGTCGCACCGGCATAGCTGTAGCCGCAGAGGTTGTCCTTCACGCTGGCGCGCGAGAGCGAGTTGGCAAAAGTGACCGACACGGCGGGCGCCACCTCAAAGGCGGCCAGCGAGGCATGCAGCTCGCTGGACTCCGGCTCCCAGCCATAGTCGCGCAGCTTCTGCAAAGCTTCTTCGGCCTGTGCCGCCGTGGTCGTGGCATTCAGCAAACCGGCAGTCCTGAGTGCCGCGCAGCGGTTGGGCGCAATCGGCAGAGCCGTGCTGGCAAAGCCCGCAGCAAACGCAGCCGCATAGGGAGAGCCGCTGACCGATGCCGCCAGCGAGGCGCAGGATTGATAGAGGTTGGCATAGCTCGTGAAGTCCACCAGCGTCTTGCCCACCACGGGCAGTGCCGTGCCGCCGCGCTGCACGGTCACGCCGGGGCTGGCGGGCAACTCCACCGCAGGCTCGGACACGGCTACGCCATTGATCAGCCCCTGCGAGTCCTGCTCGGCGGCGGCAATCGCCGCGCCGCCGCCGTTGGAGATGCTTGATGCAATGACGATGGTGTTGCTCGGCTTGAGCGTCCGCAGGCGTTCGCCCAGAATATTGCGGTCCCCATAGTGCTCGTTGAGCACGTAGTAGGCGAACTCCACGGCCTGCAGCGTGGTGCGGCCCCAGTCCTTCTCTGGGTTCTGGCCCGAGTGCGCATGCTTGAAGGCAAAGCGGTTGGGTGTGGCAGTATTGAAGGCGGCCAGTTCGCCAGCCGTGAGCCCCGCATTGAATGCTGCCTGCTTGCCCGCTGCGGCAGCCGTGCTGCGCGTGCCGTCGATCAGCGACACTGTGTCGTTCATGAGGTCGTGCGGAGCGGCGCCCGTGCCCTTGTCGGAATAGGCCACCGCGCAGCCGCGCTTGAGCCCCCATTCGCCCGTGGTGATGGCGCCGTACACGCCACGCGAGCCCGAAGCCGTGGCGGTGATGATGCAGGCCTTCCTGGGATCGAAGCTGTCCGGCACCTGCACCATGAGCGTGACGTTCTTGCGGCCCGTGCCGTCATCCGAGAACGCGATGTACTCGGTGCCGGCAATCCTGCCCTCGCCGGCCGTCACCCGGCCCTGCGCATCCACATTGGGGCCGTAGAGCGTGCCGTAGCCACCCGCTGCCGTCATGTCCAGCATGGCGCGGTAATTGGTGTAAATGGCCAGGCGACGCAGCTCGGCCGTCGTGGGCTGGAGCGCGCTGGCAAAGCCCGGCGCCGTGGCCACGGCCAGGCCGCTCTTGCCCAGGCCCGCGGTCAGCAGGTCATCGCTGCTGCCGTCATAGCTCTGTTGCCGCACCGTGCCCAGGTAGCCGGGCTTGGCATTCAGGTCACCGCCGTCACCGCCTCCACAGGCGGTCAGCACGGCGGCCGCCAGCACCGCAAGGGCGCCAAGGGAAAGAGGCGGCAAGGCAATCGCATAGGTCTTCTGCATGGGCTTTGTCTCCTGTCGTAGTGAAAGCAGTCAGAGAAGGGATGCCAGTAAAAGATGTCAGGGCTTGCGCGCCGCAGCCGCGCGCAGCCGGCCCACCACGCCGGTAGGGAAGTAATAGACCGAAAGCACGAACAGCAGGCCCAGCCACAGCAGCCAGCGGTCGGGCGACAGCAGCGCGGCCAGCCAAGGCAGACTGGCACTGGCCTCGCTGGCCATGCGCAGCAGATCCTGCAGATAGCTCTGGGCGATCAGGAATACCACGGAGCCGATCACCGCGCCGTAGATAGTGCCCATGCCGCCGATCACCACAATGAGCAGACAGTCCATCATGATCTCGAACGAGAGCGAGGTATCGGGCCCGTTGTAGCGCAGCCAGACGGCCAGCATGGCGCCGGCCACGCAGGCGAACAGGGCCGACAGCACGCTGGAGGTGGTGCGATAGACCACCACGCGGTAGCCAATGGCTTCTGCACGGAATTCGTTCTCGCGGATGGCTTGCAGCACGCGGCCGAACGGCGAATTGACGATGCGCAGCAGCATCAGCACCAGAACCACTGCCACGGCAAACAGCAGGTAGTAGCTGATGATCCTGCCGTCGATGAGGATGCCGAAGATCTCGTTTTCGAACGGCTCGAAGCTGGGCGACAGCCATTCGGGCATCTTGAAGGTCAGGCCGTCCTCGCCCCCGGTCCAGTCCGACAGCTGAGATGCCAGCGTCTGAAATGCAGCCGCTACGGCCAGCGTGATCATGGCAAAGAAGATGGCGCGCACGCGCAGGGAGAACAGGCCGATGGCCAGGGACAAGAGCAGCGACACCAGCAGCGCCGCACCCAGTCCCAGGGCCAGTGCCCCCCAGCCCGCGCCCAGCCTGCCTGAGGCAATGGCCACACCATAAGCGCCTATGCCGAAGAACATGGTGTGGGCAAAGCTGACGATGCCGGTATAGCCCAGCAGCAGATCAAAGCTTGCCACCAGCACCACAAAGATCAGCACCTTGGCCGCCACATTGAGCGCCTTGACGCCGGGAAAGAGAAACGGCGCCACGGCGAGGCCCGCGAAGATGAGCAACAACACCACGGCCAGCACGCGGCTGCGCGGCATGTCGCCGGAGAGCAAACGGTTGAGCATCAGACTAGCCTTTCAAACTTTCATGGCGCCACGTATGCAGCCGGCATGCACCAAGCCAGTTGCCACCGAGCAAGGGCCTCGGCCGGCCGCGCCGCCCCGCAGCGAGGGTGACGTCCTCCTTCCAGGGGGAAGGCGCGAAGCGACTCAGGGGGTATCTCATCTGTTGGCGACCGGATAGATGCCTTGGGGACGCCACAGAAGGACGGCCACCATGAGCGCGATATTGGAAAACAGCGCCACCTTGGGCACCAGAAAGCCCGCGTAGTTGGCCATCAGTCCCACAAGCAGCGCACCGATCAGCGCGCCGCCCGTGCTGCCCAGGCCGCCGATGATGATGACGATGAAGATCAGCACATTGACCTGGGCGCCCATCTGCGCCACCACGTTCTGCTGGTACAGGCCCCACATCACGCCACCCAGCCCGGCCAGGGCCGAGCCCGCGACGAACACGGCCACGAACAATCGGCGCACTCGGTAGCCCAGGGACTCGACCATCTCGCGGTCCTGCACGCCGGCGCGGATCAGCAGGCCGATCTTGGTGCGCGACAACATGAAAGCCAGCACGGCAAACACGGCAGCGCCCACCAGCACGGCAAAGACCCGGTATTTCTCCACGGCCGCATCGCCCAGCAGCCAGGCGCCCTTCATGGCTTCGGGCAGCGGCAGCGGAATCTGCTGCGGACCCCAGATGACCTTGATCAGCTCCTCGCCGATGATCATGCCCCCCATGGTGATGAGAATCTGCTTGAGGTGCTGGCCGTAGACTGGCCGCACGATGAAGCGCTCGAAGGCCAATCCCAAGGCACCGGCCACCAGCATGGCTATCACCATGGCGGGCAGCACAGCCACCAGGTTGCGCCACAGCTGCGCCGAGCCCGTCCAGTCGCCCATGGCGCCGAGCACGCTGGTGGCAACGAAAGCCCCCAGAGCGATGAACACGCCATGACCAAAGTTGAGCACGTCCATGAGGCCGAACACCAGGGTCAGCCCCGAAGCGATGATGAAGATGATCATGCCCATTGCCAGGCCAGCCACCGTCAGCGTAAGCCAGGTGCTGGGAGAGCCCACCAGGGGCAAGGTAGCCAGCGCCAGCAGCGGCACCAGCAGCAGCGGCTTGTAATCCAGGTCCTTGCGCATCATGTCCTCACCTCGGCGCGAACTTTCATATCCATAGCGGCCTGCGCTTGACCAGCAAGCGCTCGATCTGCTTTTTGCTTTGACTCTTGTGACTTCATAGCGCCAGCCCCAGCAGCGACTGCTGCAGTTCCTCGTCGGCCGCAAGATCGGCCATGCGGCCCGCGTGCACGACACGGCCGTTGTCCATTACAGCCACGCCGTCGCCCAGGCGCTTGGCGAAGGCAAGGTTCTGCTCGACCAGCAGAATGCTCACGCCGCTGGCCTTGAGCTGGGCGAAGGCCTCGATCATGTTGTTGATAATGGCCGGAGCCAGGCCTTTGCTGGGCTCATCCACAATGAGCAGATCGCGCGGCTCGACGATGGCGCGCGCCACGGCCACCATCTGCTTTTGCCCGCCGCTGAGCTTGCCGGCCGGGTGGTCCCAGAATTTCTGCACGGCCGGGAACAGCTCGTAGATCCAGTCCAGGCGCGAGCGGTCCATGCGCGCCGCATGCGAGGCCGAGCGTGCAGCCAGCAGCAGGTTTTCCTTGACCGTGAGGTCGGCAAAAATGCCCATGTTCTCAGGCACATAGGCGATGTTGAGCTGGGCAATCGCCGGCGTGGCCAGGCGCGTGATGTCCTGCCGGCCAAAGCGGATGCTGCCCTGGCCGGCCTGCCACAGGCCCATGATGGTGCGCAGCGTGGTGGTCTTGCCCGCGCCATTGCGGCCCAGCAGCATGGTGACCTCGCCGCGCGGCACAGCCAAATCCACGCCGTGCAGGATGTGATAGGCGCCTATATGGGTGTGCACGCCCTGGAGCTCCAACAGTATCTCGCTCATGGCTGTTCTCCTTTTCCCCCTGACGGGAGAAGGCCGGGATGGGGGTGAGCGTCAGTGCCGCCAACGGCATCCTGGGGCGTCAGCCCCAGGTATGCCTGCTGCACCACGGGCGAGGCAATGACTTCGGCCGGTTTGCCGTCGGCCACCAGCGTGCCATTGGTCAGCACGATGATGCGGTCGGCCAGTTCGCGCACCACGTCCATCTTGTGCTCCACCAGCAAAATGATCTTGCTGCGATCCTTCTTGAGTTCGCGTATCAGGTCGAGAATCACCGGCGCCTCGTCATGGCTCATGCCCGCCGTAGGCTCGTCGAACATATAGACCTTCGGCTCCAGCGCCATGAGCAGCGCCACCTCAAGCTTGCGCTGGTCGCCATGCGGCAGGGCCGAAACCGGCTCATCGCGCCGCGCCCACAGCGCCACCTGCTCCAGGATTTGCTGCGCGCGCGCCAGCAATGCGCGGTGGTCGCTCCAGATGCTCCAGAGGTTCATGCCGCGCCGGTGCGCGCCCTGGCGCGTGGCCTGCACGGCCAGGCGTACGTTCTCCAGCACCGACAGGGCCGGGAACAGATTCGTGAGCTGAAAGGCCCGCCCCAGGCCGGCACGCGTGCGCGCCGAAGGCGGCAGGCCCGTAAGGTCGTGCCCCTGCAACGACACCCTGCCCTCCGTGGCCCGCAACTGCCCCGAGATCAGATTGAAGTAAGTGGTCTTGCCCGCGCCATTGGGGCCGACGATGGCCGTCAGCGTGCCCGGCTCGAAGGAGCAGGTCACGCCGTTGACCGCAACATGACCGCCAAAGCGGACGGTGAGCTTGTCAGTGGTCAGCATGAGAAATAGGCAAATACAGCCCCTAGCGCCTTACACACAAGCGCATGCAGCTATCAAAAAGTGAACTGAACCTTGCCCGCACGCTGACCAAGTCAGAGACGCCGAGCAAGAGCCGCCTCACGGCGATGGCGTCGTTCCCCTCCCGACGAGAGAGGGGACGCCCGGTTAGGGGGAAGGCGCGGGGCCGCCTAGGCGAAGTAACTCAGGGGGTGGTTACCGTCCGTTCCGGACGGGAACGTTCATTTCTTCAGGCTTGATCTCGCGCACCAGCTCGGGCACGCCCCAGGCCATGGCCGGATCGTTCTTGATCCTGAAGTGGTACATGCTCTGCATGGCCTGGTGATCCTCCTTGCGGAAGGTCATGACGCCCTTGGGTGTATCGAAGCTCATGCCTTCCATGGCCTTGATCAAGGTGTTGGTCTTGGTGTCGCCGCCTGTCTTCTTGAGTGCCGTGACGATGGCCATGGCGGCCGAGAAACCGCCCGCCGTGAAGAAGTCCGGCGGGGCCTTGAACTGCTTGTAGCTCATGGAGACCATGGCTTCGTTCACCGGGTTCTTGGGAATGCCGAAGTAATAGTAAGTGGCGCCCTCCATGCCCGGCAGATTCTTGTAGGCCGCCATGGCGGGCAGTATGTTGCCGCCCGTGGCAATCTCGATGCCGTAGCGCTTGAGATCCATGTCGACGATCTTGAAGGGGTTGCCGGCACCGGCCCAGACAATCCAGATCACCTTCTTGCCCGGAACATCCTTGAGCCTGTCGATCAGGCGCTGGGCCCCGGCCGTGAAATCGGTGGTGGCGGCGGGCAGGTACTCCTCATGCACCAGCTTGCCTTTCTTGACCGCTTCCTTGAAGGCCTTGACGCCGTCGCGACCGAAGGCATTGTCCTGGGCCAGTGTCGCAATCGTCACGCCGGGCCTGTCGATGGCCACGGCATTGCTGATCGCGTCCTGGCTGGAGTTGCGGCCCGTGCGGAAGATGTACTTGTTCCACTTGTCGCCGGTGATGGAATCGGCCACGGCGGGCTCGACGATCAGGATCTTCTTGTACTCCTCGGCCACGGGCAGCATGGCCAGCGCCACGCCCGACGCGCTGGGGCCGACCGCCAGATCGGCCTTGTCGTCCGAATAGGCGGCGGCCAGCAGGCTCTTGCCCAGGTCGGGCTTGCCCTGGTCATCCTTTTCGAGGAGCACCAGCTTCTTGCCTGCCACCGTCATGCTGCCGCCCGTGGCGTATTCCAGTCCCATCAGCAGCCCGGCCTGCGTCTGTTTGCCGTAGGCTTCCAGCGGCCCGGTCTTGCTGTAGACATGGGCAATGCGGATTTCGGATTGCGCCAGGGCGCCGGGAACATGAACCACCATGGCCGCCAGAACGGCCGCCTGCAGCAGGCTGCGCTTGTGCATGTGTTGTCTCCTTGAGGATGGATGCGGTGTGTCCGCTTGTCTTTCTATGGTGTGCAGACAGCAGTCTTCGTGCCAGTCTGGTTTTCCTCTGAGGAGCCGCCATACGCAGCTCTATATCGTCTGAAAATCAGGCAATAAATGTCTTTAATTCAGACAGTGACTGATTTCAATACAAATCAACAACCGCCTTAGGGCTCGTTTCTGGCTTTGCTCAATCCGCCATGAAGCCTGGCGCGCGGTGACTACGCTGGCGCGGCGCTATCCTTGGTCTCGGCCATTCCATTCGCAGGTTGGTTTGGCACTGCGGGCAAGGCCGCGCGACGAGGCGCCAAGGCGGCTGAAGAGGCTTCGACCAAGGCCGCCAAGGAGGCCGCAGATCGGGCAGCGAAGGAAGCGGCGGAGAAAGAAGCTCAACGAAAGGCTAAGGAAGAAGCCGCTAGCAAAGCGCGGAAGGAGGAGTCCGGAGGGAAGGTCAAACAAGGCAGGGTCGTTACCAAGAATGGCTACACCTATCATCTAGACGAGAAAGGGCGCGTCACAAAGGTCGAAGGCGATCTAAAGCTCAACAAAGGTCAGGGACGAAACACTAAAGCGCAGAAGCAAGCGGGCGGCCCTGACCGATTGCCTGATGATCAAGGCGGGCACTATATTGGTCGTAGATTCGATGGCCCAAAAGATGATTTCAATCATTTTGCGCAAAATGGCGATTTTGACAATTCGGCATACAGAAAACTCGAGAATTCTTGGGAAAGGGCAATCAAAGATGGCAAGTCCGTTCGCGTTGAGGTATCACCTTCCTTCAAGGGAGATTCCCTTCGCCCAGACACTCTCAAAGTAAGGCAATGGATTGATGGAAAACCAAAGCCAGCAAAAATATTTAGAAATGCACCTGGAGGTTGATTATGACGCCCGAGATTGAAGCACTTTATCCTGAGATTGGCCAAGCCGCAGTGGACGCTGTGCCCGGGAACTTTAAGAAAATTTGGGCTACCGCCGAGATGCTCGATGATGTATCTGGAACTGAAATTTTCTACCAAGCTGAGAACGGCGAGATCTATCACATCTATGACAACATAGATGAACTAGACGAACTCCTTTTCAAATTGAGAAAGGCTTTTGCTGGAACCGGCAATGAGCCATGGAGCTCAGTGACACTAACTGTTGACAAAGATGGAAAGTTCTCACTGGAGTACGGTTATGAGGATGTGTCCGATATTGGACTCGCCGGCGAAAGACGGGATAAGTGGTTGGCAGAGCATCTTGGCCGTGATGCAAAAATCAACTATGAGTGAACAATCTCAGCGCAGTGCCTGCAGTTTTCCAACGTGGCCCTTGGGGAGTTGATGAAGTAGCGCCAAGGCGGCTCCTGTGAGCCGCTTATTGCGCGCACCAGTACAGAACCCCTGAGGCAAAAGAGCAACCATGTCAACCGAACTTAGTGAAGACCAAGAGCAAGCAATCGTCGCCCTGGCAGTTTCAGGAAGAAAAGCCTGGCTAGCGGGGGACATTGAGCTTGCAGAGCGTGACTTCTTGGCTTCTTGGGATGCAATTCCGGAGCCTAAACTTGAATATGATTTTTCGCAGTCAGCCTCATATGGAATAGCTGTTTTCTATAGGTCAACCGGGCAGACTGAAAAGGCAAAACTCTGGCTCAACATAGTGAAAAATGCATATGGATCTGGAGTGGCAGCAGAGGAATATGTGAACTTCCTTGAGGCGACCATACACTTTGAGTGCGGTGAATTGGACGAGGCGTACAAGCTTTTCTATCCACAATATGAGGCATACGGGAATCGGGCATTTGAGGGAGAGGACAAAAAGTACCTGGAATTCGTAAAAAAGCGCGCCAAGGGGTAGTGAAATGGAGCTTCCAGACAAGATTTACGACGAGGTCGAGGCGCTCTCCATGAAGGGGAACGACCTCATGGATGACGGGCACTTTGATGCCGCCATCGAGAAAAAGGATCACCGGGGTGATCCTTGTGGCTTTCATGCGGCATCGCGTTTTCTGTCCAGCTCCAGCAGCCGCACGGCGTTGTCCTTGAGAATGCCGGGCATGACCTCGGGCTTGAAGCCGGCGACCTCGAAGTCCTTCATCCAGCGCTCGGGCGTGATCAGCGGGAAGTCGCTGCCGAACAACACACGGTCCTTGAGCAGGGTGTTGGCGTACTGCACCAGCTGCTTGGGGAAATACTTGGGACTCCAGCCCGAAAGATCGATCCAAACATTGGGCTTGTGCAGCGCCACCGAGATCGCCTCGTCCTGCCAGGGAAAGCTCGGGTGGGCCATGACGATCTGCATATCGCCGAAGTCCACGGCCACGTCGTCCAGCAGCATGGGGTTGCTGTAGGCCAGGCGCAGACCGCCGCCGCACTTCATGCCGCTGCCGATGCCGCTGTGGCCGGTGTGGAAGATGGCGGGCAGCTTGTAGTGGTTGATGACCTCGTAGATGGGCCAGGCCATGCGGTCATAGGGATGGAAGCCCTGCACTGTGGGATGGAACTTGAAGCCCTTGACGCCGCATTCGGTGATCAGGCGCTCGGCCTCGCGTGCGCCCATCTTGCCCTTGTGCGGGTCGATGCTGGCGAACGCCACCATCATGTCGCTGTTCTCGCGCGCGGCATCGGCAATCTCTTCGTTGGGGATGCGGCGGCGACCCAGTTGCGCCTCGCTGTCCACCGTGAACATCACCAGACCGATCTTGCGCTCGCGGTAATAGGCAATGGTTTCGGCGATCGTCGGGCGCAGCGAGCTGCCGAAGTATTTGTCGGCCGCGCGGTCGTACTCCTCGCCGTAGCTGTCAAAGGGATTGCGGCAGCTGACTTCCGCATGGGTGTGGAAATCGATGGCGATCAGATCTTGATGGTTCATGGGTGGGTCTGCTTTGGGTATTGAGTCAAATCAGCCTCAAGCGCCTGTCACGCCTGCGGCACCTGCTCTCGAAATTGAATGAAGAAATCAATGCTGGATGGGTTGGCCATGGCATCGGGGCTGGCCACCTTGGCCGCGTCCGCTCCCAGCAGCAGCTTGCGCACAGGCACCTCCATCTTCTTGCCGGTGAGGGTGCGCGGAATCTCGGCCACTTGTACCACCACATTGGGCACATGGCGTGCCGAAGCCTTGGTCTTGATGGCGTTCCTGATCTGGGCGGTCAGCTCGTCCGTCAATGCCTGGCCTTCGGCCAGAGTCACGAACAGCGGCATGAAGGAAGGTCGGCCCAGATATTCGAGGTCGACCACCAGGCTGTCCTTGACGGCTTCGAGCTCCTCGACGACACGGTAGATCTCCGCCGTTCCCATGCGTATGCCGAAGCGGTTGATGGTGCTGTCCGAGCGTCCGTAGATCACGGCCGTGCCGCGCTCGCTGAACTCGATCCAGTCACCATGGCGCCAGCAGCCGGCAAACACGTCGAAATAGCTGTCGTGGTAGCGCCCCCCGCTCTCGTCGTTCCAGAAGAACACGGGCATGGAGGGCATGGGCTCGGTAATCACCAGTTCGCCGACTTCGCCGACCACGCTCTGCCCCTGTTCATTGAAGGCATAGGCGGCCACACCCAGCTCGCGGCACTGAATCTCGCCCGCGTTGACGGGCAGTATGGGCGCGCAGGCCACAAAGCCCGAGGCGATATCCGTGCCGCCGCTGATCGAGGCCAGCCACAGATCATTTTTGACGTTCTCGTAGACCCAGGCATAGGCATCGAGAGGCAGCGGCGAGCCCGTGGAGTTGATGGCACGCAGCTTCTCGAACTGGCGCCCCTTCTTCGGCGAGACGCCATCCTTCATGCTCTTGGTGAGGAAGGCCGCACCGCAACCGAAGATGCTGACCTGGTATTGGTCGATGAAGTCCCAGAGCGCATCGTCGCTCGGCGCCGTCGGGTTGCCGTCGGACAGGACCACGGTCGCGCCGGCCAGCAGGCTGCCTATCATCAGGTTCCAGACAATCCAGCCCGTGCTGCCCAGGAACATGAAACGATCGCCGGGCAACACGTCGTGCTGCAGGCGATTGGTTTTGAGATGGGTGAGCACGATGCCGCCATGACTGTGCACCATAGCCTTGGGCAGGCCGGTGGTTCCCGAGGAGTACACCACCCACAGCGGATGGGAGAACGGCACGCGCTCGAACTGCAGCGGCGCTGCATGGCACGTCGCATCGGCCCAACTCATGCAGTCACGCCAGGGCACGGCCGCGTGTTCGGCATCGCTGCCGAACAAGGGCCCCGGCACATGAATCACCCGGGCAATATCGGGCAGACCCTGGAGCACCTCGTCCAGCACTTCACGGCGATCGAACTGCCTGCCGGCATAGCTATAGCTGTCGGTCGCGAAAATCAGCTTGGGCGCAATCTGCTGGAAGCGATCCAGCACCACGGATACGCCCATCTCCGGCGCGCAACTGGACCAGATGGCGCCGATGCTGGCACAGGCCAGAAACGCCACCACGGTCTGAGGCACATTGGGCAGATAGGCCACCACGCGATCGCCGGGCCCTATGCCCAGCTTGCGCAGCGTGGCGGCCAGCGCTCCCACGTCACGCTGCAGCTGTTGCCAGGAAACCTCTACAGGTGCGTTCCCTTCGCAACGCGCAATGATGGCGGGGCGTGCATCGCTGGCGTTGCGAAAGATATGTTCGGCGTAGTTGAGAGAAGTGTCCAGAAACCATTGCGCACCGGGCATCTGGTGCGTGCTCAACACCCGGCTGGGATCGCCGTCGGCCTGGATCCCGAAATAGTCCCAGATGGAGCGCCAAAAGCCTTCGATATCCGTCGCCGACCATTGCCACAGCGCTTCATAGTCGGAGAAGTCACGGCCACGGCTGTCGCGCAGCCAGTCCATGTAATGCCACAGGCCGCTTTGCTCCTGCTGCTGCTGCGTGGGCCTCCACAACTCCTGCCCTTGTACCAATGCCATGCTGTCTCCGGACTCAAATTAGATATTTTTTATAACTATAAAAACAAACCAAGTCCTACCCACCAAGGGCAATCCCTAGCATGGCTCAGAAATTCAGCTTCTCGAGCCGGTCGTAGAGCTTGGCGCGCGATATGCCGAGCGTCCTTGCAACGGCCAGCTTGTTGCCTCCATGGGCCTGCATCGCGGCCCTTATCGCACGGGCTTCGAGCTCGGCCATTTGCTCGGCAAGCGGCTTGAGCAAATCGCCTGCCGCAGCCACGGGTTCCTGCGCCAAGGGCTGCCGATGCGGAACCTGCAGCTCTACCCCTGACGAGCGCAGCACCTGTGCCAGCAGGCCGGCATCAATGTGCGAGTCATCGCAGCGCATGGCTGCCTGCTCCAGCACATTGCGCAGCTCGCGAATATTGCCGCGCCAGGCCTGTGCGACCAGCAATTCCAGCGCCCCCTTTCCCAGCTCCGGCGGAACCATGTCGTTGCGCAGCGCCAGGTCCTCGCAGAGCATTTCCACCAGGGCCGGGATATCGCTGCTGCGCTCGCGCAGCGGCGGCACGCGCACGGGCAGCACATGCAGCCGGTAGAACAGGTCTTCCCGGAAGCGCCCCTCGCGCACCATCTGCAACAGATCCCGAGAGGTGGCGGCCACCACGCGTACATCGAAATGCACGATCTGGTTGGAGCCCAGCGGCTCGATCTCTCCCTCCTGCAAGGCCCGCAGCAGCTTGGCCTGCAGACTGGCGGGCATGTCGCCGATTTCGTCGAGAAACAGGGTGCCGCCATCGGCGAGCTTGAACTTGCCATCGCGCGTCTTGCGGTCGGCTCCGGTGAATGCGCCCGGAGCCACGCCGAAGAATTCAGCCTCCAGCAGCGTTTCGGGAATGGCCGCGATATTGACGCTCACAAAAGGACCGGCAGACCGAGCCGATGCGGCATGGATGGCATGGGCCAGCACCTCCTTGCCGGTACCGGTCTCGCCCAGCAGCAGCACCGGGCTCAGGGACTGGGCCGCCCGTCGCGCCTGGCGCTTGACCTCGACCGCAGCCGGGCTGCTGCCCACAAAGCTGGCAAAGCTGTATTTGCTGCGGCGCGAACCCTGTACGGACGCCTGCAGGCTGCGGCTGCGCTGGGCAGCCAGCTCGCGCCGCGCTTCATCGAGATCGCGCTGCAGCATCGCAAACTTGCTGATCAGCGGCTGCAAGGTCGTCTCGGGCTGATCGAACAGCACAATGCCGATGGCACCGATCACGCCACCTTCATCGTCATGCAGCGGCAGGCGGCTGACGACAAAGGTTCCGGCGCTATTGGTCAGCAGATCGATCAGGACCGGCTTGCCGGTCTCCAGCACGCTGCGCATCTGCGTGTTGGGGATGACCTCCTCCACCTTATGCCCGAGAAAATCGCCCACGCCGGCTACTCCCAGGCGTGGCAAAAAACGCTCGTAGCCTTTGTTGACCCAGACAATGCGCCCGCTTCTGTCGACCAGAAACATGCCCTGGCTCATTGACGAGAACAGCTGAAACATGGACCGTGCCGCCAATGCATAGATGCCGTCGGCATCGTCGGGCAGCTCGCAAGCGAAATCGTTGGGTAGCCGTTGGCTCATTTCCATCATTGCGCCATGGTAGGGCGACATTGCCCCAAAACCATCGGCACAGACCTCCAGCTAGCGCATTCAAAGCATGCTTTAGCCGGCCTCCATAAAAAAAATCCCCTGTCCAGCTCACCGAACAGGGGATATGAATGCAACGGGCTCCATGCGTACAGCACCCGCAGCAGGCTAGGAAACGGGACTCAGGCGGCGCTTGCCTCCCGGGCCTGCTTGGCCTCCGACAGGCGCTTGAGCACACGGGGAATGATCAGTACGGCCAGCACGATGATGATCAGCGTCAGCGACATGGGACGCTGCAGGAAGATCCACCAGCTGCCTTCGCCAATCGACACTGCATTGCGCATCTGCGCTTCCGCCAAGGGGCCGAGGATCATGCCCACCACCACGGGAGCGGTGGGGAAGTCGAAGCGGCGCATGATCACACCGAGCAAGCCAATGCCGTAGAGCAGGAACAGGTCGAACGCGCTCTGGCGCATGCCGTAGGCACCGACCGTTGCAAAGATCAAGATGCCGGCATACAGCTGGGGACGCGGAATCTTCAGCAGCTTGACCCACAGACCCACCATGGGCAGGTTGAGCACCAGCAGCATCACGTTGCCGATGTACAGCGAGGCAATCAGCGCCCAGACCAGGGCCGCCGAGCTGGTGAACAGCTGGGGGCCGGGGTTGATACCGTAGTTCTGGAAGGCGCCCAGCAGCACGGCCGTGGTGTTGCTGGTGGGAATACCCAGCGTCAGCAGCGGAATCAGGGCTGCGGTCACGGTGGCATTGTTGGCAGCCTCCGGACCGGCCACGCCTTCGATGGCGCCCTTGCCGCCGAACTCGGCCTTGTCTTCGCCCTTGGCCAGCTTCTTCTCGGTCGCGTAGCTCAGAAAGGTCGGGATCTCGGTGCCGCCAGCGGGAATGCAGCCAAACGGTGTACCCAGCAGCGTGCCGCGCATCCAGGCGGGCCAGGAACGCTTCCAGTCACGCTTGGTCATGTGCACACGGGTCAGCTTGTTCTGCGACTCCTCGACCTTGCCTTCATACATGGCGGCATACAGCACTTCAGCCACGGCAAACAGACCCACGGCCACCAGCACGATGTCGATGCCGTCCAGCAGTTCCATCTTGCCGCCGGTATAGCGCGCGGCACCGGAGATCTGATCCATGCCGATGCAGCCTGCAGCCAGGCCGACAAACAGTGCCGTCATGCCGCGCAGCGAGCTTTGGCCCAGCACGGCGCTCACGGTGGTGAAGGCCAGCACCATGAGCATGAAGTACTCGGGCGGGCCCAGCTTCACGGCAAAGTCGGCGACATAGGGAGCGAACATGGTCACCACCACGGTGGCAAAGGTCCCCGCGACAAACGAGCCGATGGCGGCGGTTGCCAGCGCCGCGCCCGCTCGGCCGCTCTTGGCCATCTTGTTGCCCTCCATGGCCGTGACCATGGACGCCGTCTCGCCGGGCGTGTTCAGCAGAATCGAGGTGGTCGAGCCGCCATACATGGCACCGTAGTAGATGCCGGCAAAAAAGATCATGGAAGCCGTCACATCCACCTTGGCGGTGATGGGCAGCAGCATGGCCACTGCCACGGCCGGGCCGATACCGGGCAGCACGCCCACAGCCGTACCCAGGGCACAGCCCACCAGGGCCCACAACAGATTGGCGGGCGTGATGGCGGTGGCAAAGCCTGCCATCAAAGCATTGAAGATATCCATTACAGCCACCCCGTCTGAGTCAAGCCAGGCAGATTGATTGCCAGGAACTGAGTAAACATCCAGAAAACGGGCGCTGAAATCAGCAAGCCAGTGATCACATCCTTCACCCAGGTACCGATTTCAGAGGCCTGAGGCTGATGCGCGGCGCGGCGCAGGCCCTGCACGGCCAAGACATAGCAAATCGTGCAGCTGAAGATAAAGCCGACGGTTCCAATCAAAGCCGCATTGATCAGCAGACCTGCAGAAACCCAGACAAAAGACAATATATCCGCCTTGGCATGGCCGCCAGGATCCGCCGCATGGCGAAAACCGCCGCTCCGAGCTTCCCAGATCAACAGCGCACCGCAAACGGCCAGCACGATGGCGCACAGCCAGGGCACAAAGTTGGGGCCGACGCCGCCATATCCCGAATCGGAAGGAATCTGCAGTGCGCCGACAGCCAGGCCGACAGCGACCAGCAGCACGCCCGAACCGACAATGGTTTGCGCTCTTTTGGACGGTACATTGGGGCTTTGCGGCTCATCGGGGTCTGCATAGGCCGAAACCTGTGCGGCCTCCGCTGCCCGGGCCAGATCTTGGAATGAATCAGACATGATGAATGTGTTTGATTTCAATGGTTTTCGGAACCCGTCAGAGCAAACTTGCCAGTAGCTCTCACGGCATCATGGGGTTGCACAAACCCTGGCTTGCGCCGTCAGGGGCAGGCCATCAATCAGTGCGGGGGAAAACAGCAGGACACAACGCGATCAGGGCTGAAGTCGCAAGCCCTGTGCTATGTCCCTGGAGCGTGTTCACGCGCCAGAGGCCGCTGCAGAACGCAGCGGCCTGGTGATCATCAGATCATGCCGGACTTGGCCATGGTGGCGCGCAGGCTGGCGAACTCGTCATCCACGAACTTGCCAAAGGCATCGCCGCCCAGCCAGGCAGGTGTCCAGTCGTTCTTCTGCAGCGCTTCGGCCCAGGCCTTGCTCTTGGTGGCTTTTTCGATCTGGGCGACCAGTTCGTCGCGCTGGGCCTTGGAAATGCCGGGCGCGCCATACACACCGCGCCAGTTGCCGATTTCCACATTGATGCCCTGCTCCTTGAGCGTGGGAATGCTGGAGGCCGCACCCTTGAGGCGTTGAGCCGAAGTCACGCCGATGGGCTTCATCTTGCCGGTTGCGATGTATTCCGCAAACTCGCTGAAGCCGCTGCCGCCCACGGTGACGTTGCCGCCCAGAATGGCGGAGATGGCCTCGCCGCCCCCACGGAAAGCCACGTAGTTGATCTTGGCTGGGTCCACCCCCACTTCACGGGCAATCATGGCCGCAGCAATGTGTTCGGTGGAGCCGCGCGAGCCACCGCCCCACTTGATGGATCCAGGGTCCTTCTTGAGCTGGGCCACCACTTCCGCCATATTCTTGTAGGGCGAATTGGCGGGCAGCACAAACACGTTGTACTCGCTGGTCAGGCGCGCCAGAGGCGTGGCCTGGCTCAGGTTGACGGGAGGCTTGCCGGTAATGATGCCGCCCAGCATCACGGCGCCCATGACCATCATGGCATTGGGATCGCCCTTGCTGCCGTTGACGAACTGGGCCAGACCGATGGCGCCGGCAGCGCCGCCCTTGTTGTCATAAGTGACGGAAGAAGCCACACCTGCGTCCTGCAAGGCCTTGCCCAAGGCACGGCCTGTCGTGTCCCAGCCGCCACCAGGGTTGGCGGGCAGCATCATCTTGATGGCTGCCGCTGCCTGGGCCGACAGGGGCAAAGCACCGGCCGCCGCCAGGGCTGCCAGAGACTTCAGAAACGTATCACGACGCATGATGTACTCCTTATGTAGTTGGTGAATGCAATCATGGACAGCCTGCCTGTCAAACGGCTGTCCAATCACCTAGGGCTATCCCTTAAGCAAGCCCGGTAGTTTCACGACTTGTCTTCGCATTCGCAGCGCAGTGCTATGTTCGGCTCCATGCAATTACTGCTTGTTGAAGATGATTCCGCCATGCGCACCACGCTGCAGCGCACCCTGATGCGCCGCGGGCTGCATGTGGATGTGGCGGCCGACGGCCCCAGTGCCCTTGCTCACTGGCAGACCCGCGAACCCGATGCCGTGGTGCTGGACCTGAGCCTGCCCGGCCTCGACGGCCTGCAGGTGCTGGAGCGCGCCCGGGCCCTGGGCCTGCGCACACCGGTACTGATACTGACGGCACGTGGCACCGTGGGCGACCGCGTCATGGGGCTGAACGCCGGTGCCGACGACTATCTGGCCAAGCCCTTTGACCTCGACGAACTGGAAGCACGCCTGCGCGCCCTGCTGCGCCGCAGCCAGGATAGCTTCACACCCAGATCGGCCTCTGAAGTTATCACCCTGGGCGCATTGCGCTATGAAAAGGAAAGCGGCGCCATTTATCTCGACGACAAGGTCCTGGAGCTGACCCCGCGCGAGCTGTCCATGATGCATGCGCTGCTGGCCCGCCCCGGCCATGCGGTCACCAAGGAGCGGCTGTTCAGTCTGGTCTTCCCCGGCGAGGTCGATGTGCAATACGAGGCCGTGGAAGTCGTGGCCTACCGGCTGCGCAAAAAGCTGGGCGGCACCGGCGTGCAACTGGTCACACTGCGCGGACTGGGCTATCTGGTCAAGGCCGAGGCGGCCGCATGACAGCGGCTGGTGCCAAAGCGCGGCTCAAGACGGCCTGGTCACTGCGGCGCCTGCTGCTCACCGGCATCTTGCTGCCTGTGCTGGCGCTGATTGCCCTCAACGCCTGGAGCCTCTATCAGCAAACCCTGGCATCGCTGCACACGGCTTACGACAGAACCCTGCTGGCCTCGGCCAAAAGCATCAGCGAGCAAATCGGCGTCACGGGATACGACGATCAGGCACAGTTGCGCGCCATCGTTCCCTATTCGGCACTGGAAATTTTCGAGGCTGACAACCAGAGCCGCATGTTCTACCGCGTCTCCACGCTGGACGGACAGTTGATCTCCGGCTTCGAGGAACTGCCAGTCTGGAACGGCAGGATTCCGCAGCGCCCGCCCTATGCGGCGCTGGTGGACTTCTACGACGACGAGTTTCGCGGCCACCCCGTGCGCGTGGCCGTGCTGCTGCAGCCGGTTGCCAGTGCCAACGGACGCGGCATGGCCGTGATCCAGGTGGCCGAAACCCTGGAACTGCGCGAATCCCTGGCCTTGCAGATTCTGCGTGACACATTGATTCGTCAAGCCCTGCTGGTACTGGTCGTCGCCCTGATCGTCATCATCGTGGTGCAGCGCGCCACCCAGCCCATACGCCAGCTCAGCCAGGACCTGCAAGGCCGTGCCCAGGGGGATCTGAGTCCGCTGGCTGCGCCCGAGGTCCCGCGCGAAGTCCAGCCCCTGCTGGAAGCCACCAACCAGACCATGCAGCGCCTGCAAGGCCTGCTGAGCAATCAGAAGCGCTTTGTGCGCGACGCCTCGCACCAGCTGCGCACGCCGCTGGCCGTGCTCAAGGTTCAGGTTCAGTCAGCCAAGCGCGGCGATATTCCTCCGGCCCAGGCCTTTGCCGAGATTGACGACACGGTGGACCGCGCCACCCGCGTCGCCAATCAGATGCTGGCCCTGGCCAAGGTCGAGCAGCTGCGCCAGGAAGACAGCAACCAGAGCAGCGCCATGCTGGCCCAGCTCGACGATATCGTGCGCGACGTGGCGCTGGAGCTGTCGCCGCTGATTGCCGATCACGACATGGACTTCGGCATCGAAACCCAGGCCTGCTGCGTGGCCGCCCATGAATGGATGCTGCGCGAGCTGACCCGCAACCTGCTGCACAACGCCATACGCCACACCCCCAGGCACGGAAGTCTGCAGATCGATGTGCGCGCGCACGACGGCATGGCGCAGCTGAGTATCGAAGACAGCGGCAGCGGCATCGACGATGAACTGGCCCAGCGACTGTTCCAGCCCTTTTCGGCGGGCAACACGCGCAGCGGCTCGGGCCTGGGCCTGGCGATCTGCCAGGAGATCGTGCAGACCCTGGGCGGCCAGATCGAGCTGCGCAACCTGCACGACGAACTCGGCCGCGTGCGTGGCCTGCAGGCGCTGATTCAGCTGCCCCTGCACAATGGCGATGCCCAGGACATGGATACTGCTCTGACTTGAATCGCCATCCCTTCACGCCGCAAAATACCGATATGAGTGAAACTGAATCCATGCGTCTGGACAAATGGCTGTGGTGCGCGCGGTTCTACAAGACCCGCAGCCTGGCTGTGGAGGAGATTGGCAAAGGCCGGGTCACGGTCAACAACGCCAATGCCAAGGCCTCGCGTGAAATCCGCCCGGGCGACCACATCCACCTGCGCCAGGGCAATATTCCCAGGGAAGTCATAGTGCGCGGGCTGAGCGGCATGCGCGGCCCGGCACCCGTGGCCCAACAGCTATACGAGGAAACGGCGCAAAGCATTGCCCAGCGCGAACAGCTGGCCGAGCAGCGCCGTCTGGCACCTGAGCCCGCCGAAGCACTGGCGGCCCAGCACACCGGCCGCCCCACCAAGCGCGACCGCCGCGAAATCGACCGCGTGCAGCACAACAGCGGCTGGGGCGACCGCTGGAGCGCTTCCATCGATGACTGAAAACCTTCGCCCATGAAGCGCAGGCTGCTGATCTCCACACTCTCCACCCTGGCAGTTGCGGCAACCGGCGCCTTGAGCTGGTCGTGGCTGCGCAAGCGTCAGGGCAGTACCGAACGTCGAGCCGTGATCCAGATGGTCTTCAGCCAGGCGCTGCCGCCGCTGAGCGCCCAGCATCTGCAGCTGATGCGCCTGCTGCGGGTGCAGTGGATGCCCGTAGAGTCTGGGGCACCCGGCTTCGATCCCGTGCAGCCCTTGGGCGGCGATCTGTCCACCCTCGACACGGCCCAGCAGGTGCTGCGCAGTCACGATCCAGCTCTCGCCACCAGGCTCCTGGCCGAGGTCTGCCTTTGGCTGCCGCAGTTTGTGGCCACCGCCACCTTGGCGCCCGGTCGCTATGCCTTGCCGCCCGACTTCTCAGGTCAGGCGCCAGACAGCAGCTTCGACTTTCGTCCCGAACACCTGACGCTGCTGCATGCCGCCCTGTGGCGAGAAGTCGGTGCCGATGACCTGCCTTATGTCTTGGCCGAGGAGGAAGACGGCCAGGCGATCTGGCCCTTGCCCTATATCGACGGCAAGCGGCCGTATGGCGACCGCAGCTACTACCAGATCGACATGGCCGACATTCTGGGCAAGCCCTATGCCAGGAACGCACAGGGCCAGTACATTTTGCCGCCCCAGAAAGACGAGGCGCTCAAGCAGCTGCATCTGCAAACCCAAGCCGCACTGCAGATCCTGCTCATGCATGGAACGCCCTCAGGGATCCGAAGCTTGGCGACGTAAGCAGGGACAGGACTGCGGCAAAGTCCACCCCTCATAAAATATGAGCATTTAGCGCTTTATTACAAAGCTTTTCAGGAAACTTTCACCTTGAAAAGCTTTCAAAGCTTGCGCAAGCAGCTCTTATTCAAGTAGCAATCACTCCTCCTCGATGACGGCCAGACTCGCTCTTGCGCCTGGGCTGCTGGCACTCTTTTCATCTCCCTCGGCCTTCTTCGCGCATGTCTTCCGCTTTTTCAGCACCGCTCTCCTCTTTCTCCTCACGACCCCCACTATGGCTGCGCCATGCCGGCATCGCAATGCTGGCCATCGGCAGTGTGGCCTGCTCCGCCCGGATGCCTGTACCCTCGGCAGCGGCCAGCACCGCATCGCTCATCCAGGTCAGCAATCCCACGCGCAGCACCCAGGGCTTTGAGCAATGCCCGCAGTTCTTTGCCAATGGCAAGGCCCCCGTGCTCAGCGATCAGCCCAAGCTGCGTGCGCTGTGCTATGACGCTTTTGCCGTGCTGCACAGCGGCCAGAGCAAGACGCCCGTCTTCGTTGCTCAACGTCTGAACAAGGCCCTGGTCGCCGATGCCGACGAAAAGCGCACCAACAAGTTCTACAGCGATGCCCGCCTGCCCCGCGATGAACGCGCCGAGCTGGACGACTACAAGCGCTCCGGCTACTCACGCGGCCACATGGCTCCCGCTGGCGACATGCCGAGCGCACAGGCCATGGCCCAGAGCTTCTCGCTGGCCAATATGGTGCCCCAGTCCATCAAGCAGAACGGCGGCCCCTGGGCCCGCATCGAAAAAGACACGCGCAGCTATGCGCAACGGGCTCAGGGCGATGTCTACATCATCACCGGCCCGGTCTTTGATACCAATACAGCCTCCGTCGGCCACAACCAGGTGCGTGTGCCCAGCTTTCTCTACAAGCTGGTTTATGACGCTCAGAGCCAGCGTGCCTGGGCGCACTGGCAGGCCAATGATGATGCGGCCCGTGTCACCGAGCCCATCAGCTACGCGGAGCTGGTGCGCCGCACCGGCATCGAATTCCTGCCCGGCGCTGCGCTGCAAACTTCGGGCAAGCTCCAGCAGGCGTCCATGCTCCCTGCGCAGCGGCACTGATTTCCCCTGTCGCCAATCAGAAAGCCTGCTGGCGCAAGCCAGCAGGCTTTTTATCTTGCTTTGTCTTACTTGCCCGGCTTGAACAATTCCAGCTCATCCGCCGTAAGCCAGCGCCATTGGCCAGGCTCCAGCTCTGCGGGCAACTCCAGGCCACCGATTCTTCTGCGATGCAGACCTTCGACCCGATTGCTCACAGCCGCAATCATGCGCTTGACCTGGTGATACTTGCCCTCGGTCAGCGTCAGATCCAGCACATGGCTATCCACCTGCTCGCAGGCCGCTGCCTTGACGGGCTTGGGATCATCATCGAGCACGACACCATCCAGCAGCCGCTGTATCTGCTTGGCATCCACCGGATGCTTGCAAGTCACCCGGTAAACCTTGGAGACATGCTTTTTGGGCGACGACATGCGGTGGATGAACTGGCCATCGTCGCTGAGCAGCAGCATGCCCGTCGTATCCTGATCCAGACGCCCCACCGCCTGAACACCTTGCACCGCCCCTTTGTTGGGTCGTTGACGCAGCGGAGCTGGCAGCAAGGTGTAGATGCTGGGATAGGCCGATGGCTTTTGCGAGCATTCGGTGCCAGCAGGCTTGTTCAGCAGCACATAACCCAGCTCGTGATACTCCCACTCCACGCTTTGCACCTTGAAGCGCAGACCTTCGGGATCCACCTGCTGGGTGGAATCCAGGACCTTCTCCCAGTCAGAAGTCTGCGGGTTCCACAGTTCCACCCAGCCTTGCTGCACCAAGCCGGAGCAGACACGGCGAATGCCAAAGCCTTGTGAATACAACATGTCCTGCAGCTGCATGCTCATCCTTTCCATGTCCACTACTGCGCAAGCAATATCAAGAATACCGATTGATCA
>NZ_JBCPWO010000022.1:0-53833 GCF_039581385.1 Comamonas sp. A7-5
AGGCTGCCTCTGCTGCCAAGGCCGCTGCACCCAAGAAGGCTGCAACTGCTGCCAAGGCCGCTGCCCCCAAGAAGGCTGCAACTGCTGCCAAGGCCGCTGCTCCCAAGAAGGCTGCGACTGCTGCCAAGGCCGCCGCTCCTGCAAAGGCTGCACCCAAGAAGGCTGCAACTGCTGCCAAGGCCGCTGCTCCCAAGAAGGCTGCAGCAGCACCCGCTCCTGCCGCAGTAACCGAAACCGCTGCACCCGTGGCACAGACCCGCCTGGCACCTCAAGCCGCCTGGCCCTTCCCCACAGGTAACAAGCCCTGATCGGTTCGCTGACCTGCACGCCATAAAAAAGCCCGGCCTCTCTTGCGAGAGTCGGGCTTTTTTACATGCCTGATATCAGTGCCCTCAGGGCACGGACACCCAATCAGGGCTGAAAGTCCAGCTGATAGTTCTGCGGGCCGCGATGCGCAACCTTGAGCGCACCCATGCGGTTTCCCAGTTCGGCGCAACGCACCAGATCCCAACCACGCTCCAGACCAAACAGGAAGGCACCACGCCAGGCATCGCCGCAACCTGTGGGATCGACCACGGCAGCGGGCTTCACCGGAGCAACCAATGTCTTTTCGCCCTGCTGCCAGACTTCGCAACCTTCGGCGCCCAGGGTCACGACCAGGCCGCGCACCTTGTGCGAGATCTCGTCAAAGCTCAGGCCCGTGCGCTCGCTGAGCATCTTGCCTTCATAGTCGTTCACTGCCACCCAGTCGGCCTGCTCGATAAAGGCCTTGAGCTCGTCGCCATTGAACATGGGCAGGCCCTGGCCGGGATCGAACACAAAGGGAATGCCTGCAGCTTTGAACTGGGCGGCGTGCTCGATCATGGCTTGACGGCCATCGGGAGCAACAATGCCGATCTTGACATCGGCAGCCATGTCGGCAGTGATGCGATTCTCGTGCGCCTGCATCATGGCGCCTGGGTGGAAAGCCGTGATCTGGTTGTTGTCATGGTCGGTCATGATCATGCACTGCGCCGTATGCGTGCTCTGCAGCTGACCCACATGACGGGTCTCAATGCCCAGCTCCTTGAAGCGCTGCACATAATCCGCACCGTCACTGCCCACCATGGCCATGGGGTGCGCATCGCCGCCGAGCAGCTTCAGGCTATAGGCAATATTGCCGGCACAGCCACCAAAGTCGCGGCGCAGCGTGGGCACCAGAAACGATACATTCAGTATGTGCAGCTGGTCGGGAAGAATCTGGTCTACGAAACGACCTTCAAAGGTCATGATGTTGTCGAATGCCAGCGACCCGCAGATCAAAGCGGCCATGGTGCGTTCTCTTTCAGAAATGAATGAAGGGGGGCTTGCGCCAACAAGGATGTACAACGGGCATTTCTATTGACGAAACACCCTGCCTGATCCGAATTGGCACAAGCCGTATTAGGGATAAAAAACCAGCGCCCGGTAACCCGCCACTGCGGCGCCGAGGTCCTGCACCTGCACAGGAACGTTCACGCTCCACTCCTGACGGGCATGCAGCTGCTCCGGGGCACCCAGCAGCCTCAGATCGATCACACGGCGCAGCAAAGGCCTGTCCTGTGCATCGGTCAAGGTCAGCTCGGCCATGGGCATGGCCACTGGCACATCGGAGCGGTTCTCCAATGTCAGGCTCCACTGGTACTGATGGTCATCGGCAAGTTGCTTGAAGCCCGAGCCACTGATCACCACATCGGCAATCGCGCGGCGGGCCTGCAGCTCGCAACCCGCCAGACTGCAGGCCTTGGCCAGCACAGGGGCCAGCGCCGGATATTGCGCAGCCAGCACATCGCGTTGCAGCCAGGCATATTGCCCAACGGCACCGGCTACGGCTACCAACGAGCCCAGCACCAGCGCCACACGCATGCCTGCCGAGTGCCAGAACGCCTGCCGACGGGCCTGACGCACAAAGCCAGGTTCATCGCCAGCAATGGCAACAACCTCATCCTGATCCGCATCCGTGACAGCCTGCGCCAGGTCCCTGGCGGGTTGTATAGCGCCGATATCGGCATGCAGCAGCGCCTCCTTCGAGAC
Source organism: Comamonas sp. A7-5 (assembly GCF_039581385.1). NCBI lineage: Bacteria > Pseudomonadati > Pseudomonadota > Betaproteobacteria > Burkholderiales > Comamonadaceae > Comamonas > Comamonas sp. A7-5. The sequence goes on from NZ_JBCPWO010000022.1 coordinate 2,053, forward strand.
AGCTTCGGCCTCCTTGAGGTCCTGCGCGGCCTCGGCCATCAGGACCTCGCTCGACGGCGGCGGCACAAGCAGCTCCGGCTCGGCGGGAGCGGGAATATCACCAGACTCCAGCCCATCCTCCGGCTCGCTCGCATCCGGATGAGGATCACGCTGAGCAGCTGCTGCATCCTCTTCAGTCAGAGGACGCGCCTGATCGACAAACGAGGGCTGTGCATCCGCCATCCCGGGCATGGACGACTCGGATTCGGAAACCACATCGGCAGGCTCTGCTGCCGGGGCAACAGTCGGTACCGCGTCCACCGAATCCGATGCCAACTCCTGCAAGGCCTCAGCCTTCTGCGTATCGGGGGCGGGAGCATCCGCGGCATCCTGCTGCGGCCAAACCGGCGTCCGCTGTTCTCCGGCTTCCGTCGGCTGCACCTCCTGCACGGCAGGCTTCTGCGGCGCATCAGTAGCTTCCGGCTGCAGCAGCTCGTCGGGCACGGACTGCAAATCCTGCGAGGCATCAAAGACGCTTTGGCACATCCCGCAGCGCACCCAGCCCTGCGAGATGCGCAGTTGGTCGGCGACCACTTTGAAGCGGGTTCCACAGGAGGGGCAACGGGTGACTTGGCTCATCAGGGTTCAATTGTAGGCAGCAACAACCCGCACACCTGCTGGCTGCGGGTTTGCATCGCAATCAGGCTGCTCGCTGTGCAGTCATGAGAATCCAGCCGTCTTCGCTGTCGGCCACCTCCAGCTTGAGATAAGGCGCATAGGCCTCTTTCAGCTCGTCGGCCTGGCGTTCCAGAATGCCCGCCAACACCAGATTGCCGCCAGCTTGCACACGACCGCACAGCAGCGGCGCCAGCACCTTGAGCGGCGTAGCCAGAATATTGGCCAGCACGGTCTGGTACTCGCCGCCAGCCGCATCTGGCAGGCCGGCCCTGACTTCCACATGGTTGGCACTGGTGTTGTAGTTGGTCGATTCCACGGCCGCGGGATCGATGTCCACCGCATCCACATCAGTCGCGCCGAACTTGGCTGCACCAATGGCCAGGATGCCCGAGCCACAGCCATAGTCCAGCGTGCGTCCCAGGGTACCCTTGGGCTGGCGTGCAATCCAGCGCAGACACATGCGAGTAGTGGGGTGGGTGCCGGTACCGAAAGCCAGACCAGGGTCCAGACGGATGCTGACCTTGGCCTGCTCGGGCAGTTCATGCCAGGTGGGCACGATCCAGAACTCGGGCGTGATATCCACGGGCTCGAACTGCGACTGCGTCAGGCGCACCCAGTCCTGCTCGGGCACGGGCTTGAGGGCCAGAATCTTGCAGCCCTCAAAAAAGTCCTGCGGCAGCAGCAGATCACGCGCCTCGGTGGCCGCAGCTTCGTCGGGATAGAGGGCGATCACGCGGCTGCGGTTCCAGCCTTCCTTCGGTGCGGGCATTCCAGGCTCGCCGAACAGTGCCTGCTCGGCTTCGGTCTGCGCATCGGCATCTTCTACGGACACGCTCAATGCATCGAGTGCATCCAGCGCTTCGCTAATGGTTTCGACCCGATCTTCGGGGCACAGCAGGCTCAGCTCGAACATGGCCATCCTTTCTAGCAACTGCGTCATCCATGCCAGGTCAGCCCTGATGGAGAGAACGCACTTGTACTTTCCTGAAAAACGAAAATGCTGGCCTCCGTTGCCAGAGGCCAGCATGGGAACTCAGAGCAGCAAGGCTCCTGATCTCATCGCTTGTTGGGCGTGCGATGCGTCAGCCACTCTTCCAGATAGTGGATGTTGGTGCCGCCTTCCATGAACTTGGAGTCGACCATCAGATCCTGGTGCAGCGGAATATTGGTTTTGATGCCTTCCACCACGGTCTCCAGCAAGGCCGTGCGCATGCGGGCCATGGCCTGCTCGCGGGTATCGCCATAGGCAATGATCTTGCCGATCATGGAGTCGTAGTTGGGCGGCACGAAGTAATTGTTGTACACATGGGTGTCAACACGTACGCCAGGACCGCCGGGAGCATGCCACATGGAGATGCGGCCGGGCGAAGGGATGAACTTGTACGGATCTTCGGCGTTCACACGGCACTCGATGGCGTGCCCCTTGAACTCGACCTGGCGCTGGGTGAAAGGCAGCTTCTCGCCGGCAGCGATCATGATCTGGGTGCGCACGATGTCGATGCCCGTGATCAGCTCGGTGATGGGGTGCTCCACCTGCACGCGGGTGTTCATCTCGATGAAGTAGAACTCGCCGTTCTCGTACAGGAACTCGAAAGTACCCGCACCGCGATAGCCGATCTTCTTGCAGGCCGCAGCGCAGCGCTCGCCGATCTTCTCGATCAGACGACGGGGAATGCCGGGAGCCGGAGCCTCCTCGATCACCTTCTGGTGGCGACGCTGCATGGAGCAATCGCGCTCGCCCAGATACACGGCGTTTTTGTGCGTATCGGCCAGCACCTGGATCTCCACGTGACGCGGATTCTGCAGGTACTTTTCCATGTAGACGGCAGGATTGCCGAAAGCAGCGCCGGCTTCGGCCTTGGTCATCTGCACGGCATTGATCAGCGCAGCTTCGGTGTGCACCACACGCATGCCGCGACCGCCGCCGCCGCCCGAGGCCTTGATGATCACGGGATAGCCGATGGTCTTTGCAATGCGCTTGATGAGCGCGGGATCATCGGGCAGTTCGCCGTCCGAGCCGGGCACGCAAGGCACACCGGCCTTGATCATGGCTTGCTTGGCCGAAACCTTGTCACCCATGGTGCGGATGTTCTCGGGAGTCGGGCCGATAAAGGTGAAGCCGCTCTTTTCCACTCGCTCGGCAAAGTCGGCGTTCTCAGACAGGAAACCGTAACCGGGATGGATGGCTTCTGCATCGGTCACCTCGGCAGCCGAGATGATGGCCGGCATATTGAGGTAGGACAGCGGAGAAGGAGCTGGGCCGATACAGACGGCCTCATCGGCCAGCTTGACGTACTTGGCATCACGGTCGGCTTCGGAGTACACCATCACCGCCTTGATACCCAGCTCACGGCAAGCGCGCTGGATGCGCAGGGCGATCTCGCCCCGATTGGCAACCAAAATTTTCTTAAACATGAAGTTCCTCGCAGCTTGGTGCCTGTGCCGCAGCACAGACTACTGCCAATGACTCAGTCGCGCAGCCAGTGGCTAGCGCACCTCGGCGCTGCCATGCGAACTGCACGCAACGCCTCATGATCTATCACTCGATCACGAACAGAGGCTGGCCGTATTCCACAGCCTGGCCGTTTTCACCCAGAACGCGAACAATGGTGCCGGTCTTGTCGGCTTCGATTTCGTTGAGGATCTTCATGGCTTCAACGATGCAGATGGTTTCGCCTTCCTTGACCTGGCTTCCCACATCCACAAAGGGCTTGGCGCCGGGGCTGGAGGCACGGTAGAAGGTACCGACCATGGGCGACTTCACCACATGGCCTTCAGCAGCAGCAGGGGCTGCGGCCGCCACGGGAGCAGCGGCAACGGGAGCTGCCGCCAAGGGGGCAGCCATCACAGGAGCAGCTTGCACGGGGGCAGCAACGTATTGGTGAACCACACCTTCGCTCTTGACGATACGGACCTTGCCCTCTGCTTCGGTGATCTCCAGTTCCGACACATTCGATTCGGACACCAGATCAATAAGGGTCTTGAGTTTTCGCAAATCCATGGGAGCTCCAGCGACGTATTTCTAAACAGGGCGCGAATTTACCTCAAATTCGGCCTTCTGCGTGCATTGGCAGATATTTTTCACTAACGTCGCCATGGAATTTAGTTACCTACACTTTTCTGACGACAAGAGCAATGTTCATTCGCTCTATTTGCTCCAATCTGTCAGATCTTCGCTGGAAAGCTCGCCTATTTTACGTTGCCGCACTTGCCCCTTGGCATCAAACAGAACCGTGAATGGCAGGCCTCCCTGCAAGTTACCCAGACTTCTGCTCAGTCCCAATCCCCCTTGCATGGCGATGGCTACCGGGAATTGCACAGGCTGACGCTGCAAAAAACGCAGCACGGCTTCGGATTTGTCGACCGCGAGGCCAACGACCTGAATACCTTTTGCACCCTGCTGCGCCGCAAATTCGCTGAGCATGGGCAGCTCCTTGACACAGGGCGGGCACCAGGTGGCCCAGAAGTTGACCAGCAAGGGGCGCCCCTGGAAGCCAGCCATGGCAAAAGGCTTGCCATCGGGTGTTTCAAAGGTCTGCCCCCACAGTTGCGCCTCAGCGCCAGGGCCCATGGCCTGAGGCTGGCTGCGCCACCAGGCCACGCCGGCGCCGCCCCCGGCCGCCACTGCGGCCACTGCGCCGGTCAGCCACATGCGGCGCGAGCCATTGGTCGACTTGTTCTCAGAGGTGTTTTCACTCATCGCAGCTCTCCTGCAGCAGCTTGCGCAAGGCCTTGGCATCACCACGCGGGCTGCGGCCATGGCTGTCGGGCTTCATGGCTCCGCGCATATCATCATGGTCGTAGACCAGCAGATGCACGCCCACGGTTTCATTGATCGGCTTGCACAGTGCATGAATGGAAAGTGCCTCGACCGGCTTGCCCTGAAAGCCTGTGACCGTGCTCGGCTCGTATTGCACATGGTTGTTGATGAGCGCTATTTCGGCAGACTTGGGATCATCGCAGAACAGTTGCAGATAGATATCCGACAGCCGCGTGGCCGTGCCGCGCCAGACTGCTCCAGCCAGATGCGGGCGAAACTCCTGCAGCCTGTCCATCCAGACCAGGGCCAGCTCGCGCAGTGCCTGCAACTCCTGCGGCTGGGTGTCGCCGCAGAACAGCTCTATATATTCACGCACCGCTTCTTCAAGCTGGTCGTTGTCGGGCAGCGCCGTGCGGCCGGGCAGGCCGAGCTGACGCACGGCCCGTTGCTTGGCCGGACCCCATTCGAGGCCTTCCTCCACCACCAGGCGGGCCGCTGTCTGAGCGATTTCAGCAGTCACGTTATCCAAACTCATAGCGCTATTTCATCACGCCTGCCGCAGCAGGCGCGGCAGATCATGCTCGCATTGTGACCCAGATGAATGACCGCACTTTGACCTGGACCGTACAGACCAAGGTTTTGATAGCTGCTAGCACCCGTTTCGTATCGAACTGAAAGTAAAAACACGTTTAAATCCATATAGATCATGCGCAACCAGCTATCAATTTGGTAAGAAAGGTTACCGTCAGCGCTCAGGCAGGCCATGGCTTGCCTCCAGGTCATGCAGGCAAACGTAGAATCCCCGGCCATGCACATACATATTCTGGGCATTTGCGGCACCTTCATGGGGGGCCTGGCCGCCTTGGCACGAGAAGCCGGTCACAAGGTGACGGGCTGCGATTCCGGTGTTTACCCGCCGATGAGCGATCAGCTGCGCCAGTTGGGCATCGAGCTGATCGAGGGCTATGGCGCCGACCAGATTGCGCTCAAGCCCGATATGTATGTGGTCGGCAACGTCGTCAGCCGCAAACGTCTGCCCGACGGATCGCCCAAATTCCCGCTGATGGAAGCGATTCTGGACACCGGCGCCGCCTATACCAGCGGCCCGCAATGGCTGGCCGAGCATGTGCTGCGCGGTCGCCATGTGCTGGCCGTGGCCGGCACCCACGGCAAGACCACCACCACATCCATGCTGACCTGGGTGCTTGAGTGCGCAGGTCTGCAACCCGGTTTCCTGGTCGGCGGCGTACCGCTGGACTTTGGCGTCTCCGCCCGCCTCGGTGCGGCCCAGCGCCCCGCCGCTGGTCCTGGCCCCGTCGGTGACGAACCCGTGTTTGTGATCGAAGCCGATGAGTACGACACCGCCTTCTTCGACAAGCGCAGCAAGTTTGTGCACTACCGCCCCCGCACGGCCGTGCTCAACAACCTGGAATTCGATCACGCCGACATCTTTGACGATCTGGCAGCCATTGAGCGCCAGTTCCACCACCTGATACGCACCGTACCGTCGACCGGCCGTGTGGTGAGCAACGGCCTGGAAGAGAGCCTGACCCGCGTGCTGGCCCAGGGCTGCTGGAGTGAAGTGCGGAGCTTCGGCTCGGCTGTCAGCGATTTCAGCGCCGATGGCGATCCCAGCGACTTTGCCGTGCTGCACCGCGGCAAAAAGGTGGCGCAACTGCGCTGGAGCCTGACCGGCGTGCACAACCAGCTCAATGCACTGGCCGCCATCGCTGCTGCCGACCATCTGGGCGTTAGTGCCGAGGTGGCTTGCGAAGCCCTGTCGCGCTTTCAGAACGTCAAGCGTCGCATGGAACTGCGCGGCACGGTCAACGGCATCGAGGTCTATGACGACTTCGCCCACCATCCCACAGCCATCCGCACCACCCTGGACGGCCTGCGCCGCAAGCTCGGGGCAGAGGCCCGCATCCTGGCAGTGTTCGAGCCTCGCAGCAACACCATGAAGCTGGGCACCATGAAGAGCCAGTTGCCCTGGTCGCTGGAAAGCGCCGATCTGGTCTTCTGCCACACTGCAGGCCTCGACTGGGATGCCGCCGAAGCCCTGGAATCCATGGGCGTAGGCCCCGGCCAGCGCGCTCAGGTAGCAGGTGATATCGAGACCCTGATAGCGCAGATCAGCGCCGTCGTCCGCCCTGGTGACCATATCGTCTGCATGAGCAACGGCGGCTTTGGCGGCATCCACGCCAAGCTGCTGGAAGCGCTGAAATAGGTCTCCAAAAAAGCAAATGCCCGCTCTACGCGGGCATTTTTCATTGCTCGGGAACAGACCAAGCCAGAGACGCCAAGCAAGGGTCGCCCCGCAGCAAAGGCGTCGTCCCCCCGGGGGGAAGCCGCAAAGCGGCTCAGGGGGGGATCAATAGCTTATCGACATCGCAGGCACATCCACCCGGATCAAGGGCTTGGACAGCACTGCATGCGCTGCCAGGGCATAGCTGTTGCGCCAGTCTTCGTTGTCAAACAGCTCGGGGCGATTGCGCGCCTCACGCGCCACCACCACCAGCTTGTCAGCCAGCAACACCTTGCCGGTGGCCCGCAAAGGCTCGCACTCGAGCGAGACAAACTGCTGATCCAGCCAGCGTCGGCCTTCGTCCGAACTGATAGGGGACAGCGACTGGGTATCGACCCGGTATTCACGGTCGCCATCCAAAACCACTATTACTTCACTACGCATAAATCTCCTCTGACCTGGTGACTCTTGCACCATTCGTTGTCGTGGCCACAGCTTAATAGTGACCGCGGTGCTGAAGACGCTGCAAGCTGACGGCTTGCAAACAGCTGCGGCAACCAATGCATGGCCTGAAAGACTTGCATCAAGCATCACAGTGGTTACAGGAACATGGCATGCAAAGCAATGAAAAATCTTTAAATTTCATAGCATTGCTCGCATGCTTGGCAAGAATATAAGGGCAAAACCGTCTTTTTCAAGTGTCATTACGGACTCGTAACCCGCCAGTTATCTCCATCCAGGCTCCTGCCTTGAAAATGTGACGAGAGGACTTACATACTGCATAAATCTTTGACGAATACCAGTTTGCAGGCCTTGCAACGCCTTCAGGAACCATCACCATGACCGCTGAGAACATCCACCAAGAAATACGCGAGCATCTGCTGCAGCTGGAAGCCGAACTGCAGGTCCAGAAGCTCTGGTCCGCCGTAGCCCCAGACCCCAAGGCACTGGAATCCACCACGCCTTTCATGTACGACACGCTCAAGCTGCACGAGTGGCTGCAATGGGTGTTCATCCCGCGCCTGCGCGCCGTGATCGATGCCAAAGGCAGCCTCCCCCACCAAAGCCATGTCTATCCGCTGGCCGACCACGAGTGGCAGCAGCGCACCGACTTTGACAAGCAGCAGTTGCTGCGCCTGCTCAACCGCATCGATGCCACCCTCAATGGCTGCGAAATGACACCGGCATCAACGCCGGACACCAAACACTGATCGAGCAGGCAAGCAGCCCATTCCCATACAGAAAAACAAACAGGCCACAGGAAATACTCCCTGTGGCCTGTTTCGTTCACGCCCGCTTTATCGATCAGGCGAGCACTTCGGCTTCCTGCTTGCTGGCGAGCGCAGCAGCGCGGCGCTGGCTCACGGCCTGCGACAGCTCTTGCAGCGTTGCCAGAGAATCATCCCAGCCCAGGCAGGCATCGGTAATGCTCTGGCCGTAGGTCAGATCGCAGACTTCGTCCTTGCCGGGCGTGAACTTCTGCGCACCGCCGACCAGATGACCTTCGATCATCACGCCGAACACGCTGCTGGAGCCACCGGCGATCTGAGCCGCGATATCACGGGCCACATCCTTCTGGCGCTCATGCTGCTTGTTGCTGTTGGCGTGGCTGCAGTCCACCATCAGCGAAGGTGTGAGGCCCGCTGTCTCCAGATCCCTACAGGCGGCCGCCACATGCTCGGCATCGTAGTTGGGCGTCTTGCCACCGCGCAGAATCACGTGACAGTCCTGATTGCCGCCCGTATGCACGATGGCGACCTGGCCGTTCTTGTGCACCGACAGGAAATGGTGGCCTCTGCTGGCCGACTGAATCGCGTCGGTGGCAATACGGATATTGCCGTCCGTGCCATTCTTGAAGCCAATCGGCGCCGAAATGCCCGAAGCCAGTTCACGATGCACCTGGCTTTCCGTGGTGCGGGCACCGATGGCGCCCCAGCTGATCAGATCGCCGATGTACTGGGGCGAGATCACGTCCAGGAACTCGCTGGCCGCTGGCACACCCAGGCGGTTGATGTCGATCAGGAGCTGGCGCGCAATGCGCAGGCCTTCGTCGATGCGATAGCTCTGATCCAGGTAGGGATCGTTGATCAGCCCCTTCCAGCCCACGGTGGTGCGGGGTTTTTCGAAATAGACGCGCATCACCACTTCCAGCGTGTCTTTGTACTGCTCGCGCACCACGGCCAGACGGCGGGCGTAGTCCAGGGCAGCAGCCGGATCGTGAATGGAGCAAGGGCCGACGATGACCAGCAGACGGTCGTCCTGCGCACGCATGATGTTGTGGATGCTGCGGCGGGTGTCGCTGATCAGCGTCTCCACGGCAGTGCCGCGAATGGGGAAGAAGCGAATGAGGTGCTCTGGAGGGGGTAACACTGTGATTTCCTTGATACGTGCGTCGTCGGTCTGGCCTGTCTTGGGAGAGCCGGCGCGATACCAGGAATCGGTGGCGGAAGTGTTCAGAGCAGTCATGGCAATCTTTCGTGAGGTGTTTGATCGTTGAAAACCGGGGGTGCTGAAACGTAGGGGTGAAAAAAAACCGCCGGGCTTTGCAGCTTCGGCGGTTCTTTGGGAGGTGTTTGCAGGGTGCGCGCGTTTACCTCTCAGCCGCCGGGGGCGAGAACCAAAAGTAAAAGAAATAGGCGCGTTGCGTTTGCATGTCTTTCAATGTAGCACAGCTCTTTTGCATTGCAACATCAGCAGCTCGCACCGCTGTTCTGTCAAAAACAGGTTTTCCCTCTGAAATGGCGCATTTTTTAAAATTTATTCATGCGCAATATTTTTGCGTTTTTTCTTATTTTTCAGAATTTTATTGATTTTAATTTCAATTTACCCATAATCAGTGCAATTTTTCAGCGTATCAGCAATATTCAGGGCAAGGCCACCAAACGCCATGAAAAAACCCTGCTGCCAGGCGATCTACAGCGGTTTGCCACAAGCTTTTTTGCCGTAAACGGTCTGTGGCGAATGGTCTGCAGCACACTGAAATGAAAAACCCCCGCTCTGCCATGCAAAGCGGGGGTTGGTGCTCACGACGGGCAGACCCGCCATGAAACCTCTATCAGGCCGTGCCGCCAACTGTCAGGCCGTCAATGCGCAGCGTAGGCTGGCCCACGCCCACAGGCACGCTCTGGCCTTCCTTGCCGCAAGTGCCCACACCCGAGTCCAGGCGCATGTCGTTACCTATCATGCTGATGTGCTTGAGCGACTCCGGGCCGCTGCCGATGATGGTCGCTCCCTTGACGGGGTACTGGATCTTGCCGTTTTCCACCCAGTAGGCTTCGCTGGCAGAGAACACGAACTTGCCGCTGGTGATGTCCACCTGACCTCCGCCGAAGTTGGTGGCGTACAGGCCCTTCTTGATGGAGCCAATGATCTCCTGCGGATCCTTGTCGCCACCCAGCATATAGGTGTTGGTCATGCGCGGCATGGGGATGTGGGCATAGCTTTCTCGACGGCCATTGCCCGTGGGCTTGACGCCCATCAGGCGTGCATTCATGGAGTCCTGGATATAGCCCTTGAGAATGCCGTCCTCGATCAGCACATTGCTCTGGCTGACATGGCCCTCGTCGTCCACGTTCAGAGAGCCACGGCGATCGGCAATCGTGCCGTCGTCCAGCACGGTCACGCCCTTGGCGGCGACGCGCTGACCGATGCGGCCGCTGAAGGCGCTGGAGCCCTTGCGGTTGAAGTCGCCTTCCAGGCCGTGGCCCACGGCCTCGTGGAACAGCACGCCGGGCCAGCCAGAACCCAGCACCACGGTCATCACACCGGCCGGTGCGGGACGCGATTCGAGGTTGACCAGGGCTGCATGCACGGCCTCGTCCACATACTGGCTGATCTGCTCGTCGCTGAAATAGGCCAGACCGAAGCGACCGCCACCACCGGAGGAGCCCACCTCGCGGCGGCCCTTTTGCTCGGCGATCACCGTCACCGACAGGCGCACCAGCGGGCGCACGTCAGCGGCCAGCGTGCCGTCCGCACGGGCCACCAGCACCACATCGTATTCACTGGCAAGACCGGCCATGACCTGCACCACGCGCGGGTCCTTGGCGCGGGCCAGCTTTTCCACCTTGCCCAGCAACTCGACCTTGGCCGTGCTGTCCAGCGTGCTGATGGGGTCCAGCTCAGGATAGAGCGAGCGGCTTTGCGCAATCTTCTGCGCACCCGCCTTGACGCGGCGCGTCTGGGTTGCGCTGGAGATGGAGCGCACGGTACGTGCGGCATCCAGCAGCGAGGCTTCGGAAATGTCGTCGGAATAGGCAAAAGCCGTCTTCTCGCCGCTGACCGCCCGAACGCCTACTCCCTGATCGATGGAGAAGGAGCCGGTCTTGACGATGCCTTCCTCCAGACTCCAGCCTTCCGCGCGGGTGTACTGGAAGTAGAGATCGGCGTCATCCACCTGGTGCGAGCGAATTTCGGCAAGCGCACGCGCAAGATGGGTTTCGTCCAGGCCGAAGGGCTCAAGCAGCAACTGACGGGCCGTGGCCAAGCGTTCGATGGTGGGTTCGCGGGAAATCATGAGAGCATTGTAGAGATAGCTGCAAGCCCTGACTTGTCTCGGGCTGCGCATAAAAAAGAGCGGAATGCTGCCCCACCAGGCTGAACAACATTCCGCTCCATTCACTTAGCTTCGCACTTGCCGGGTTCCGCCCTGCCCGCTTTGCATTGCAGAACCCCACCTGGGTCTTTGCCGCTCCCGCTTGATCGGTCTTCTGACCCCCCAGAACCGTTTGTAAACGCTGTTTACAGTCGAAGCAAGACCTTGGACGGAACTACTGACATTTTTCAACGATCTAAGCCTGCCGCCCCGGCACGCAGTTTCACATAAAACCATTACTCAAGGCTTGCAAAGCATAGGATTGAAGCTCTCCTTTTAAGAGCATCCAATCCCTATCACGGGTCTTCACGCATGGGGAATATGCCCATCACCGCCGGGTAGTTGCCGCTGCGCCCGCGACACCGACATCAGCACGCCCAGCGCCAGGCCCAGCGTGACCATGGCCGTGCCGCCATAGCTGATGAAAGGCAGAGGCACGCCCACCACCGGCAAAATGCCGCTGACCATGCCCATGTTCACGAACGCATAGGTGAAGAAGATCATGGCCACGGCGGCTGCCATCAGTCGGCCGAACAGCGAGTTGGCATTCATGGAAATGGCCAGCCCGCGCCAGACCAGCAGCAGAAAGCCGACGATGATGAAGAGATTGCCTATAAGGCCGAATTCTTCGGAATAGGCGGCAAAGATGAAGTCGGTGGTGCGCTCTGGAATGAATTCCAGGTGGGTCTGCGTCCCAGCCATAAAGCCCTTGCCCCAGACACCGCCCGAACCGATGGCGATCATGCCCTGAATGATGTGAAAGCCCTTGCCCAGCGGGTCGCGCGTGGGGTCCAGCAAGGTGCAGACGCGTGTACGCTGATAGTCATGCAGAAAATACCAGCTCACGCCATCGGCACAGAGCTGGGGTTCAAACCAGACGATGAGGAAAATGCCGACCAGGGCCAGCAGCACCGGCGGCACGATGAGTTTCCAGGGCAGGCCGGCAAAAAAGATCACGGACAGGCCGGCAGCCATCACCAGCAGCGAGGTGCCCAGATCGGGCTGCTTCATGATCAGGCCCACGGGCACCATCAGCAGCACAAAGGCGATGACAAAGTCCGAGGCGCGCAGATTGCCCTCGCGGCGCTGGAACCACCAGGCCAGCATCAGCGGCGTGGCGATCTTCAAAAGCTCGGAGGGCTGAATCACCACTCCCACATTCACCCAGCGCGTGGCCCCCTTCTTGGTGATGCCGAACAGCGCCACTGCCACCAGCAACACCACGCCCAAGGTGTAGAGCGGCACGGCCACCTTCATCAATTGCTGGGGGGATATCTGGGCCAGCACGAACAGCAGACCCGCCGCAATCAGCATATTGCGGCCGTGGTCCACAAAGCGCGTGCCGTGATCGAAACCCGCCGAGTACATGGCCAGCAGCCCCGCGCCCGCCAACATGGCGATAAAGAGAAGCAGCAGAAAATCAAAGCCGCGAAACAGCGGAACAATGCGTTGCAGCAGCGAGGGCTTATCGAATTCGATGGCGGACATGGGCCGCAATTATCGTGGGAGCCGACTGCCGTGCAGCTTGCAGGGTTGAGCTTTGCTGACGGCTCAAGTCGGCCCACGCTCACTCCCCCCCGCCATAGGCCTTCTCCCCTGATAGTCTTGGGGTAGACAGTCCACAATGACCGCGACAGAAGTGTTTTTTACCAGAGGAGATTGCCGCTATGACGACCACCCACCTGCTGTACCTGCATGGCTTTCGCTCCTCCCCCCAGTCCAACAAGGCACGCATCATGGCGGACTATGTGGGCGCCAGGCATTCCAAGGTACGCTGGTGGTGCCCGCAGTTGCCGCCCTCGCCGCGCGAAGCGGCGGCGGTGATAGCCGAGGGAATCGCCAACTGGCCACGCCAGAACATGGCCGTCATGGGCTCGTCGCTGGGCGGCTATTACGCCAGCTGGGTGGCCCAGCTGGCACGCTGCAAGAGCGTGATGATCAACCCCGCCGTCAACCCGGCCCGCGACCTGGAAAAATACATTGGCGAGCAGTCCAGCTGGCATGACCCCGAGGAAACCTTCTTCTTTCGCCCCGAATACATTGAGGAATTGCGCCAGCTCGACACCCGCACCATGACGCCCGCAGCACCCGAGATGGTGTTGATCGCCCAGGGCGACGAGGTGCTGGACTGGAACGAGATGAGCGAGCGCTACCCTCACGCACTTCAATTGGTGCAAGAAGGCGGCGACCACGCCCTGAGCAACTTTGCCGAGTATCTGGACCGGATCGACGAATTTCTGGCCTTGGCCTGATCCCCTCGGCGACTCCAGGCGCCACCCCAGGAAACGGCTGTATTGCAGCAACGTGCCCCCCTGTTCACGGCCCTGACCGCGCGGGGGCCGCGTCTGATATTGACCGACCTCAAGCATGAACTGAATCACTTCTGAGCGCCGAATGTTCGGCTCGTGGGAAAATGCGCGGTTATGCACGCACTGTTTGAAGAAGCCGGCAAATTTCTGGCCGGGCGCATCCTCTCCGAAGCCGAATCCTCTGCCCAAGTCGAGCTGGACTCGGGCAAGCGGGTCAAGGTCAAGGCCGCCAATATCCTGCTCAAGTTCGAGAAGCCGGCACCTGCCGAGTTGGTCGCTCAGGGCCAGGCCCAGGCCGCCGAGATCGACCTGGATCTGGCCTGGGAATTTGCGCCCGAGGAAGAGTTCGGCTTTGCCGACCTGGCGCGTGACTATTTTTCCGAATCCGCGACGCTGGCCCAGCAGGCCGGTGCGCTGTTCTGCCTGTACGACGCACCGCACTATTTCCGTCGTGCGGGCAAGGGCCGCTTCAAGAAGGCTCCTGCAGAAATCCTGCAGCAAGCCCTTGCCGCCATCGAGAAGAAAAAGCAGATTCAGGCACAGATCGACGCCTGGGCCGAGGAACTGGGCCGCGGCGAATGCCCGCAGGCGATCCGCGAACAGCTCTACAAGATTCTGTTCAAGCCCGACAAGAACGCTGCCGAATACAAGGCCGTGGTCGATGCCAGCCGCGCCACCAAGCTGGCCCCACTGGAGCTGCTGCACCGCGCAGGCGCCATCGACTCTTCCTACCAGTTTCACTGGAAGCGCTTCCTGTTCGACAACTTCCCCAAGGGCACGGGCTTCCCCTCTGTGCAGGCCCCCCAGCCACCGGCCGACCTGCCCGTGGCCGATGTAAAGGCTTTTTCCATCGACGACTCGGCCACCACCGAAATCGACGATGCGCTGTCCGTCACGGGCCTGGGCACGGGCACCGTCACCGTGGGCATCCACATTGCCGCCCCCGGTCTGGCCATCACGCCCGGCGGCGAGCTGGACAAGCTGGGCCGCGCCCGCCTGTCCACCGTCTACATGCCCGGCTACAAGATCACCATGCTGCCCGACGACGTGGTGCATATCTACACGCTGGATGAGGGCCGCTCCAACCCCGCGGTCTCGCTGTATGTGCAGATCAACGAGGAGACGCTGGAGACCATCTCCAGCGAAACCCGTCTCGAGCGCGTGCCCGTGGAGGTCAACTTCCGCTATGACAAGCTCGATCACATCGTCACCGAGGAATGGCTGACCGACTCCTCAATCGAGGTTGAAAATACGCCTGATTCATTGCTGGGCAAGCGCAAGGAGCTCACCTTTTTGCAGCGCTGGTCCAAGTTCCTCAAGGCCAATCGCGAAGTGGTGCGCGGCAAGCCCGAGAACTTCAACCGCCCGGACTACAACTTCCGTCTCGTCGGCAACGACGGCGCCGAGCCCAATGGCAGCGAGCAGGTGCAGATCACCGTGCGCAAGCGCGGCGCGCCGCTGGACCTGATCGTGGCCGAGGCCGCCATCGTGGCCAACAGCACCTGGGGACTGATGCTGGCCGAGCACGGTGTGCCCGGCATCTACCGCAGCCAGGCCAGCTTGGCACCCGGCGTCAAGGTACGCATGAGCACCAAGGCCTTGCCCCATGCCGGCATCGGTGTGAAAGCCTACTCCTGGGCCACCTCCCCGCTGCGACGCTATGTGGACCTTGTCAATCAGTGGCAGATCATTGCCTGCGCCCGCCATGGCAAGACGGCTGCCCTGGCAGCGCCCTTCAAGCCCAAGGACGCCGAGCTGTTCGGCATCATCAGCAGCTTTGACGGCGCCTACAGCGCCTACAACGGCTATCAGGCCGGCATGGAGCGTTTCTGGACGCTCAAGTATCTTGAGCAGAACGGCATCAGCGAACTGACGGCCAGCGTGTTCAAGGAAGGCCCCAACGGCTCCTTCCTGGTGCGCGCCGACAATCTGCCTCTGGTACTGCCCGTGCTGGGTGCGCAGAACCTGCCGCGCGGCGCCCATGTGCGCGTCAAGCTCGGCGAGATCGACGAGATCTCGCTGGACATCTCGGGCACGCTGATCGAGCGCCTGGATGCAGGAGCCGAGGCCGAAAGCGAAGGCGAGGACAGCGGCGAGGACGATGAAGAAACCGTGGCCGGCCCCATCTCCATTGCAGTGGACATGAACGACGCCGATCCCGCTGCAGACCAGCCCAAGTCCTGATCTCCACACCTCATCGCTCTGACGCTGCCGTGAAACTGCCCACCTCTCTTCGACGACTGAGTACGCTGCAGCTGGCGCTGGGCGTGTCCATCGTCGTCCATGCCGTGTTGCTGACCGTCCGCTTCGTGGACCCGGAACGCTTTGAGCGCGTGTTTCAGGACACGCCTCTGGAAGTGATTCTGGTCAATGCCCGCGCCAACGAGACGCCGGACAAGGCCCAGGCCATTGCCCAGACCTCGCTGGCCGGCGGCGGCGATGCCGACCGGGGCCGGGCCACCAGTCCCATGCCCTACTCGGCCCTGACGACAGTGGGCGACGATTTCGAGGAAAAACAGCGCCAGCTCGATGCCATGCAGGAGCAGCAGAATCAGTTGCTGACCCAGCTGCGCCAGCAAGTGGCCGCGCTGCCCCCCATAGACCCGCGGCTGAGCGCCGACAACAAGGCCCTGGAGGCACAGGAAGAAAAGCGCTTGCAGCTCATCAAGCTGCTGGCGGAGATTGAAAAGCGTATCAACGCGGAAAACGCCCGCCCCAAGAAGCGCTATATCAGCCCCGCCACCAAGGAGGCCGTGTACGCCGTCTACTACGATGCGCTGCGCCGCAAGGTGGAAGACAAGGGCACGGAAAACTTCCCCGAGAACAAGGGCAAGAAGCTGTATGGCGAGCTGGTCATGATCCTGACCGTGAATCATGACGGCCGCGTGCTTTCCACCGAGGTGGTGCAGGGCTCGGGCAACCGCATGCTCGATACCCGTGCCGAGGCCATTGCCCGCGCCGCAGCCCCTTACGGCCACTTCGGCCCGGCCATGCGTACCAAGGCCGATCAGATCGCCGTCGTCTCGCGCTTCAAGTTCACGCGCGAGCAGACACTGGAAACAGACATAAGGTGACCTCCTGTGCCGCCTTCGGCGTCTTCCCCCGCTCTCGCATCGCTTCGCTTGCGGGCGGGGAACGCAGCCAGCGCGGCGGGATGGCCCTTGCGCGGCTGCCTCGGCTTAGGCCTAGCCGGTTTCACAGGCCACTGTCCCAACGCGTATCCAACTCTGCTCAGCGATTTCTTTCAGCCTTTTTATGACAAATACGCTTGATGCCTACTGCGTCATGGGCAACCCCGTTGCCCATAGCCGCTCCCCCTGGATTCATGCCCGCTTTGCCGAGCTGACCGGCCAGCCCGTCAGCTATGACCGCGCCCTGGTGCCGCTGGATGGCTTTGCCGACTTTGTGCGCGACTTTGCCGCGCGCGGCGGCAAGGGCTGCAATGTGACCGTTCCCTTCAAGCTGCAGGCGGCCGAGCTGGCCACCAGCACCAGCGAGCGCGTGCGGCTGGCTGGTGCTGCCAATACGCTGGTATTCAGCGCCAGCGGCATTCATGCCGACAACACCGATGGCCTGGGCATCGTGGCCGACATCACCCGCAATGCCGGAGTGCCCATCACCGGGCGCGATCTGCTGCTGCTGGGTGCGGGTGGCGCAGCAGCCGGGGCACTGGGTTCGCTGATCGAGCAACAGCCGCACCGCATCGTCGTCACCAACCGCACGCAGGCCAAGGCCGTGGCGCTGGTTGAGCAGCACGCGGCCATGGCCACGCTACATAAAGTAGAGCTTCTTACGCTTGACAGACAAGCACTGGAGGCCGATCCAACTCAAAACTTCGACATCATCATCAACGCCACGGCCAGCAGCCTGGCCGGGGCTGATGTGCCCGCGCCAGCCAGCGTGCTGCATGCACGCAGTCTGGCCTATGACATGATGTATGGCCCCGCCGCCCAGAATTTTCTGGACTGGGCCAGCAGTCATGGCGCGCTGGCGCGTGATGGCCTGGGCATGCTGGTGGAGCAAGCTGCTGAATCCTTTGCCTTGTGGCGCGGCGTGCGTCCACCGTCGGCGCAGGTGCTGGCCGAGTTGCGTGCCTTGCTGCAGGCCGAAGCGGCACATTGAAATCACCAGGCACCATGAAAGCTCTTGGCCGACTGCTACTGCTTGTGCTCTGCGCAGGTCTGTTGCTGCAATTGTTTTTTGTAGCACGCATCGCAGTCATGGCCTGGTCGGATCCAGAGTCCACCAGCTATCAGCGCTCCGAAGCCTGGCAGCTTGCCCACAGCAGTGAGGGCCTGCGCTGGCGCCAGCAATGGGTGGACTACGGCCAGATCTCCAGCAACCTCAAGCGCGCGGTGATCGCCTCCGAAGATGCCGGCTTCATGGACCACCACGGCGTGGAATGGGATGCCGTTCAGAGGGCCTGGCAGCGCAACGCCAAAGCCGAGTCCAGGGCCATGCAGGCAGAAAAAGCCGGAAGCAGCAGCAAGCCTGCCAAGGTCTATGGTGGCTCCACCATCACCCAGCAGCTGGCCAAGAACCTGCTGCTGTCGGGGGAACGCAATTTTCTGCGCAAGGGGCAGGAGCTGGTGCTGGCGCAATTGCTGGAGCTGATGCTGAGCAAGCAGCGCATTCTGGAGATCTACCTCAACAATGTGGAATGGGGCCAGGGCGTGTTCGGCGCCGAGGCCGCCGCCCGGCATTACTTCCGCAAGAGTGCCGCCCAGCTCAATGCGGCTGAGGCAGCACGACTTGCCGCCATGCTTCCGGCACCCAAGCGCTTCGAGAAAATGCCGCAATCGCGCTATCTGGCGCAGCGCAGTCGCACGATTGCGCGCTATATACCGATGGTGACACCCCCCTGAGGCGCTTCGCCAGGGCGGCCCCGTGCCTTCCTCCGAGAGGGACGCGAGGCGGCTCTTGCTTGCTGTCACCCGCATGGAGCGTGAAGGTTTTGTACGTGGATAATCGACAGCCATGCGAATTCTAGGAATCGACCCTGGCCTGCAGACCACGGGCTTTGGCGTCATCGACATGGAAGGCCAGCGCCTGTCCTATGTGGCCAGCGGCACCATACGCACCAACAAGATGGAACTCGGCGACCTGCCGGGCCGTCTCAAGGTGCTGTTCGACGGCATCTCCGAAGTCGCCTCACGCTACCAGCCCGAGGTGGCTGCCGTGGAAATCGTCTTCGTCAACGTCAACCCCCAGTCCACGCTGCTGCTGGGCCAGGCCCGTGGTGCGGCGCTGACGGCCCTGGTCAACGCCAATCTCGCGGTTTCCGAATACACCGCCCTGCAGATGAAAAAAGCCGTAGTCGGCCATGGTCGCGCAGCCAAGAGCCAGATCCAGGAAATGGTCAAACGGCTGCTGCAACTGCCCGGCCTGCCCGGCACCGATGCCGCCGACGCGCTGGGACTAGCCATCACCCATGCCCATGCTGCTGCCGCCATGGGGCTGATGGCCAAGTCCACCGATCTGCACCGCAAGCAACATGCCATGTACCGGGGCGGACGGGTCTATTGATCCAGTACGGACCTGAGCCTGATCCACTGCGCGATCCTGGGAAACACATCGGATTGCGCATTGCCGGACATCAGCAACCGACTGTGGCTGTAGTCCTCCGCAAAGCCTGCGGCCTTGCCGCATAGCAGAAACTCCACATCAGGCCCTGCGAAGGCCCTGGCAAGGGCTTCGCAGCCCCGCCAGGGAGCGATCACACGGTCCGCAGATCCTGCCAGTGCCAGAACGGGAATCCGAACCTGGGCCAGACTGCTCGGATAATCCATGCCGTCCTTCCCGACAAAGCTGCGGCGCAGGTTCCAATGGCACCACTGCCGCATCAGGCGAGCGCTCTCCCTCTCGGGGCCCACCATTGAGCTTGCGATCAACCATTGCCTACGGTCTATCCAGGCCCTGTACCCGTGGATTGCGATCCGCGCTGAAAAGGTTGCAGCTGCATGGGTCGTCTGAGCGGCCAGCAACACGAGACCGGCCAGATGCGCCTGCGCACGCTCGGGCTGGCGCGCTGCCCAGATGGCCGCTGCAATGCCCCCACCACTATGCCCGATGAATACCATGGAGCGACCTTGCTCCTGGCGGAGAATCTCTTGAAGAGCGCCTGTCAACGTCATGCTCGGCCACAGTTTCCAGGTCGTAATCGTGGCTGACTGACTGATTCAGCCCATGTCCTCGCCAATCGAAAAGCCAGACGCCAAAACCCTGCGCAGCGAGGAATCGACCCAGCCTCTGGCATGAGGATGCGCTGGAAAACGTGCCGTGCGTCACGACCACCACCGCCCCCCGCGCGGGGCCGATGCGTGTCAGCACGATGGAATGCCCATCCCTGGTCGGTACATCGACTCTTCGCATATAAGGCCAACCCTCCGTGATCCGCTCCCGATCTGCATTGCAGTGCGTCCGCAGAATGTTCGGCCAGATTCTGGGGATGGTCAATTGCATGACCCAAACTGAGCCTGCTTTACAGGACTCCTTTACATACAAAAAAGCCGCGGCAGGCCACGGCTTTTCGAGAGGTTTCACGGTTTAGTAATTGCTCAGCACCATGGAGGCAATCACGCCTGTGGCAATGGCAACCAGCAGATAGTCGCCGCCGTTCTGAATCCAGTGATAGCCACGCGGCGGCGCCGACAGATGGTGGCCGCGCCAGTCATTCACCACATAGTGCTGGCTGCGGTATTGCGGCGGCACGCGACTGCCCTTGTACCAGTTATGGTCGGGACCACCGCCACGGCGACCATTGTCGTGATGATCGGCACGTCGGTCGTCGCGCCTGTCATGGCGCTGCTCATGCCGACCACGATCATCATGGCGACCGCCATGGCGCATGTCCTGCGCTCCATGTCCATTGCCGCGGCCGGGTGGCGGGCCGGGCTGAGCCTGAACGGCCAGACTGCCCAGACCCAGGCAGGCGGCAATGGAGGCAGAAAGAATGCGGGTAGTCAAACGGGACATGGGTACTCCTTTGTCGAATTGTTTCGGTCAACAAGGTGTGCGGCCGGTCATGGCAGCCGCAGCAGATCCATCTTTACCCAATTTCGGCGCCGCAAGAAGTGAGCAACTGCCGATTTACCACTTTTTGCGCGCTGTTTACAGAACAGAAACCTATGAAACGCCAAGCCGGATTTGGCAAGCCGCTATCAATATTCATTAGTTCTCAGATGATGCGTCCGACAAACATCACGGCAAAAAAGGCCAGACCGGCAATCACCGTCCACTTGAACAGCAAAAAGCCCAGGCGCTTGTAGTGCGCCTTGCCGGTTCCCAGATAGAAGGCAAAGCTCAATGCCGAAGCCAGAATCAGCAAGGTGGCCAGCCAGCGAAAGATCAACATGGAGGTCTCGCTCACCAGGCCTGAGCGGGCATGGCAAAGCCCTGAGGAGCCTGGCGCTCGCCCTCGAAGGTCACGAGCTCCCAAGTCTCGGGCTGCTCGGTCATTGCGCGCAGCAGCTTGTTGTTGAGGCCGTGACCCGAGCGAAAGGCGCTGTAGGCACCGAGAATGGGCTTGCCGATCAGGTACAGGTCGCCGATCGCGTCAAGGATCTTGTGCTTGGCAAACTCGTCGTCATAGCGCAGGCCGTCGCTGTTCAGGACCTTGTAGTCATCCATGACGATGGCGTTGTCCAGCCCGCCGCCCAGTGCCAGGCCATTGTTGCGCAGCATTTCCACATCCTTGGTGAAGCCGAAGGTGCGGGCGCGGGCGATGTCGCGTGTGTAGTTGTCCAGACCCATGTCGAACTCCACGCACTGCCCCGTGGAGTCCACGGCTGGGTGAGCGAAGTCGATCTCGAAGCGCAGCTTGAAGCCATGGTAGGGATCGAAGCGCGCCCACTTGAGGTTCTGGCCTTCGCCCTCGCGCACCTCGATCGGGCTCTTGATGCGGATGAAGCGCTTGGGCGCTTTCTGCAACTCGATTCCGGCGCTTTGCAGCAGAAAAACGAACGAGGACGAAGAGCCATCGAGAATCGGCACTTCTTCGGCAGTGATGTCCACGTAGAGGTTGTCGATTCCCAGACCGGCGATGGCCGACATCAGGTGCTCTACCGTATGCACCTTGGCTCCGCCGCTGCCGATGGTCGAGGCCATGCGCGTATCGGTCACTGCCTCGGCGGAAATGGGGATATCCACAGGCTCAGGCAAGTCCACGCGACGGAACACGATGCCGGTATCAGGCTGGGCAGGGCGCAGCGTCAACTCGACACGCTGGCCGCTGTGCAGGCCCACGCCTACGGCACGGGAAATGGTCTTGATGGTACGTTGCTGAAGCATGCTGGTATTTTAAATGGGACAACCCCGAGCCGGCTTACGCCGACCCAGGGTTGTCTTAATCGCTGCGATACAGCGAACTGATGGGCCATCAGTCCTTAACGATCCAAAGGCCTTTGCGGCTGACTCTCAAGCGCTGGCGCACTCGGAGGCAGAGACACCGAGGAAGGGCCTTGGCGGCCCCGCCGCCCCGCACCGAGGGTGTCGTCCCCCTCCGGCGCAAAGCGCCAGAGAGGGGGAAGCGGCAAAGCCGCTCAGGGGGGGCTTAATCAGCCTGCTTGCGCAGAAACGCCGGGATCTCCACATCGTCCATGCCGCCAGACGCCAGCGCGCTCACGCGCTCCGAAGCCTGGGTGCGGTTGGTGCGCCAGACGCTGGGCACATTGGTGTTGGCCGTGCCGTAGTCCATGCCGCCCAGGGGAGGCAGACCCACTGCCACGTTGTCGGTACCGGTACGCAGACCGCCCTGCACCACCTGGATGTTCTGGCGACGCACATTGGGACGCGACAGGCCGGTGGCCACCACGGTCACGCGGATTTCGTCGCCCAGCGAGTCATCGTAGGCAGCGCCGTAGATCACATGCGCATCGGGAGACGCATAGGCATTGATGGTGGACATGGCCAGACGCGACTCGGACAGCTTGAGGCTACCCTTGGCTGCAGTCACCAGCACCAGCACGCCCTTGGCGCCGGACAGATCGATGCCTTCCAGCAGCGGGCAGGCCACGGCCTGCTCGGCAGCGATACGGGCACGATCGGGACCGGCGGCCTTGGCCGTGCCCATCATGGCCTTGCCGGGCTCGCCCATCACGGTGCGCACGTCTTCGAAGTCGACGTTCACATGGCCGTACTCGTTGATGATTTCGGCAATGCCGCCCACAGCGTTCTTCAGAACGTCGTTGGCATGGGCAAAAGCCTCGTCCTGGGAGATATCGTCGCCCAGCACATCGAGCAGCTTTTCGTTGAGCACAACGATCAGCGAGTCCACATTCGCCTCCAGCTCGGCCAGGCCGGCGTCAGCGTTCTGCATGCGGCGACCGCCTTCCCACTCGAAAGGCTTGGTCACCACACCCACCGTCAGAATGCCCATTTCCTTGGCCACTCGTGCGATCACAGGCGATGCACCGGTACCCGTACCACCACCCATGCCTGCCGTAATGAAGAGCATGTGCGCGCCTTCGATGGCAGCGCGAATATCTTCCACAGCAGCTTCCGCAGCATCGCGGCCCTTGTCGGGCTTGCTGCCGGCACCCAGGCCGCTGCCACCCAGATGGATGGTGCGGTGAGCGCGGCTGCGCAACAGAGCTTGAGCATCGGTATTGGCCGTAATGAATTCGACGCCCTGAACGCTGCGTTCAATCATGTGGTCGACGGCGTTGCCGCCGCCGCCGCCGACGCCGATCACCTTGATCTGCGTGCCTTGGTTGAATTCTTCGGTTTCAATCATGTCGATAGGCATGGTGGTGCTCCTGTTCTCTAGTGGTGGTTTGTCGCTGCTGTGGAAAAGAAATTTCGAACTCTTGAGGTCTTCGCGGTCTTCGTCGTCGATACCGCGAAAAATCCATCTGTGGTGGTCCGGTGATGAACATGCGATAAGTGCTCATATCAGAAGTTCCCCACGATGAAGTCTTTGAACCGGCCAAAAGCGGTCTTCATGGAACCGCTCTTCTGGGCCACCTTGTAGCCACGCAGACGTGCCAGACGTGCTTCATCGAGCAGGCCCATCACCGTGGCGGCACGGGGCTGGGCGACCATGTCGGCCAGCGCACCGGAATATTTGGGAAGCCCGCGGCGCACGGGCTTGAGAAAGATGTCTTCGCCCAGCTCGATCATCCCGGGCATGACGGCGCTGCCGCCCGTGAGCACGATGCCCGAGGACAGTACTTCTTCGTAGCCCGATTCGCGGATGACCTGCTGCACCAGCGAGAAGATCTCTTCCACGCGGGGCTCGATCACGCCGGCCAGGGCCTGCTTGCTGATCATGCGCGGGCTGCGGTCGCCCAGGCCCGGCACTTCGACCTGGGCATCGGGATCGGCCAGCAACTGCTTGGCATAGCCGCTCTCGACCTTGATGTCCTCGGCATCCTTGGTGGGGGTACGCAGGGCCATGGCGATGTCGCTGGTGATCAGGTCACCGGCAATCGGGATCACGGCCGTGTGGCGAATCGCACCGCCGGTGAAGATGGCCACATCGGTCGCTCCCGCGCCGATATCCACCACGGCCACGCCCAGCTCGCGCTCGTCGTCAGTCAGCACGGCCTGGGCCGACGCCAGCGGGTTGAGCAGCAACTGCTCGACTTCCAGTCCGCAGCGGCGCACGCATTTGATGATGTTCTCGGCCGCGCTCTGGGCGCCGGTCACGATATGGATCTTGGCTTCAAGGCGAATGCCGCTCATGCCGATGGGCTCGCGCACCTCGTGGCCGTCAATGACGAACTCCTGCGCCTCGACCAGCAGCAGGCGCTGGTCGGACGAGATATTGATGGCCTTGGCGGTTTCCATCACGCGAGCCATATCGGTGGACGAGACTTCCTTGTCCTTGATGGCCACCATGCCGCTGGAATTCAGACCGCGGATATGACTGCCCGTAATGCCGGTACACACTCGCTGGATCTTGCAATCCGCCATCAGCTCGGCCTCTTTGAGCGCCTGCTGGATGCTTTGCACGGTCGCATCGATATTCACGACCACGCCGCGCTTCAAGCCGTTGCTGGGGGCTACGCCCAGGCCCGCCAGCTTGAGCTCGCCATTGGACATGACCTCGGCCACCACCGCCATGACCTTGGCCGTGCCGATATCCAGCCCAACAATCACATCCTTGTATTCTCTTGCCATATCAGCTTCCGCCCCCGGTAGGTTCTGTCTTGTCTTTGTGTGCGCCTTGCATGTCTGCTCCCCTGCTCCTGCTCATCGTCTGGCCCTGGCAGCAGCTGCCGGCGCGGAGGTTCCAGTGGTCACGCCCTTGAGTCGCAAGGCATAGCCGTCTTCGTAACGCAGGTCTGCAGACTCCAGTGCCGCAGCCGAGCGCTTGTATTGAGAGGTGATCTGAGGCAGCGTGCGCACAAAGCGCTGCACGCGCTGCAATATGTCTTCGGTCGTGCCACCGCCCAGTTCCAGCAGCGCATCGTTATCCAGCACCAGCGTCCAACTGCCACGCGCATCCAGAGTCAGGCTGTCCAGCGCCACATCGAGCGGCTTCAAGGCCGGCTCCAGCGCTCGATACATCTGCAGAACACGCGGTGCCGAGCCCTCGGGGCCTTGCAGACGCGGCAGACCTTCGCGGTCCAGTTCGCCCAGATTGGCTTCAAACACTTCGCCGGCCTTGTTGACCAGACCGGTACCGGTCTCAGCCCCCCAGAAGGCTTCGGCCACATGCTCCTTGAGCGCAACGCGCAAGCCGTTCGGATATTCGCGGCGCACCTGCGCCTCCTGCACCCAGGGCACTTGCTCGAATGCATGCTGGGCCGCCTTCAGGTCCACCGTGAAGAAGTTGCCTTTGAGCACTGGCGCCACATTGGCGCGCAGCGTCACGGCGTTGTTATGCACCAGCTCGCCTTCCACCACGATGCGACCGATATTGAAGGCCGGAGTTCGCATCAACCACCACCCCACGGCCATCACGCACGCCGTCAAGCAGCCCATGAACATCACCGTGGCAGTGATGTTCATGAGCTTGACGTCGAACGGGACGACGGCTGTGGGCTGGTTGCGGTTCATGGCTGCTCCGCTTCTCCATCCAGCGTGCTCATGGCCAGGATGCCAAGGCACAGGTTTTCGTAGCTCACGCCGGAAGCGCGCGCAGCCATGGGGACGAGAGAATGCCCCGTCATGCCTGGAGAGGTATTGATCTCCAGCAAGAAAGGCTTGCGGTCGCTGGCGCGAATCATGATGTCGGCACGCGCCCAGCCACGGCAGCCCAGCGTGCGGAAGGCTTTTTCCACGATGCGCTGGATCTCGGCCTCCTCGGCAGCCGGCAGGCCGCTAGGGCAGTGGTACTGCGTGGTATCTGTGAAGTACTTGTTCTGGTAGTCGTAATTGCCTTCGGGCGCAACGATTCGGATCACCGGCAGCGCACCGGCCTGGGCTCCCGTGCCCAGCACGGGGCAGGTGGTCTCGTCACCGGCAATGAACTGCTCGCACAGCACTTCTGCGTCGTACTGGGCCGCCAGCTCGTAGGCCTTGGCGCATTCGTCGGCATTCATCACCTTGGTCAGGCCGATGCTGGAGCCGTCGCGTGCGGGCTTGACGATCATGGGAGCGCCCAGGGCTTCCAGTGCGGCGCGGGTTTCACCGGCCGAAGCGACCATGCGCCAGTCCGGCGTGGGCAGGCCTTCAAAGCGCCAGATGCGCTTGGTCATGATCTTGTCCATGGCGATGCTGGAAGCCATCACGCCCGAACCCGTATAAGGAATGTCCAGCAACTCCAGTGCACCCTGCACCGTGCCGTCCTCACCGTAGCGGCCATGCAGCGCGATGAAGCAGCGGTCAAAGCCTTGCACCTTGAGCTGCTCCAGCCCCTGTTCGGCAGGGTCGAACTTGTGGGCATCGACACCCTTGGACTGCAGTGCGGCCAGCACACCAGCGCCGGACATCAGCGAGACCTCGCGCTCGGACGAGCGACCGCCCATGAGCACGGCGACCTTGCCCAGTGCCTTCACATCGATATTTGTACCAAACATGCTCATTGCGCGCTCCCTGCGGGCGCGGCCAGCTCTTGTTTCTGAAGCATTTCAACCAATTTCCCAGGCACGGCGCCAATCGATCCGGCCCCCATGCACAGCAATACATCGCCCGCTTGCGCATTGGCAGCGATGGCTGCCGGCATATCGGCAATGTTTTCCACAAATACAGGCTCGACCTTGCCGGCCACACGCAAGGCGCGAGCCAGGGATCGACCGTCGGCAGCCACGATGGGTGCCTCGCCCGCGGCATAGACCTCGGCCAGCAGCACCGAGTCGGCGCTGCCGATGACCTTCACAAAGTCCTCGAAACAGTCGCGTGTGCGGCTGTAGCGGTGTGGCTGGAAGGCCAGCACCAGGCGCTGCCCCGGGAAGGCACCGCGTGCCGCAGCCAGCGTGGCTGCCATTTCCACGGGGTGATGACCGTAGTCGTCGATGACGGTGAACGTGCCGCCATTGGCAGCCGGCAGTTCGCCATAGCGCTGGAAACGCCGTCCCACGCCCTTGAAGCCTTCCAAGGCGCGCAGCAGCGCCTCGTCGGAAATCTCGAGTTCCATGGCCACCGCCACGGCAGACAGGGCGTTGAGCACGTTGTGCTCGCCGGGCAGGCTCAGCACAACCTCCAGATCGGGGTAGCTCTGGCCGTTCTGGCGGCGCACGGTAAAGCGCATGCGACCGGCTTCGGCACGCACGTTCACGGCGCGCACCTGGGCATCTTCGGCAAAGCCGTAGGTCGTGACCGGACGCGCCAGCTTGGGCAGGATCTCGCGCACGGCAGGGCTGTCGACGCAAAGGATGGCGCGCCCGTAAAACGGCATGCGATGCAGGAAATCGACAAAGGCCTGCTTGAGGCGGCCGAAGTCATGGCCGTAGGTTTCCATGTGATCGGCGTCGATATTGGTAACGACGGCCATCACAGGCAGCAGGTTCAAAAAGGAGGCATCGGACTCGTCAGCCTCGACCACGATGTAGTCGCCCTGGCCCAGCTTGGCATTCGCGCCGGCGCTGTTGAGCTTGCCGCCGATCACGAAGGTGGGGTCCAGGCCGGCTTCGGCCAGCACACTGGTCACCAGGCTGGTGGTGGTGGTCTTGCCATGCGCTCCGGCAATGGCGATGCCCTGCTTGAAACGCATCAGCTCGGCGAGCATCAGCGCACGGGGAACCACAGGAATCTTTTTCTCGCGCGCAGCCAGAACCTCGGGGTTGTCGCCCTGCACGGCCGTGGATGTCACCACGGCATCGCTGCCAACAACGTTCTCGGCCGCGTGACCGACAAAGGTCTTGATGCCCAGGCCCGCCAGGCGGCGCAGCGTGGCGCTGTCGGCCAGATCCGAGCCTGAAATGGCGTAACCCAGGTTGTGCAGAACCTCTGCAATACCGCTCATGCCGGCGCCGCCAATACCGACAAAGTGAATGTGATGAATGGCGTGTTTCATGCTGCCAACTCCTCACAAGCGGCGACCACCTTCGCGGTGGCATCAGTCTTTTGCATTTTCTTCGCGAGTTCAGCGCGCTCCAACAGCGTCGCACGCTGCATATTTTGTAGCATTTCCGCCAACCCTTGGGCGCTCAAAGTACTTTGCGGCTGTAACCAACCGCCACCGGCATCCACCAGGAAGCGGGCATTGCTGGTCTGGTGGTCATCCACCGCAGCAGGGAAGGGCACATAGACCGCTGCCGCCCCTACAGCGGCTATCTCGGTCACGGTGCTGGCACCGGCACGGCAGACGACGAGATCGGCATCCGCAAAAGCCTTGGCCGTGTCATCGATGAAGGGAGTCAGCTCGGCCTGTACGCCTGCAGCCTGATAGTTGGCACGCAACGCATCGATCTGGGCCGTACCGCTCTGGTGCAGCACCACGGGGCGCTGATCGGCAGGCATCAGGGCCAGAGCCTGGGGCACGATCTCATTGAGCGCCCTGGCTCCCAGGCTGCCGCCCACCACCAGCAGCTTGAGCGGGCCGCTGCGGCCGGCAAAGCGCTGGGCGGGCTCGGCCTGCTCCAGGAAAGCCTGACGCAGCGGATTGCCCACCCATTCGCCCTTGGCAAATACCTTGGGGAAAGCCGTGAACACTCGCTTGGCCACCTTGGCCACGACCTTGTTGGCCATGCCTGCCACGGAGTTCTGTTCGTGCAGCACCACAGGCACGCCCGAAGCCGCAGCCATCAGGCCACCGGGCACGGTGAGGTATCCGCCCAGGCCGATGACCACATCGGGCTGCACGCGCTTCATCACGGCACGCGCCTGCGAGAAGGCCTTCGCCAGCCTGAACGGCAGTTGCACCAGGGTCTTGAGCCCCTTGCCGCGCACGCCGCCAAATTCGATCAGCTCCAGTGCAAAGCCCTGGGGCGGCACGATGCGCGACTCCATGGAGCCGGGCGCTCCCAGCCAGTGCACATTCCAGCCGCGCGCACGCAACTCCTGTGCCACGGCCAGACCGGGGAAGATATGACCGCCGGTACCACCGGCCATCACCAGTGCCGTGCGCGGCTTGCTTGGCTTGATGAGCAGGCTCATGCGTGGCCTCCCTTCATCAGCAGCTTGTTTTCGTAATCGACTCTGAGCACCACAGCTATCGCAATCAAATTCATCAAAATGGCCGAACCGCCAAAACTCATTAACGGCAGAGTCAGGCCTTTGGTTGGCAAGGCGCCCAGATTCACACCCATGTTGATAAAGGCCTGGAAGCCCATCCAGATCGCCACGCCTTCGGCCACCAGCCCGGCAAAGACACGGTCCAGCGCGATGGCCTGACGGCCGATCAGCATGATGCGGCGGGTCAACCAGAAGAAGACGGCAGCAATCAGCAGCAGGCCGACCAGACCAAATTCTTCGCCGATCACGGCCAGCAGGAAGTCGGTATGCGCTTCGGGCAGCCAGTGCAACTTTTCCACGCTGCGGCCCAGGCCCACGCCAAAGATCTCGCCCCGTCCGATGGCAATCAGCGCATGCGAGAGCTGGTAGCCCTTGCCCAGCGCATGCTTCTCATCCCAGGGATCAAGGTAGGCAAAAATACGTTCGCGGCGCCACTCCGAGGTGGCGATGATCATGCCGAAGGCCAGCACCACCAGCAGTGCGATGATGAAGAACATGCGCGCATTCACGCCGCCCAGGAACAGAATGCCCATGGAGATCACGACGATCACCATGAAAGCCCCCATGTCTGGCTCGGCCAGCAGCAGCACGCCCACCACGACCACGGCCAGACCCATGGGCAGCACGGCGCGGAAGAAGCGCTCCTTGACCTCCATCTTTCGCACCATGTAGTCGGCCGCGTAGATCAGGATGGAGAACTTGGCCAGCTCGGAAGGCTGGAAGTTCATGATGCCCAGCGACAGCCAGCGCCGCGCGCCGTTGACCACCGTGCCCACATGCGGGATCAGCACCGCCACCAGCAACACAATGGAGATCAGAAACAGCTTGCGCGCCACCTTCTCCCAGACATTCATGGGCACCTGGAAGGCCAGCAGCGCGGCCACAAAGGCCATGCCTATCGACATGGTGTGGCGCAGCAGAAAGTGATAGGGCTCGATCTTGCCGAAGCGCGGGTTGTCGGGCATCGCAATCGATGCCGAATACACCATGACCAGACTCCAGGACAGCAAGGCGATGACGACCCAGATCAATGCCTGATCCAGCCCCAGTACGCTTGCCGGAGTACGGGTGGGACGGTCGTACAGCGGCCCGCCTACGCGCACGGGCAGCACGTCGATGGGCCTTTCCTCTGCGCTGCGGAACCACGAGCGCATGCGGCCGGAGAGGCTGGTCAGGAAGGCGGCTGTCATGCGCCGTCCTCCAGTTGCTGGCCGGCTTCAAGCGCCAGCTCACGCACCACTTCCACAAACTGGTGGGCGCGGTCCGCATAGTCCTTGAACATGTCCATGCTCGCGCAGGCCGGCGAGAGCAGCACCGCATCATTGGCATGGGCCAGACGCGCGGCCTGCTGCACAGCGTCCTGCATGCTTGCGGCATCGACCAGGGTCACGCCTGTGTCGCCAAGCGCCTCGCGAATCAGCGGCGCATCCTGGCCGATCAGCACGGCCGCGCGCACATAGCGCGAGACGGGAGTGGCCAGCGGCGTAAAGTCCTGGCCCTTGCCCAGACCGCCCAGAATCACCACGATGCGGTGGTCCGGCCCCAGGCCCATAAGGGCTGCCACGGTGGCGCCCACATTCGTGCCCTTGCTGTCATCAAAGTATTCGACATCGCCCACCCGGCCCACGGGCTGCACACGGTGCGGCTCGCCCCGGTATTCGCGCAGGCCGTAGAGCAACGGTGCCAGCGTGCATCCTGCACCGGTCGCCAGCGCCAGGGCCGACAGCGCATTGATGGCGTTGTGGCGGCCGCGGATGCGCAGCGCATCGGCGGGCATCAGGCGCACGATGTGCAGATCGTCGGCGTTCTTGCCCTTGCTGGTTTCGTCGGCCTCATGGGCGCGCACCAGCCAGGTCATGCCGTTGACCACCTCCAGACCGAAGTCTCCGGGGCGGCGCGGCATGTCGCCGCCAAAGCTGACATGGGCACGCTGGAAAGTCTTGCCGCGCTTGCCGGGCACCGCCACGGGCGCCGGCAGCATGGCCATGACGACGGGGTCTTCGCGGTTGAGGACCATCAGAGCCTGCTCGCCAAAGACATGGGCCTTGGCATCGGCATAGGCCTGCATGCCACCATGCCAGTCCAGATGGTCCTGGGTGATATTGAGCACCGTGGCTGCCGTGGGCTCGAAGCCGCGGCAGTCGTCGAGCTGGAAGCTGGACAGCTCCAGCACCCAGGCCTGTGGCAGAGTCTCTGCATCGATGCGAGCGGACAGAGTGTCGAGCAGCGAAGGACCGATATTGCCGGCCACGCCCACGCTCAATCCGCCATGCTCCAGCAGCTGACCGGTCAGCGAGGTGACCGTGGTCTTGCCGTTGGTGCCGGTGATGCCCAGCACCTTGGGCGCATAGCCATGGGCTTCGCGCAGGCCCTTGAGCGCAAAGGCAAACAGATCCAGTTCGCCGCCCGTGGGCAGGCCGATGCTGCGTGCGGCATCGAAGACCGGGGCAACGCTGGCCGGGCTCAGGCCCGGCGAACGATAGACGGAACTCAGGCTCTGGCCATCGACCAGAGCAGCCGTGAATGCGCCGGCAACAAAGCGCACGCCGGGCAGTTCGGCCTGCAGCGCAGGCAGATAGGGCGGGGCTTCGCGCGTATCGGCCACCGTGACCTCGGCACCGGCACGCACGCACCAGCGTGCCATGGCGATGCCCGAGATGCCCAGACCCAGAATCAGCACGCGCTGGCCCTGCAGGTGCTGGGCCGCGCCTTGCGGCCAGTGCACGGGGACAGGTGGCAGCTCCACCACTGCTTCCAGCTCGGCTTCGGGCTGCGACTCGACCTCGGTCACTTCGGCATCGGCCGCATCGGAGATGCTGGGGTCGGCAAAGATCTGTGCCACGAAGGCGGCCGCGTCCCTGGCTGCCGTCAAGGTGGAGATATCGGGCACCGGCTCGGCATCCAGCGTCTTGGTGATGCTGACAGGCGCTTGCATTTCAGGAGCTTCTTGCGCTTGTTCCTGAATCATTTCAGACATATTTTCATCTGAAATGCTTTGCAGATCAGCGATAGGCGCTTGCGTTTGCATAGCATCCACAACCGCATCCGGCTGCAGAACCTGATCATCGAGCTTGAGGTCTTCGTCTTGCATGGCGACTACCTCAGCTTCAGGGTGGACAGGCCCAGCAGGCACAGCAGCATGGTGATGATCCAGAAGCGGATCACGACCTGGGTCTCCTTCCAGCCGCTCTTCTCGAAGTGATGGTGCAGCGGTGCCATCTTCAGCAGACGGCGGCCCTCGCCATAGCGCTTCTTGGTGTACTTGAAGTAAGTCACCTGCAGCATCACCGAGATGGCTTCCGCCACGAAGATGCCGCCCATCACGGCCAGCACGATTTCCTGGCGCACGATCACGGCAATCGTTCCCAGAGCAGCGCCCAGCGCCAGCGCGCCCACGTCGCCCATGAAGACCTGGGCGGGATGTGCGTTGAACCAGAGAAAAGCCAGACCGGCACCCGCCATGGCGCCGCAGAACACCATCAGCTCGCCCGTGCCGGGGATGCTGGGAAACAGCAGGTAGCGCGCATAGGTGGCGTTGCCGGTCACATAGGCGAAGATGCCCAGCGCCGTGCCGACCATGATGACGGGCATGATGGCCAGGCCGTCAAGGCCGTCGGTCAGGTTCACGGCATTGCTGGCGCCCACGATGACCAGATAGGTCATGACGATGAAGCCCAGCACGCCCAGCGGGTAGCTGACTTCCTTGAAAAAGGGCACCATCAGGCCGGCCTTGGGCGGCAGATCCATGGAAAAGCCCGACTGCACCCAGGAGATGAACAGCGCGAAGACCTCGGCGTTGCTGTTCTCGGAGATGCAGAACACCAGATACAGCGCAGCCAGCAGGCCGATGACGGACTGCCAGAAATACTTCTCGCCCGAGCGCATGCCCTCGGGGTCCTTGTTGACGACCTTGCGCCAGTCGTCCACCCAGCCAATCGCACCGAAGCCCAGCGTGACCAGCAGCACGATCCAGACAAAGCGGTTGGACAGGTCAAACCACAGCAAAGTGGACACGGCGATCGAGAACAGAATCAGCACGCCGCCCATGGTGGGCGTGCCGCTTTTGACCAGATGGGTCTCCATGCCATAGCCGCGCACGGGCTGACCGATCTTGAGTGCGGTCAGCATGCGAATCGCCCTGGGGCCGACGATCAGGCCGATCAGCAAGGCGGTGACGGCAGCCAGCACGGCACGCAGCGTCAGGTACTGGAAGACGCGCAGAAAGCCGAACTCCGGCGAAATACCCTGCAGCCATTGAGCCAGCATCAGCAGCATGCGGCCTCCTCGCAGTTGCCCTGCTTCTTGTCTGCGCAGGCCTCAATGCTCTGCACCACTTGCTCCATCTTCATGAACCGCGAACCCTTGACCAACACGCTACCTACCTTGGGTAAAACTGCGCACACCGCCTGCTGAAGGGCGGACATGCTATCAAAATGCCGAGCTCCGCTGCCAAAGGCAGAGGCCGCAAACGTGCTCTGGTCACCCAGAGCAAAGAAATGGGCAATACCTGCCTGCTGCGCCAGCGCGCCGGCCTCGGCATGGAACTGCGGGCCGTTATCGCCGACCTCCCCCATGTCGCCCAGCACCAGCAACTGCGGTGCAGGCAGCTCGGCCAGCACGGCAATAGCAGCTGCCACGGAATCGGGATTGGCGTTATAGGTGTCATCGACCACCGTGATGCCTTGACCCTTGATCTGCACGGCCAGCGCGCGCGAGCGCCCCGTCACGGGCTCGAAGCCGGAGAGTCCTTGTGCAATGGCAGGCAAAGGCACGCCGGCGGCATGGGCGCAGGCAGCTGAGGCCAGTGCGTTGCGCACATTGTGGCGGCCGGCAATATGCAACTGCACGGCTGCCACGCCTTGCGGGGTGTTCAGCGCAAAACTCCAGGCTCCGTTGGCCCAGGCCACATCGCTGGCAAAAACCTGAGCCCCATCAGCGGCCTCGCCAAACATCAGGCTGGAGCGACCGGCGCTCAGTTCGGTCCACAGCGGCGTGTATTCATCTCCGGCAGGGAAGATGGCCACTCCGTCCTTGGGCAGAAAGCGCAGCACCGAGCCGTTTTCACGCGCCACGGCTTCCACCGTACCCATGAATTCCTGGTGTTCGCGCTGAGCGTTGTTGACCAGAGCCACCGTGGGCTGGCCGATGGCAGCCAGCTCGGCAATCTCGCCGGGGTGGTTCATGCCCATCTCCAGCACCGCAATGCGATGCGCGCCCGTCATGCGCAACAGGTTCAGCGGCATGCCGATGGAGTTGTTGAAATTGCCACGCGTGGCCAGTGCTGCCTCGCCCTGCCCACCCACATGCGCGCGCAAAATGGACGCGATCATCTGCGTGACCGTGGTCTTGCCATTGCTGCCGGTCACGGCAATCAAGGGTAGATCGAACTGTGCACGCCATGCTTGTGCCAGCGCGCCCAGTGCCAGCAGCGTATCCGGCACTTCGATGCCGGCCATGCCTGCAGCCTCCAGCCCATGGCTGGCAATGGCCGCCACAGCACCGGCGGCCTGCGCCTGAGACAGAAAATCATGGGCGTCAAAACGCTCGCCCTTCAGGGCCACGAACAAGTCCCCGTTCTGCAACGTGCGCGTATCGGTGTGCACACGTGTCAGCTCCAGCTGGCCGTTGCCGACCAGGCGGGCTTTGGGGATATGCGTCTGGATCAGCTCCAGCGCTTTTGCCAGGGTCATCATGACCGAATCTTTCCTTCGCGGGCTGCGAGCGCCTTCTGCGCCTCAGCCATGTCGGAGAACGGATGGCGCACGCCCTTCGTCTCCTGATAGTCCTCATGTCCCTTGCCGGCAATCAACACCACGTCGCGCGCATCGGCACGGGCAATGGCTTGGGCAATGGCCGCCGCGCGGTCGGCCTGAACATGCAATGCCTCGCCCGCCTGCATGCCAGCCAGGATCTGGTCGATGATGCTTTCGGGCACTTCACTGCGCGGGTTGTCGCTGGTGACGAAAACGCCGTCGGCATGCGCCTGGGCGGCCTGCCTCATCAGCGGACGCTTGCTGTTGTCCCGGTCGCCGCCGCAGCCGAACACACACCACAGCTTGCCCTGGCGCTGCCGCGCGGCGGGCTGCAGCGCGCGCAAGGCTTTTTCCAGCGCATCGGGCGTATGGGCATAGTCCACGGCCACCAGAGGCTGACCGGGCTTGACGATCTGCTGCATGCGACCGGGCACGGGCTCCAGATCGGCGCAGGCCTGTACGGCCTGCTCCAGCGTCAGGCCCAGGCAGCGCAGGGTGGCCAGCACCCCAAGCAGATTGGAGACGTTGTACTGACCGACCAGACGCGTATTCATGCGCAGGCTGTGACCAGCTTCCAGCACGGTAAAGCTCAGGCCTTCGTCGCCCAGTCCGATGTCCTTGGCCTGCAGACGCGCAGGTCCTTGAATGGAAACACTCCAGACATCCATCGCACGGCCCTGCAGCCTGGCCCAGAGCCTGGCGCCATGCGCATCGTCGATATTGACCACGGCGGCCGGCAGGCCGGGCCAGTCGAACAGCTGGGCCTTGGCCTGCCAGTAGGCATCCATGCTGCCGTGGTAGTCCAGGTGGTCCTGCGTGAAATTAGTGAACAACGCCACGCGAATCTTGCTGCCGTCCAGACGGTGCTCGACGATGCCGATGGACGATGCCTCGATGGCACAGGCGGCAAGACCCTGGTCGGCGTAGCTGCGGAACGCACGCTGCAGCAACACCGGGTCCGGCGTGGTCATGCCTGTCGACTCCAGCGCAGGCGGCACGCCCACACCCAGGGTGCCCACCAGCGCACAGCCGGTGCGCGTGTTCAGCGTCACTTTCGAGAGCGCATGCGCCAGCCACCAGGCTGTGGTGGTCTTGCCGTTGGTGCCGGTCACGGCCAGCACGTCGAGCTCGCCACTGGGATGTGCAAACCATTGGTCGGCAATCAGTCCCGTCGCAGCCTTCAGTCCCTTGAGAGCTGCAATGCTGTCGCCGCTCAGATCGAAGGCCTGCAGACCATCGGCCTCCACCAGCACGGCGGCGGCGCCCTGCTCCAGAGCCTTGCCCACATAGGCTCGGCCATCAGTGGCAGCTCCAGGCCAGGCGACAAAGGCATCGCCGGCCTTGACCTTGCGGCTATCGGTCTGCAGGTCACCCTGCACGCGACTGCGCAGCCAGGCAACGGCCTCGGCTGCATTGTTCAGGATTTGAATGGGGGTGCTCATAGCACAGGCTCCTCAGCGGGTGCAGCCACGATCTGAGGCTTGACTTCCTTGTCGGGCTGAACGCCCATGAAACGCAATGTCTGCTGGACCACGTCCGCAAACACCGGGCCGGCCACCGTGCCACCGTAGTAAGAACCTGCCGTGGGCTCGTCCACCATCACGGCCACGATGATGCGCGGCTTGTCGATGGGAGCAATGCCCGTGAACCAGGCCCGGTACTTGCCCGCGGCATAGCTCTTGCCCACCTGCTTGCGGGCAGTGCCCGACTTGCCGCCGATGGTGTAGCCCTCGGCCTGGGCCTTCTGGCCGGTACCGCCTGGGCCTGCAGCAAGACGCAGCATGTGCAGCACCGCCTCGGCATTTTCCTTGGAGATCACACGCACGCCCACAGGAGGCTCGTTCGTTTTCAGAATCGTCGAGGGAATGACATTGCCGTCGTTGGAGAACACGGTGTAGGAACGTGCCATCTGGAACAGCGAGGCCGACAGGCCATAGCCATAGGACATGGTGGCCTGCTCGATAGGCTTCCAGGTCTTCCAGGCACGCAGACGACCCGAGACCGCGCCCGGGAATTGAATCTGCGGCTTCTGGCCGAAGCCCAGCGCACTGAAGTACTCCCACATTTCCTGAGGTGAGAGCTTTTGCGCCACCTTGGTCGCGCCCACGTTGCTGGACTTCTGGATCACGCCCTCCACCGTCAGCGCGCCGTAGTTGTGCGTATCGGTGATGGTGGAGCCCGTCACCGTGTAGCGGCCGGGTGCGGTATCGATGATGGTGCTCGGCTTGACACGCTTGAGCTCCAGGGCTGCGGCCACTGTGATGGGTTTCATGGTCGAACCCGGCTCGAAGGTATCGGTCAGCGCGCGGTTGCGCAGCTGCTCGCCCGTCAGATTCTTGCGATGCCCCGGGTCGTAGCTCGGATAGTTCGCCAGGGCCAGCAGCTCGCCGGTGTGCGCATCCATCACCACCACGCTGCCTGCCTTGGCCTTGAAGGTCTCGACCTGCTGCTTGAGTTTCTGATAGGCGTAGTACTGGACCTTGCTGTCGATGGACAACTGAATATCTTGCCCATCCTGCGGCGGCACTTCATCGCCCACGCCCTCCACCACGCGGCCCAGACGATCCTTGATCACACGACGCGAGCCAGCCTTGCCGGCTAGTTCCTTGTCGAACGCCAGCTCCATGCCTTCCTGACCATGGTCTTCCACATTGGTGAAGCCCACGATATGCGCCGCAGACTCCCCTTCGGGATACTGGCGCTTGTATTCCTTGCGGTTGTAGATGCCCTTGATATTGAGCGCCACGATCTTCTGGCCCACATCCCAGTCCAGCTGACGCTTTACCCAGACAAAGGTCTTGTCCTCGACATCCAGCTTCTCCATCAGGGAGCGCAGCGGCATGTCCATGAGGCGCGCCACTTCCTTGAGCTTTTGCTGGACCTCAGGGTCCTTCAGATCCACGTCCTCGGGAATGGCCCAGATACTGGCCGCCGGCACGCTGGACGCAAGAATCAGGCCATTGCGATCCAGCAAACGGCCACGGTTGGCCGGCAGCTCCAGAGTACGCGCAAAGCGCACCAGGCCCTGACGCTTGAAGAAGTCGTTGCCGAAGACCTGCACATAGGCTGCACGCGCGCCCAGGCCCACAAAACCCAGCGCCAGCGCAGCTACGATGAACTTGCTGCGCCACAGCGGTGTTTTCGAAGCCAGCAAAGGGCTGGTGGTATAGAGCACGCTGCGTGTCATTGCGCAGTTCCTGCAGCCGTTTCATGCACGTACTGCGTAATGGCCTGAGAAGCCTGCTTCATCTGCAGCTTTTCGCGCGCCAAGGTCTCGATGCGCTGAGGCGCGGCCTGGGCACGCTTTTCCACCTGCAGGCGCAGTTGATCCGTCGCCAGCCGACGCGCCTCTGCCTCGGCGCGGTCCAGCTCGGTGAACAGACGACGCGACTCATACTGGGTATGCACCAGAAAGATGGCGCTGGTCATGACCGCCAGCAGCAGCAGCAGGTTTATGCGCAGCATGGCAGCCCTCCCGCAGCCATGCTCGGAGCGGCATGGCGATGCATCATGCAGGCACCTCGGTGCGCTCGGCGACGCGCATCACGGCGGAACGCGAACGAGGATTGGCATCCACCTCGGCAGCACTGGGCTTGATGCGCTCCAGCGCCTTCAGACGCATGGGCGTGGGAGGCGCAAACGGTGCACGGCGGTCGTAGACCTCCTTGGAATGCTTGGCAATGAACTGCTTGACGATGCGATCTTCCAGCGAATGGAAGCTGATCACGGCCAGACGGCCGCCGGGAGCCAGCACGCGCAGACTGGCTTCTAGCGCTTGCTCAAGCTCCTGAAGTTCGGCATTGATGAAAATCCGAAGAGCCTGGAAGGTCCGTGTTGCCGGGTTTTGCCCAGCCTCGCGGGTCTTGACCGCGCCAGCCACGAGTTGGGCCAGCTCGGCAGTGGTGCGTAATGGGCCCTGGCTTTCGCGCCGAGCAACAATCGCCTTTGCAATGGGGCCAGCAAACCGTTCTTCGCCGTAGTCACGTATCACCTCCGCAATCTGCTGCACTTCCGCATCTTCGAGCCACTCGGCCACGCTCTGACCACGCGTGGTGTCCATGCGCATGTCGAGGGGGCCGTCAAAGCGGAAGCTGAAGCCCCGGTCCGGGTTGTCGATCTGGGGCGAGCTCACCCCCAGGTCCATCAACACACCCTGCACACTGCCTTCGGGCAGTTCGCCAAGATGGCGAAATCCTTCATGCCGAATCGAAAAACGCGCATCGGTGATGCGCGCCGCCTCAGCAATTGCGTCCGGGTCTTTGTCGAACGCGATCAAGCGCCCGTCCGGCCCCAGCCTTTGCAAAATGAGCCGGGAATGACCGCCTCGACCGAACGTCGCATCGACCCACTGGCCAGCGGGCGGCTCGGCGGCACCACCCAGCAGGGCGTCCACGGCCTCGTCCAGCAAGACGGTGATATGTTGCAACGGCTGATTCACAAGCACTTCCTACAAAACAAAATCCTGGAAAGCCGCCGGCATCGGTTGCTGGCGCGCTTCCGCTTCGCGCATTTCATATGTGGCCTTGTCCCAGACCTCGAAATGCGCCCCCATGCCCAGCATCAAGACCTCTTTGGTCAGACCTGTGGCCTCACGCAACTCGGGCGAAATCAGCAGCCGACCGGTTGCATCCATCTCAGCATCCATGGCATTGCCCAGAAAAATCCGCTTCCACCACTGAGCCGTGATCGGCAGTTGCGCGACGCGTTCGCGAAACTGCAGCCACTCGGGGCGCGGAAACAGCAACAGACAGCCATCGGGATGCTTGGTGAAAGTGACCTGCCCCTCCGCCAAGGACAAAAGGGCGTCACGATGCCGGGTCGGCACTGAGAGCCGCCCCTTTCCATCGAGATTCAGCGAAGACGCCCCTTGAAACACGGCAAGTTACTCCGGTCATCTGGAGCCGCTCGTTCCCCCAAAATGGGCACGAGGGCAGCTTTCACCACTTAATTGCACTTTTTTGCACTGTATCAGCAATTTAAGGTGAATCCAAACCCGAAGGAACAATTATTTGCAATGAAATCAAGCACTTAGAGAGAAAAAGAAAAGCCTTATTCTGAAAATACCTTTCCTTTACAAGCACTTAGCAAAGTCAATGCAAGTGGACTCTCATTAGGAGGCGTCAATTGCAACCATTCAATTCAATGGAAAGAACTGATTTAAGTCTCGACCTTCTCCTACAAACGCAAACTGCCCGCACAGGCGGGCAGCTCGCTTCAAGCGCTCGGTTCTTCAAAGAATGAAGCGCGACAGATCCTCATCCTTGCTCAGCACCTGCAGGCGCTGATCCACATAGGCTGCATCGATCACCACGGTCTGACCCGAAAGCTTGGCCGCATCGAAGCTGACTTCGTCAAGCAGACGCTCCATCACTGTGGACAGACGCCGTGCACCGATGTTTTCGGTACTCTCGTTGACGTCAAAGGCAATCGTTGCCAGACGCGTGATGCCCTCGGGCTTGAACTCCAGAGTCACGCCTTCGGTCGCCAGCAGCGCCTGATATTGCTTGACCAGGGAGGCGTGAGTCTGCATCAGAATCGCCTCGAAGTCCTGTACCGACAGAGATTCCAGTTCCACGCGAATGGGAAAGCGCCCCTGCAGCTCGGGAATCAGATCGCTGGGCTTGGACAGGTGGAAAGCACCCGAGGCGATGAAAAGAATGTGGTCTGTCTTGACCACGCCGTACTTGGTCGAGACGCTGGTACCTTCGACCAAGGGCAGCAGGTCGCGCTGCACACCCTGACGCGATACATCGGAGCCACTGGTTTCCTGGCGCGTCGCCACCTTGTCGATTTCGTCGATGAAGACAATGCCGTTTTGCTCGGCATTGGCAATGGCGCGGGTCTTGACGTCTTCCTCATTGACCATCTTTGCTGCTTCCTCATCGGTCAGCAGCTTCAGGGCCTCGGCGATCTTGAGCTTGCGCGTCTTGCGCTTTTCCTGGCCCATATGGCTGAACATGCCACGCAGCTGCTCGGCCATCTCTTCCATGCCCTGGGGGCCCATGATCTGCACCTGAGGCATCTGCTCGGCGATGTCGATCTCGATCTCCTTGTCGTCAAGCTGACCTTCGCGCAACTTCTTGCGGAAAACCTGACGCGCCGTGTTGTCCGCGGGTACTTCGCCAGTGCGGGCCTGCGGGATCAGCACATCGAGAATGCGCTCCTCGGCAGCATCTTCGGCGCGGGCACGCATCTTCTTCATGTCCGACTCGCGCGTCTGCTTGACGGCAACTTCAGCCAGATCGCGGATGATGGCGTCCACATCCTTGCCCACATAGCCCACTTCGGTGAACTTGGTTGCTTCGACCTTGATGAAGGGAGCGTCGGCGAGTTTTGCCAGGCGGCGGGCAATCTCCGTCTTGCCCACGCCCGTGGGGCCGATCATCAGAATGTTCTTGGGCGTGATTTCCTGGCGCAGGCCCTCGGGCACCTGCTGGCGGCGCCAGCGATTGCGCAATGCAATCGACACCGCGCGCTTGGCACCATGCTGGCCGACGATGTGCTTGTCCAGCTCGGAGACGATCTCCTGGGGAGTCATGGCAAAAGACATGTGAATTCTCAGTCAAATATGCCTCCGGCGCCCAACCATAAAGCGCCGGCAGCTATCAATTCGGATAGACGAGTGCTTACAGCGTCTCGATCGTGTGATTCATATTGGTGTAGATGCACAGCTCGCCGGCAATCGCCAGGGATTTGCGCACCACATCTTCGGCCGACAGCTCGGTGTTGTTGAGCAAGGCCTTGGCTGCGGAATGCGCATAGGCGCCGCCGGAGCCGATGGCCACAATGCCCTGCTCGGGCTCCAGAACGTCGCCATTGCCGGTAATGATGAGCGAGGTCGTCGCATCGGCCACGGCCAGCATGGCTTCAAGCTTGCGCAGCACGCGGTCGGTACGCCACTCCTTGGTCAGCTCGATCGCGGCGCGGGTCAGGTTGCCCTGGTGTTTTTCCAGCTTGGCCTCGAAGCGCTCGAACAGCGTGAAGGCATCTGCGGTTGCCCCCGCAAAGCCCGCCAGCACCTTGCCGTGATAGAGCTTGCGCACCTTGCGCGCCGTGCCCTTGATGACGATATTGCCCAATGTGACCTGACCATCACCGCCGATGGCGACTTGCACGCCCTCGGGAGTCTGGCGGCGCACGCTCAAAATGGTGGTGCCGTGAAACTGTTCCATCTGGAGCAGATGGGGACAGACAAGATCGACCTCAAGAGGCCCAGAAAAATTAAATTTGCAGCGCTTGCTGTGGACAAGGCCTCAAACGGCCCGACTCCAGCCGGAGACGCGGTCTCTTGGGGGGAGGCGGCATAGCCTCTCAGGGAGCTAGTCCCTCCTTGGGATCACCTGTGCATGTTCCTGAATGCCAACAACATTGAAGAACACCGCCAGCAACTGGTGCAACTGACTGAACTGCAACACATGACCCAGCTCCTGCATCTGCGCAGCCCAGTTCAGCACCGAGCCTGCGGCAGCAAAGTCCATGCGCACCAGGCGCGCGCAGTCAATGGCGATGGCTTCGCCAAGCTTGGCCTTTTCCTGAACCTCGGCCAGCCAGGGCAATGCATCGCCGTCGATCACTCCTTGCAGCGCAAAACGCGGCTGATGCTCCTTCCAGAGCATGCCGGGCTGAATCGTCTCCGGCCCCAAGAGCCGGCTATCCTTGGCACGCAGGTTCTGCGCCTGCCCTTCATTCGAATACGCACAGACCGGATCGTCCCACGAGGGTGGCGACAGCTCGTAGGTCACGCAATAGTCCAGCGCCGTCAGCTCAAATTCGTCCTGCAGATGCATCAGGCGCTGCATGGCCAGACGCAAATACCACCAGTCCTGATCGACGGCTCGATCACCGGAAGGGGTGTGCTTGCTGAGCACGGCCTGCAATCTTTCATGACCGGCAAAAACCAGTGATCCCTTTTCGTCGGCCCATCGATGTGCCGCATCCAGCAGCGGCTTCTTCACGCCGGGGTCGAGGCTCTCCAGAACGCTCCAGTCCATGACCGAGCTGCCGACGCTGCGCGCCTTGCTGGCCAGCAGCGCCTTGAAGCCAGGCTCATCCAAATGCACAGGAGCCTGCCAGCGAAAACCGGTCTGCACTGCTGCGGCATCCGGCGCGGTTTCGCTAAGCCTGCCCGCCTGCTGCGGCATCACAAACCATTGCGGTGCCGAACGACCGAAGCGCGCCACAAAGTCCATGGCAGCGTCTTCAAACTGAGCCTGCATGCCTGCTGCGCGGTACATGTCCAGCAGTGCCAGCCAGACCTGCAACTGCGCCGGCGTATCCTGAGCACGCTCGGCAATCAAGGCTTTGAGGCTGGTCTCGGCTGCGACGCTGTCACCGCTGGCAAAGACAATCGCAG
The DNA here is from genome assembly GCF_039581385.1 of Comamonas sp. A7-5. Lineage (NCBI taxonomy): Bacteria > Pseudomonadati > Pseudomonadota > Betaproteobacteria > Burkholderiales > Comamonadaceae > Comamonas > Comamonas sp. A7-5. The sequence goes on from NZ_JBCPWO010000022.1 coordinate 45,285, forward strand.
CATCCTCCAGCGCGGCATCATGCTCGAAGCGCGCAAAGGACGGCGGAACCATGTTGATATCGGTTGGAGCGGAGACCTCGGTCGTGGCAAACGCTGGTGAAAAGTCCGTCTCGCCACGCAGGCCCGGCAAAGCAACAGGATTGCCCTGCCGCCCCGATTGCGGCAGCTCCAGATCGCCTGGCAACACATCCTGAAGCAGCGGCAACGTGCTGATCGAAAGCGGCTGGCTTTTAAATACCGAAGGCATGCTGCCTCCGCCCTCGGGCAGTTGCAGCGGCATGGTGGCGGCATCAGCGGCCAGCTTGCCGCGCCACCATTGCTGGGCCATCTGCGCTTCGATCTCGTCGATCTTCTTGATGGTTTCTGCGCGCTCGCCCGGCACGGAACTTTGGGCAGTCTGCAAAAAAGAGGAAGGTGCCAGTGGGGTCGGCGTCTCGAGCGGGGCCCTGGCAGTCACCGCGGTCCTCGACAACTGAGCCTGACGCAGCTTGCGCAACTGGTCAAACTCGCGCTTTCGCACAAAGTCGTTCTGGCGCTTGCGCTCCAGCATCTCCTTTAGCGCCTGCTTGCTGTACTGGCTTTCTTCGCTGTCCTGGTTGAGATTCTCCAAATCGGACCAATTCACGGTCGGGTGGCGCACGAAACGCACCACCTTGGACAGCAACCCTCCCGACTTGTTTTCTTCTTTTGCCATGGTCCTCTACTTTGCTGCCTGCAGCCCCGCCAACGCCTGACGCAGATCAATCGCCGTACATCTTCTGCTTGAGTTCACGGCGCTGCTGGGCTTCCAACGACAGTGTAGCCGTGGGGCGAGCCAGCAGCCGTCCCACCCCGATGGGCTCGCCGGTTTCGTCGCAGTAGCCGTAGTCGCCGGCATCGATGCGGGCAATGGACTGGTCGATCTTCTTGAGCAGCTTGCGCTCGCGGTCACGGGTGCGCAGCTCGAGAGCGTGCTCTTCCTCGATGGTGGCACGATCGGCAGGATCGGGCACCACGACGGTGTCTTCACGCAGGTTTTCCGCAGTCTCACCCGCATTCACATGCATATCGTTCTTGAGCGCGACCAGCTTGCGACGGAAGTAGGCCAACTGGGCGTCGTTCATGTAATCGTCATCAGACATGGCCAGCACTTCAGCATCGGTCAGCTCCTCTACCGACTTGGTCTTCCAGGCGTTGGCCAGCTTGGGATCTTTCTTGGGCACAGCTTGCTTTGTGTTGGTCATTGCTTTCGTATCTCTCATGGTTGCCGCAGCCTTGACTGCCGAAGCTGCCAAGGACGGAACATCTGTTTCAGGCTGCCGCGCTGGAGGCGATGCAGAACGCTTGGATCTGGACGATTTGGAAGATTCTCCCGCTGCTGCAGGTACCAGCACCGGGTTGTTCAACGCGGCGTCCACCAAAGAGGTCTCGACGCTGCGGGGGTGCACAGCCGCTGCCGCAGCTTTGGCTGCAGCCTTGGGCAGATTACTTTTCACAGCGGTCACGTCCTGTCTCCTTACAGTACAGAGCCCTTGCAGGGCCGGATTGCTCCAACACCCTCTTTAGGGCCGGCATTGTAGCCACGCCAGTCCCCCCAGCCCGGCTCCGTTGCACATACCCCACAATTTGCAACAAAGCCTGCGCCTGTTTCGGTCAGTTTGCGAGAAATAACAGACAAACAAAACGGCCTGCTTGGCAGGCCGTCAGTCATTGTCAGCAAACCGTTAGCTTTCGCCGAAACAGCCCCCAAACCCAGGGTTTACACCAAACATTGATCCAGTCCCTGGCGAAGAATGTCCTGCGGCAGGTCGATGCCGATGAAGACCATTTTGCTGACTCGCTTTTCATCGACTTCCCACTCGGGGCCCAGATCGCTGCCCATGAGTTGGTGCACGCCCTGGAAGATGACCTTGCGGCTGGTGCCCTTCATGTCGAGCACGCCCTTGTAGCGCAGCATCTTGGGGCCGTAGATATTGACGATGGCGCCCAGGAAGTCTTCCAGCTTGGCCGGGTCGAACGCGCGATCGGCGCGGTAGACAAAGCTCTTCACGTCATCGTCGTGATGATGGTGATGCGGGTGATTGCAGTGCTCGCCATGCTCGTGGTCATGGTGGTCGTGGCCGCAATGCTCGTCGTGCTGGTGTTCATGATCGTGTTCGCATTGGCCATGGTCATGGTCGCAAGCGCTGTGGTCGTGATGATCGTGGTCGTGATCATCTTCCTTGAGGAAATCAGGGTCGATGTCCAGCTTGGCGTTCAGGTTGAAGCCACGCAGGTCGAACACTTCGCTCAGGGGCACATCGCCAAAATGAACGGCACGGATGGGCGCGCGCGGGTTCATGTGCTTGAGGCGGTGGATCAGCGCCTCCTTTTCCGCATCCGTCACCAGATCGGTCTTGGACAGGAACATCTGGTCGGCAAAGCCCACCTGACGGCGCGCTTCCTGGCGATCGTCGAGTTGCTGATTGGCATGCTTGGCATCCACCAGAGTGATGATGGAGTCGATCAGGTAGGTCTCGGCGATCTCGTCATCCATGAAGAAGGTCTGGGCCACGGGACCGGGATCGGCCAGGCCGGTGGTCTCGATCACGATGCGGTCGAAGTCCACCTGCCCCTTGCGGCGCTTGGCGGCCAGCAACTGCAAAGCCTCACGCAGGTCTTCGCGGATGGTGCAGCAGATGCAGCCGTTGCTCATCTGCAGGATCTGTTCTTTGGATTCGGTCTTGAGAATGTCGGTGTCGATGTTCTCCTCGCCGAACTCGTTCTCGATCACGGCAATCTTCATGCCGTGGGATTCGTGCAGCACGCGCTTGAGCAGCGTGGTCTTGCCCGAGCCCAGAAAGCCCGTGAGGATGGTGACAGGAATGAGAGCCATGCGTTGAAACCTCTTGCTGCGGCCAGCCGCCACATGCGGCTGCCCAAAAAACACGGGCGGCGCATCCCTATGCGCGCTCCGGTGATAACAGCTGGGGAGTGTAGCGGTGCTTTCAAGCGCGCATGGGCAGCAGGGATGGCAGAAATTTCAGCAAAAAATCACCTCCATCACATACTCAACAATCACTTCAAGCTATCAAATCAGGACTCTTCAGTTTTGCTCTTCGTCGTCCGGCACGCGCAATGGAGCGGGCGTCTCTCCGACGCTGCTGCGCTGCGCACGCGGGTGGGCTTTTTCATAAGCCTGGGCCAGATGCTGGAAATCCAGCCGCGTATATATCTGCGTGGTGGCAATGCTGGAATGCCCGAGCAACTCCTGCACGGCACGCAGATCGCCACTGGACTGCAGCATATGACTGGCAAAGGAGTGGCGCAGCACATGCGGGTGAACGCCAGTCGCAAGCCCCGCCTGCTGGCCTCGCTGCTTGAGACGTGACCAGACCGACTGGGCGCTGAGCCGCTCGCCCCGGCGGCCGACGAACAAGGCCGCTTCATCCTGTGCCTTGAGCTGTGCGGTCCCGACCAGCGCGCTGCTGCGCAGCGCCAGCCAGCGCTGCAAGGCCTCGATCGCCATGCGCCCCACGGGCACAATGCGGCGCTTGCTGCCCTTGCCCTGAACATGGGCGTCACCCGCCTCCAGATCAATCCAGCCCCTGCCTTCATGCCGGCTCTGCTGGTCGGGCCGTAGATCCAGCCCCACCAGTTCGGCCACACGCAGGCCACAGCTGTAGAGCAGCTCGGTCATGGCGACGTCACGCGCCTCCATCCATGGATCAGCTTCGGGGTTCTGAAAACTGGCCAGTTGCACGGCATCGTCCACAGCCAGTGCCTTGGGAAGAGGCTTGGCAGCTTTGGGGCCGCGCACGCCCTCCACGGGGTTGAAAGGCACCAGCCCCCGCTGGGCCGCCCAGCGGAAAAAGCTGCGCCAGCCAGAAAGAATCAGTGCGATACCGCGTGCACTGCGGCCGGCGCCATGCATTTGCGCAGCAAAGCGGCGAATATGCGAGGGTTGCAGTGTCAAAAGCTCCTGAGCTGCCGCCTGTGCAAAGCTCTGCAGCTTGATCAGGTCCAGCGCATACAGCGTATGCGTGCGCTCGGCCAGGCGCTTTTGCACACGCACATGCTCCAGGTAGCTGTGGACAACTTCCGGAAGCTGCGCGTACTGCTCCTCAAAAGAGGGCTGCTCGCGCTCTTGCATCAGTATCTACCCCCTTTTGCAGCCTCAGCCGTGCGCCAGCGTCAGCGCAGGAGCGCGCATGCGCGAGAGCGAGGCACTGGCCAGCTCGGAGATGCGTGAAAGGAATTCAAGACCCATGGTGGCATCGAAGCGCAGCGGGTCGGGCGATCCCAGCACCAGCATGCCAAAGGCGTTGGAAGTGCTGTCCATGGCACCGTCATGCAGGGTCAGCAGCGCGACCGACTGCACCGCATTGGGGTTGGGCAGCCAGGTCACGGGTTCGAAGCCCATATTGGGGCCGCAGAACGGCATGGTCAGCGACGAAGCAAAGGCCTTGGCATCATCACTCACTCCCATGGTGTAGACGGTGCCGCTGTGCGCACCCGCCACATTCCACAGACGCAGTGCGACCTGGGGGACATCAAACGTGTGCTGCAGGCTGGCGGTGAGCGCATGGGGCAGCTCACGCAGGTCCTGCACCCTGACCAGGGCATGGGTCCACTGATGAATCTTGTTGGCGATGGAAGCGTTCTCGCTGCCATGGCGCACCATGTCCATTATGCGATGCTCCAGACCCTTGATCTTTTCGCGCAGCATCTCGGCCTGACGTTCCTGCAGGCTGACGGCACGTGGGCCATGGCCGCTGATCAAACGCACGCCTGTCAGCATCTCGGCATGGCGCTCGAAGAAATCGGGGTTTTCCTGGAGGTAGTCGGCAATCGACTCTTCGGTCATGGCGGTATCGGTCAAGCTGTTCATAAGGTATCAGGTATGTCGATCTGGCCTTCAAAAACAAATTCGGCAGGGCCGGTCATGCGCACGCGATCGTGCGCACCGCCAGTCCATTCAATGGTCAGCAGACCGCCGCGGGTATGCACATCGACGCGCTGGTCGAGCAGGCCCCAGCCAATGCCGGCCACCACGGCGGCACAAGCCCCCGTACCGCAGGCCAGGGTCTCGCCGGCACCACGTTCATAGACACGCAAGCGGACCTCACCGCGGTTGAGGATCTGCATGAAGCCGGCGTTCACACGCTGAGGAAAACGGGCATGGTTCTCGATCAACGGGCCATGCAACTCCACCAAAGCGGCATTCACATCGTCCACCAGCTGCACCGCATGCGGATTGCCCATGGAAACGGCTGCTATCCAGACTGTAGCCGGCTGCAAAGGCGTATCAAGCGTCAGAGGCCATTTTTGCGTCGAACCCAGAGTCTCGGCCTGCAGACCGTCGGTCATAAACGGAACCTTGGCCGGATCCAGCTGAGGCGCACCCATATCGACCGTGACGCGGCCATTGCCATGAATTTCGGGGGCGATGACGCCCGAGAGGGTCTGTACGCGGATCACGCTCTTGTCGGTCAGACCCTTGTCATGCACATAGCGCGCAAAACAGCGTGCGCCGTTTCCGCACTGCTCGACCTCGCCACCGTCGGCGTTGTGGATGACATATTCAAAGTCCACGCCCTCTGCGGGTGCCGGGCGCACCGTCAGGATCTGGTCGGCGCCCACGCCAAAGTGACGATTGGCCAGGTAGCGGTACTGGGCGGTGCTCAAGCCCAGGCGAGCCTGGGTTTCGTCGAGCACGACAAAGTCGTTGCCCGCACCTTGCATCTTGGTAAAGCGAATCTGCATGATGCCGCACATTATCGCGCCGGGCGCAGGATCTGCGCCATGCCATGGGATCAGCGATACAGCTTTTGCAACAACTCCATGAGCTGCACCTGCTCGGCAGCACTCAGATGCCCGATGGCACGGGTCTCGCTGCTCTTGAGCTCGGGCTCGGCCGTATCCACCAGTTCGCGCCCTGCCCCGGTCAGGTACAGACCCGTGGCGCGGCCGTCTCGCGGGTGCGGACGCCGTTCCAGAAAGCCGCGTTTGCCCAGCGCATCGATCATGCCCACCATATTCGGCGGCAGCACGGCCAGTTGCTGACAGAGCTGGCGCGAGGTGATACCCGGATTGCTGCCCACCAGAGACAGCACGGAGAACTCGACGATCTTGAGGTCAAAACGCTCCATGCAGCGCATGAAAACACCCACCAGAGCCAGCGAGGCGCGCCTGGCGTTGTAGCCCAGCAGGGACTCCAGAAAGCTGGCATCGACCTGATCGACGGCAAAAACCTCGGCACTGTCCCTGGGCTCCTGCCCCGAGCCAGGGAGATCCAAGCCAGCCTCTCTGGAGCGCGTGCCGCGCAAAGAGCGTGCAGGTTTGGAGTCTGGTTCAGCAGTCTTGTGAGCGAGCATTGGCGATGTCAACTTCGAAGGCAAAAGAGCAATCCAGGAGCGCGATGAAAAGACCGCAATTGTGCCGGTATTGCTCGCATCTTGCAGCCATTTTGATCAATGCGCAGAGGTGAACAGCTGGTTGCCGTGTACGACGGAAGCCTGCGCCCACTGCGCCTTCATCAGAGTCAGACGCCAGTCCATTTCGGGCAATATGCGCTGCTGCACCTGCTTGCAGGGGCCTCGCCAGCGCTCACTATCGCCCCCTGCTGTAGCCGCAATACGTGCCCACGCCCAGCCCAGCAGCACCACGGCCACGCAGCGCAGGTAGTCGTCGGCCACGCGCCAGGCCAGGGTGTCATCTTCCTTGCAGGCCTGCGCCAGCACCGTGGTGAAGTAGCGCAGCTGGGCCAGGCAGCGCAGCACTTCTGCATCCAGCGCCCGACCTGCATCCAGGCTGTTGCGCAAAGTCAGCAGCCATTGCCCCATGGCCTGACCACCGTCCGGCAGCACCTTGCGCACCAGCAGATCGATGGCCTGAATTTCATTCGTGCCTTCGTAAATCATGGCCACGCGCGAATCACGCACGATCTGCTCTATGCCCCACTCGCGGATGTAGCCATGGCCGCCGAACACCTGCAGGCAGGCGCTGGAGCCCTCGAACGCCTGCTGGGTCCAGGCGGCCTTGAGCACGGGCGTGATCAGGCTGCACCACTGCTGGGCCTGCTCGCGCTCGCGGGCGCTTTCGGCAAGTCGCGCCACATCGAGATAGATACCGGTCTGGTAGGCGAGCACACGCCCCCCATCCACCCAGGCACGCTGCAGATCGAGCGTGCGGCGAATGGCCGGATGCTCGATGATCAGATCTGCTGCATCGCCTGCGCCACGCGAGGCCGGCACCGCCCCTGGCGCTCGCATCTGACGGCGCTCCAGCGCATAGGCATGGGCCTTCTGCCATGCCGCGTCCAGCAGGCCTATGCCCTGCAGCGCCACATGCAGGCGCGCGGCATTCATCATGACAAACATGGCGTTCAGACCCGCTCCGGGCTGGCCTATCAACCAGCCTGCAGCCCCATCAAAGCGCATCACGCAGGTGGGGCTGCCATGCAGGCCCATTTTTTCCTCGATGCGCTCACAGACCACGCGGTTGCGCTCGCCGCCTGGCAGCAGCTTGGGCACGAGAAACAGCGACAGGCCCTTGGGCCCTGCCGGAGCCCCGGGCAGACGCGCCAGTACCAGATGCACGATGTTATCGGTCAGATCATGCTCGCCGCCCGAAATGAAAATCTTGCTGCCGCTGATCTCGAAGCGCTCGCCCAGCTCGGATTCGCCAACCGGAACGGCTTGCGTGCGTACCTGCCCCAGGTCGCTGCCCGCATGGGCCTCCGTCAGACACATGGTTGCCAGCCATTCACCGCTGGCCACCTTGGGCAGATAGGCGGCCTTGAGCGCATCGCTGCCATGGTGCTTGAGGCACTCATAAGCACCATGCAGCAGGCCCGGCGCCATGGTCCAGCCATGGTTGGCAGCACTCAGCCATTCGTACAGCACGCCTTCCAGCACCCAGGGCAGCCCCTGGCCGCCGTCCTCCTCGGCACAGGCCAGTGCAGGCCAGCCCGCCTGCCAGAAGTCCTGATATGCCTGGGCAAATCCAGGCGGCGTGGTGACCTTGCCCGCTGCAAACTGCACGCCGACCTCATCGCCTTCGCGCGACAGCGGCGCCACCACCTCGCCCACCCATTTGCCGGCCTCCTCCAGCACCTGCTGCATCAGCCCCCGGTCCGTTGCCGCATGCGCCGGCAGGCGCTGCAACTGCTCATCGGCCTTGAGCACATCAAAAAGAAGAAACGCGTTATCGGCACTGAGGGGCAAATAGGACATACAAAACCGGCTGCGTTTGCAGCAAAAACTCAACCAAAACGCGGGCTATGCAAGAAGCGCAACCCTATAGTCAGAGGCGCCCAGCAAGAGCCGCCTCGCGGCGATGGCGCCGTCCCCCTCAGGGGGAAACGGCGCAGCCGTTCAGGGGGTCTCAAGTATCCGCAGTAAAGCCGATCTGCTTGACCAGCGGTCCCCAGCGCTCAAATTCGGCCTGCTGCGAACGGGCCATTTCCTCGGGCGTGGAACTGGTGGCAATCAGGCCGACCACACCCACGCTTTCCTTGAGCGCGTCGCTCTTGAGCGCTGCCGTGATGGCCGCATGGGCGCGTGCACGCACATCGGCGGGCGTCTTGG
>NZ_JBCPWO010000023.1:0-48058 GCF_039581385.1 Comamonas sp. A7-5
TGCTATGCGGATGGGGGGGCGCGATGCTATGCGGATGGGGGGCCGCGATGCGATGCGGATGGGTTGGGAGCCCTCAGTTTTCGTCGTTGGTCTGCCCTGCTAGGCAGTCTCCCCGGTCGTCAAAGTCAAGCGTCCACGCGCTTTCCCCGTCCTCCCCGATTTCTTGATGGAAATGGGCGCACTCAAAGCAGATAGCCCTTTGAGACATGCGTAGGTTCGGGTGCAGGGCAAACCGCGCACAGCGCTGGCCCTGCCCATGCGTGAGGCTCACGCCTCGCCGTCCTCTTCTCGCTGTTTGCGTGCCGCCTCTGCCTGGCGCTCGACCAGCTGCTCTATCGTGACGGTCTGCGGCCCGGCAATCATCTTGCCCATGGCGAGAAAATGCGAAACGTCCAGAATGTGAGCGGGGTTAATGCTCATGCCCTCGCGTGGCGAAGAATAGATAAATCCATCATCTTTATTGCTCATTTCTGCCTCCTTTAGTTGCTACTCAATCTCATGCAGTTACCAGACCCTCCAACGCACAAATATTCTCGTCCTGAGCCTCTTAGCTGAATCTCTGCATTAATCCCCTTTTGGACAATATGGCTACCATCAACCCGGTAAACGCCCTTATCAGTTTCAAAAGAAGTATATGAACTGGAGAAAATAAAGCCGCTATCTGTGGTTTGCATCCCGCCTTGAACTACTCCAGCGGGCGTAACTGAAACCACTATTGCGTCTTTCTCTTTCTTTTCTTGGGCTTCTTTGCTCATGTCGTCCACGGTATCAGAGTATTTTCCCCATGCAAAAGCTGCCAAGGACATACTTATCACAAGCCCCATCATTTTCAACATAAAACCGCCATCGCCCCCGCGTTTTTTTGAGAAATAAGCAGCGAAGCCAAAGCCAATAACGGCTATCAAGACCACGCTGCCCAAAGCTAATACCTTCGCTGACATAAAAATCCCCTCTCTTGTTAATCTAGGAAAACTGGCGGGCGTTCTCAAAGCTGCGTGCTCCGTCAATAAAGGCAATGCCCCGGCCAAAGCGCATATCAATGAGGGTGAAGGCGTTACCCGCTCCGCGCGCCTCGGCAACCCCTGCATAGGCTTGCTGATTAGCGCGAAAAACCATTTCCGTTGTGATACCTGCCATAGTATTCATTACAAGCCCCTTCTCTTGTTAGCTGATGATGTTTGCTGCGGAATACCTTATTATATGCGCCATATGGTGAATATAGCAAGACCTTTTTCCCTTTTTCCTCGCCCAACGGGCGGGGGCGGGTAGATCAGGGCACGCCCTGCATGGTGACAAAACCGCGCGATCGAGGAACCAGCTTGTCACCATCATGGCTTTGCGCGCAGCGCATAGCCGGTCGGCATTGGGGGAGCCCCAGCGGCGGGGGTTGCGTCAGCATCCCCCATGAGCGGGCAAGTGGTGGCCTAGAAGGTGGCCGCAGGCCAGTCCCAACGGGACTAAGGCGAATAGCCGCACCTGGCAGGGCATCCCGGTTTTTGCCGCTGCTGCGGCAAAAATGCCTCATAAACATCAGCAGCCAGGCACAAAAAAAGGGGCTATGCACCCCCTTCGGTATCGGCCTTTTCATGGTGACAAACTGAGCATGGCCAGGCTGAAAACTGTCTCCATGCCACACCCTCTAAGAACCCGCCCCTGGTGTCGAAGGCAGGTTTTTACGAGGCCTGGCAATTTCAACTCGCCGCTTTAGTCTCCGCACAGGTTCGCCCTCAGCTGACGCAACATGCTTCTCATTAACCAGCTGCAGAACATCCCGGATCATGCGAATCTGCAGTGAGGACAAGGTTCTGAAATGGTCGCGGAGGTCTTTTAAAAGCCAATAGGCTTCTTCGGGGCTGTCCAAGTCAATCACTAGCTTACGCTGCGATGCATCTGCAGCAAGAAAAAGCTCTTGGCGCTCTTGCTCCGTGAGTGAAAGTGCATCTGCAACGCGAGTGATGAAATCGTCGCCTGGGACACCTTTCAAGCTGCTCTCTACCGCTGAGATGTATGTCTGGTCATATCCGATAAGAACAGCTAAATCTACTTGTCGGACACCGTGCTTCATGCGCAAAGAGTAGAGAAGATTTGAAAAGGGGCTCACGGGACGATGCAGGTTGTTTGTGGACGCTAAAGCGTATAAAAAAAACGCAAAAAAGTCTAATTAAATCAACGAATTAAGAATGACACCATTGCTGAAAACATAGCTCTTTGATTTAAAAGGAAGTTTTCAACATGGTGGCAAAAAATGTCACTATTGTTGAAAAAAATATGGTGACAAAGAGAGCATGGCCAGGCTGAAAACTGTCTCCATGCCATCACCCCCTAAAGACCCGTCCTTGAAGCCCTTTGCGCTTGAGGTAGTCCAGTGCTTTTTGCGGCAAATCGTGCTCTGGCGCGGCTTTGCGCAAGGCCTGGGCTAACTTGCGGATCATCATCGCCATTTCGTCCATGGCCTGAGATTCCGGGGTCTGGTTGGGTGGGATGCTCATTGCTTTTTGCTCCTGTGCTGCCTTTGACCGTTCATTGTCCTCAGTGTTTTGAGGGTGGCTTGTCTCTTGCCTTTCCGTTGCCTGCTGGCCCCCCGCCGCCTCATACGACGCAGAAAAAACCGCAGGATCAGCCACACGACAAGGAAAGCTGCAGCCCCCCATGCACCAGTCTGCCCCTGCATCACCATGCGATGGCTGTAGGCGCATCTTCGGGCCGGATGTGTCCAGCAGCAGGCGCGGCAGCCGTAGCGGTCGCAGCGCTCTTTTTGCTGGGCCTGGTTGCCTCTGCCTTCGCCTGGGGTATTGGAGCCCCTGCAAAGCCCGTGACGCGGCCCACATAGCCGGTGGCATACCCACGGGTATAGCTGCCGGTCTGGTATGCCGATATTGCCGCCTTCAAGGCCTCCTGGCCTTCTCCATACCGGCGCACGGCCCCCGAGTAGAACTCGGTCAAGATGCGCCCCCCAGCTCCAACGCTGGTGCATGTGTCGAAAATGGTTTCTGCGGTCATACCGAAGCGCGCAAAGTGCTGGCTGTTGATCTGCGCGGCTCCCGCATCAAAGCGGTAGCCGTGCTCCAAAAGCCACTTGGCCATGCTCACGGCTTCGTCTTTGTTCTTGGGGGGGTTCGTCAGCCGGTAGGCCTTGCCGTCCTTGGTGATGTGGTAGCCAATGGCGTGCGGTCGAAAGGCTGATTCCGTCCTGATGATGCTTGCCATAGTCTGCGGCGCAACGGTAGGAGCGCACTGCTCCAAAAATGCCATGTCCATTACTTCCCCCTCTCCGTTTGCACGATCCTGCGCAGCTCACTTATCACTGCATTAGCCTTGTCTAATTCAGCTTGGAGCATCTTGTTTTTCTCTTGCTCTTTCAAAATTTTCTTCTTGAAATACAGACCGATTAGCGCACCAATCAGGCCAGCAAATCCGCCATAAATCGCATTCATTGCGTGGTCAGCAATTGACATTACCATCCCCTGCTTCTCAAAAAATCAAGTGAATCTGCGGCCACATAGCTTTGCCTGCTTTGGCGAAAATGCGGCTATTCTCGGCCCCCTCGATCCGCACACGGATCAGCTCTACACCAGCTCGGCGCTGGAGCCAGTAAACGCCCTGCAGCTCGGCTTGCTGCGCCCCATCGGTGCTTATCTGGCCCTCGGGGAAAAGCATCAGCGTTTCACCGGCCTGCAGGCGCTTGAGCATCGTTCGGATGCCATAGGGCGAGGCAATATCAACGGGCACGACTGCACCGAAGCCCAGCCAGGCCAGAACCGCCATGCCTCGCATGGCAATCTTGGAGCGCTTGGAGTAGTCGGTATCCACGCCAAAAGTGAGGGGCACAGGGCTTGCCAGGGCCACAATCACCCCATCCAAAAGACTGACATGGTTTGCACAAACGATGGCAGGCCCATGCTTGAGCTTTTCCAAGCTCTGCGCGGAATAGCTGGCCTTCACGCGCAAGACCGGCAGCAGGGTTTTACGCAAGACTGCTCTGATAATTTTTTTCATCATTGCCTCGGTGACTCAAAAATTGACGGCCTGCACAACAGGCACGGAAAACGCCCTACTCCATGCCCTCAAAGTCATGTTTTGGATGTGTGGAATGCTGGTGTCTGCGGCCCAATAGTCATTTGCAGCGCCGACAAGCAATTGCGGCTGCGCAGCCATGGAAAGCAAGGCTGGCCAGGCAAGAAGCTGCTCGTAGCAGACAAAGACTGCTGCGCGCAATCCGTTGAGCTGGCCCAGGCCGTGGCCCATCACATCGGCCACGGTGCCGCTGTCGGCCCAAGGCCGCCACATGGACACGGGCACAGGTATGCGCTGCTGCAGCTCGCCTTGCTCGGCCCCGACATAGACAAGGGAATTCCTTGTTGTATTGGTTCCGTCGATGGGTATTTCTGCACCGACAAGGACGGTGCGGCCCGTGCGTTTCAGCTCTTCGGCTGCGTCGGCCCACAGGTCGGCGGTTGCGTCTGTCCACAGGCCTGCAACGGTTTCAGGGAAAAGCATGTAGGGTGCTTTCGACTGCATCGCTATGGCAATCATCTGCTGGTTCGCAGCAAAGTCGCGCATGAAGTCGCGCCCGCCATCCCCTGCCCCGCCATAGTTGGTGTTCTTCGCCTCGATCCACTCCGGTGCAGCCGGTGTGGCCGTGAACACCAGCCCGGCCAGGCCGCAAGCGGCCAGGGCCAGGCCAGTGCGCCAGGGGGCATAGGCCACGACAACCAATGCCAGGGCCATAACGATCACCCCGCCCCAGCCCATGGCCGGGAAAAAGACGCCTGCGGCCAAAACCGGGTTGCCCCAGCCGACAAGGCCAATGGGGGGAATTACGCACAGGATGACGGCCACGGGCACGCGCCAGTAATAGCCCGTGCGCTGCGCGCTCCACAAGAGCGCCCAAGGCAGTGAGAGAGCCAGGCTTGCACCCAGCCACAGGCTTGCTGCAAACAAGGCCGCCCAATCGCCGCCAAAGAACTTTGCAGCGCCGATGGGCAGGCCTCGGGCCACGGCCAGGTAATAGGCCAGCATCACCAGCCAGGCGGCAGTGCGCCTGGTACGGGATGCCCACAAAGCCACGGCAACGGGAGCCAGGCCCAATAGGGCCAGGTTCCCGCCCCAAGCTGCAGCACCAATGGCTGCAGCTGCTGGCACGGCAAAGCGGATCTGCTTTACTAGGGTCATGGTGCAAAAAAGGATCTGTTGCAGCTCATGCAGCGGGCTTGCCAGGTGCGGCCTTTTTGGCGGCGGGCTTGGCCCCGGTGTCGGGCTTGCCGTTCTTGTCTGGGTAGGTCACTCGGCAGCCGTTGCGGTAGTTGCTGCAGCCCCAGAACTTGCCACTGGTGCCCCCGGTCAAGAGCCGAATTTGCCCGCCCTCGCACTTGGGGCACTTGTATGCCTTCGCCACGCTCAAATCGGGCTTGCCTGCCTTGTCATCGCACGCGAACTTGCACCCGGTTTCTCGGTACTTGTCGCAGGCCCAAAAATGCCCCCCCTTCTCCTTGCGCGGCCAGCGCTTTAGGTGGCCTTCCTTGCATCGTGGGCAAGCTGGCCCAAGGGTTCCGGCCAGGGCTTCATTGCTCGCATTGGCCTGCTCTACGTGCTGGGTCACAAAAGCCGCCTGCAGCGCGACAAATTCATCCACCCCCTGCCCTGTCGTTTCGATTTCGCGCAGCTCGCGCTCGTTCAAAGCGGTAAGGGATGCCGATTTCACATCAGGGGGCATGGCGTCCACCAGACCACGGCCCAGCTCGGTGCTGATGATCTGTTTGCCCTTGGTGCCCAAGAACTCGCGCGCCTTCAATTCCTTGATGATGCTTGACCGGGTGGCCGGTGTTCCGATCCCTTCACCGTCCTTCAAGATGCGGCGCTGCTCTTCGTCCTCCATGTATTTGTAAATGTTCTCCATGGCCTTCAAGAGCGTGCCATCGTTGAAGCGCGGCGGGGCTTTGGTCTTTTGAGACTGCAGGGTGATGGCCTTGGCCGTCACGCTGTCGCCCTGGTTCATGGCCGGTAGTGCCTGGTCGTCGGCTTCGGGCTTCTCGTCGGCTTGGTCGTCGGCTTCGGGCTCCTGATACACCTCACGCCAGCCAGCGGCGGTTATGACCTTGCCGGTGGCCTTGAAACACTCGCCCGCAACCTGGGCCGTCACGGTCGTAGCCATGTATTCATGCACGGGGAAAAATTGCGCCAGGTACGCGCGCAAGATCAGCTCGTAGACGTTTTTCTCTTTGTCATTGAGCGCCGCCAGGTCGCCGCGGTGCATCGTGGGCACGATGCCATGGTGCGCCGTCACTTGCTTGTCGTCCCATGTTGGGCTCTTGATGCTGGGGTCAGCCTTGGCAACAAGGGCTGCAAGGCGTGGGTTCACATGGGCCACAGCTGCAAGCACCTGGGGAGCGTCGGCGTGCTGGGATTCGGGCAAATAGGCGCAGTCCGTGCGCGGGTAGCTGGTGAGCTTGTGGGTTTCGTACAAGGCCTGGCAGATTTTCAGCACATCATCTGCCGAGTAACCGAATTTCTGTGATGCTGCCAGCGTCACATCGGCCAGCGAGTAGCTGCGCGGCTGCTTCTCTTTCTTGGCTTCCTGCTTATATTCCGTGATGTTTCCGGGCTTGCCTGTGCAGCTCGCTTTGAGCGCTTCGGCCACGGCCTTATCGGTCAGCCGCCCCTCTTCATCAAGACCCTTTGCACCCTCTGCAGCTTGCCATTTGGCTTTGAAGCTGCCGCCCTGGTGCTGCAGCTCGGCCAGCACGTTGAAATACGCTGCAGGCTTGAAATTTTCGATAGCTCGATCACGCTCTACGACAAGCGCAAGCGTAGGCGTCTGCACACGGCCAACGGTCAGCAATGCAGAGCTGCCGCCACGGCGGGCGCGCAGCGTGAATGCACGGGTCAGATTCATACCGATCAGCCAATCCACGCGGGAGCGCGCACGGGCTGCCAGGCCGTAGCGCCTGAATTGTGCGTTCGGCTGCAGGCTGGCCAGGGCTCTTTGCACGCTGGTGGCGTCGGTCGCGCTGCTCCAGTAGCGCAGCTCCGGGCCTTGCCATCCGTTCGCGTCGATGACCTCATCGACCAGCAATTGCCCCTCTCGGTCGGGGTCGCCGGCGTTCACCACGCTTGAGGCCTTTTTGAACAGTCCAGCAATGACCTGCAGGCGCTCTTTGGCTTCCTCCTTCGCTGCCGTTTTCCACACATTGGGGATGATGGGCAGGTCTTGCGGTCGCCATACCTTGCGGCCATTCGTGGCACGGGGTATGTCGTCGGCGGTGTATTCATCTGGCCCCAGCTGCTCATGCATGTGCCCAAAGCAGGAAGTTACGGTAGAGCCATCCTGGCAAGCAAAGAAGCCATTTCCACGGGTGACGATGCCCAGCTCTTCGGCAATAGCTTTAGCCACGCTGGGCTTTTCAGCGACGATCAAGCGCATAGTTTTCTTTCTGGTTGAAGACAAAAACCGGCGTCATGCCAGCAATCACGGTGTCTGCTTGGATAGGGCCGATATAGCGGCTGTCCAAGCTGCGGGGGTTGTAGGTCGATAGCACCCAAAGAGCGCCAGGCTCGATGCGGTAGGTGCCTGGTGCAACTGGCTGCAGCGGGCGGCCCTTGGAGTCGGTGGTAGGCAGCGGCCCATCAATCACCTGCAGGCCGTTTATTGCCATGCCTTTTGCGTCGATGGTCACGGTGTCACCAGCTCGGGCGGCCACGGGCTTGAGCATTGGAGCCAGGTCTTGCGGGCAGCTGCCGTGGGGCAGGTATCCGCGTTCGCGCACCAGCTCGGCAAACTGAGCTGGTGCGCAGAACTCCACATAAGCGCCCTGCTCTGCCTGGTCGTTCACTTTCCATAGCCCAAGGGGCAATGACTGTGTGATGTTGACCCTGTAACCCAAGGCTGCACCTACGGCCATTAGCGATATAAACATAGCACCAGGGAGCAAAGCTAACCCTATGGTTTTGCGCTTCACTGCTTACACCTTGGGCCAGTTGTCAGCGCTGCCGCTGGCCGCTTCGTCGGCGGCTTCCTCGGTGCGATCTGCACCCGGCAGGCGGTCGATGCGATGGGCACGGAAAACGATGATTTCCCGCGCAACCTTCTTGTTGTCCTCGCCAAAGGTGCGCGACTGAATCCGGCCCTCTGCGGCGATGTTGTCGCCTTTGTGCCAGTGCTTTGCGGCCAGCTCCGCAAGCGGGCCGTAGATCACCAGTGAGTGCCATTCAGTGTGCGATTTGCGCGCCCCGCCCTTGTCTTGCCAATATTCGGTTGTTGCCAGGCGCATATTGGTGACGGCCTCGCCGGATGGCAAGCGGCGCAAGTCGGGCTCATTGCCCAAAAATCCTTCCAGCTCTACACGGTTCTTGTTCATGGTTTACGGCTCCTTGGTGGCTTGACCTGCTTAACCTCAACGGGCTGCATGTCGGGGTTCGGGATGTTGTCGCCGTCAAGGCTCGGTTTGCGCTTGACGTAGGGCGCTGCTGCGGGCGGTGGCCCTTCGTCGGCCTGGCTGGCTCGCAGGCTCCGGCCTCCTGTCGCCTCTTCGTGCTCGTCCTCTTCCTCGGCGTCAACGACTGCAAGGGCTTCTGGCGCGATTTCTTCGGGCTCCTGCGGGTAGGCATCGGCCAGCGCCTGCGGCGCGTCCTGGGGCGGTTCTGGCGGCTCGGTGGGGCCGTCTAAGTCTGGTGGCTCCCCTTCAAAACCTGATTCCGCCAATGGCTCGCCGCCTGTGTAGTCGTCATCGTCCGAAAAAGTAGGCTCGTCGGGCGGGGCAAAGTCGTCATCTGGTGGCGGCATGTCTTCGGAAAAATCCGGCTCTGGCGGTGGCTCCAGCTCGTCCGGTGGGCCGTCATGCTGGGCCAGTGCAGTGATGGCCTGCTGCTGCTGCTCCTGCTCTTGTTGCCACTGCATTGCTGCAGCTGCTGCGGCTTGTTCGTCTTCCTCGGCTGCTACTACGGGCTCCGCTTCTTGGAAGTCCTGCAGCTCGACCTGTTCAACCTCCTGCAGCGGCTGTGGCTTGGGGTCTTGGACGGGTGCCAGGTCATGCACGATCACGGGCGGGGCCAGCTTGGCACGCTTGCTGAAAATCTCGTCCTTGAAGTAGAGAATTTGCTTGCCATAGATCGGTGCAAAGCCGGTCACGAAAATGAGCATGTCGCCCGCTTCGGTGATGTTTCCGCGCGCATCTTTCTTCGGGCCAGGCAGGCGCCCGCATTCGTCGGGCGTCAACAAGGGCCGCTCAATCTCTTGCACGTTCGTGGACACCTGGCCCAGCATGGGAGAAAGCCGGTTGCCGGAATAGCTGTGGTCTGCCTTTACAACCGTCATAGTGCCGGTCATGCGCGAGAGCAATTCGGCGGTTTCCGGGTTGTTCGGGGCGTATGCGATTCGGATGTGCGTACCTGAGAAAACAAGCTCGTTTTCGCCATACACGTTGTTGAGCTGCACCTTGTCTTGCACGATCAAGTAATACTTGATTCCATAGCCTGCGGTGTAGCCCATGGAGTTGACGATGTTGTCCATGCGCCCCAGCGTCGGGAACTCGTCGATGAGGGCCAGCAGCCGGTGCTTGTACGTCTGCACAGAGCGGCCATCCTCAAACTTCATGCTCTCGGTCAGCCGGTTGACGATCAAGGCAAAGAGCAAGCGCGTGAGTGGCTTCAAACGGTCTTTGTCGCTTGGTGGCACAACGATGTAGAGGGTGGCCGGTTTGTCACCATTTACAAGGTCGTTCACGCAGAAGTCAGAGCGGCCAATGTTGGCAGACACGATGGGGTCGGAATACAGCTGCAGCTTGACCTTGGCTGATGACAAGATGCCCGATAGCTCCTTGTCTTCCTTGTCCAGCATTTCTTGCGCCTTCTCGGCCACGACTGGATGCACCGATGTGGGATTGCCGCGCACTGTGCGCCATCCGTACTGATGCGCCTCGTCCAAGGGCGTCAGCAGCATTTCGTTCAGTGTTTCCTCAAAGCTCTGGCCGGGCGTGGTCAGCACTGCGGCGACTTCCGGCAGTGAGGCAATACGGCCCTCGGCCTTGGCCTTGTAGCAGGCATACAGAATCACGCCAGTGAGCAACGATGTGGCGCTCTCTACCCAATGGTCTTCATCGTCTGTGTCGCCCTTGGGGTGGGTCAACATGAAAGCGATGTTTTGGGCGTCCGAAACGTCGCGCGGTGTGCCTATGCGAATCTCGCTCAGTGGGTTGAAGCTATGCCCGCCCTCCAGCTCCACCGGGGAAAATTTCAGCACCCTTTGCCCGGCCTGCTTCTCGCGCCATCCTGCGGTGAGGGCGTAGTTTTCGCCCTTAATGTCATAGACCACGGTGCTATGCGGCCAGCTCAACAGAGTAGGCAGCACCAGGCCGACACCCTTACCAGAACGGGACGGGGCGAACGCAATGATGTGCTCCGGGCCGTTGTGCCGCAGGTAGTGAATCTGGCCGGTTTTTTTGTCTTCCCAGCCTCCGATATACACGCCTTCACCCTTGCCGATCAGGCCCATTTCTTCAATGTCCTTGCGCTCGGCCCAGCGAGCGGAGCCATGCAAGTGTTCATTGCCCTGCTGCAGCTTCCGGGTGCGGGAATACATGATGAGCGCGGCGAGCAAAACGGATGCCAAAGAGCCGCCTGCGGCCAGCATCAAGCCCTTCCAAAGAACCTGCTTCACCTCGGGCTGCGCAAGCTGGTTGAACTTCAAAAACCAGACGGCCCACATATGGGGCATGTAGATAGCCACCGGGCCTGCCACGGTCAGCGGATCGCCTAGTGCAGCCTGGTACTTGAATCCGTGAGCCATCCATTGCGTGGCAAGGACGTTCACGATCAAAAGCAGTGTGAGCCCTGCAATGAGGGCTTGCCACTGCAAGCCCCCAAAGTTGCGGGGCGTTTGAGGTAGTTTGTAAACGCCCTGCATGGTTTAGCGCTCCATCGCCTTCTCTTTGGGCCGTGCCTTGGTCTGCGCAACCTGGGCAGCGGTCGCCCGGCCCTGGTCGTACTTGACCTGTACGTGTTGGCCTGGCTGGGGGACTTGTCCGTTAAAGGTGCTCTTGTCGTGGGCCACTGTCTGCGTGGCTGAAACCTGCTGCATTACGTGGTAGGCGGTCTGTCCCACAATCGGCCCCTTGTAGTTGCCTTCGGCGGTCTGTGCGGTGTGGGTCTTGGCGTTGTTGCCCAGCAGCTCTTTGGCGTCGTATTGCAGGATTTCTACCGACTCCTTGAGCTTGGCTTGCCTCTGCTCCGGGGTCATCGCCAGGCCCATCACCTTCTCGATGTTCTGAGGCTCTGCACCCATGCGGCGCAGGGCATCTGCAGCCAGGCCTGCGGCGTCGCCTGTGCTGTTGTCAAAGCTCATGCTGTCGGCCTTCGTGGGCGTGCTGTTCACCACTACCGTGTCGGGCGTTACCGTCTTTTCCTGCAGCGCTTGCAGCGCGGCGGCGGTCGGGGCTTTCAGGGTCAAATCCCCGGATACCTTGTCCACGTAAGCAACCGCGTTCAACTCGGGCAGAGCCACTGTCTTGCCGTCGCGTGCAACGGCAGCGATGGCCGCATGATCCTTGATGTTTTCAATGTAGGACTTCTCGCGCGGTGCGCTGTCCAGCTCCTGTTTTTTGGTGGCCGCTTGTGCCGTCTGAGTGTTGCTCTTGGCCATGAGTTTTGCCTTGTCTGCTGGGTTGAGTTTTTCGGCTTGCTTTTGCACCTCCCACTGCTCGGCCCCCTGCATGAGAGCCTGGCTCTCGTCGGGTCGCAGTGCGGTGCTGTTGTATTCGCCGTGCCGGGCTTGGGTCTTCTCGTGGGCCTGCTCGATCATTCGATCAAGTGCCACCTCGCGGCCCTGCTCGCTGGGTGCTCCGATGCTGACCTGCTGGCCGGGCTTGGGGAGAGCCTTCAAGTCCATCTTGTAGAGCGCCACGGCCTGCCCTGGTGCGATTTCAAGGGCAATGCTGTGCTCGGTTTCGGCAATGACCTTGCCCTTGATTGGCTCGTCGCTTGCCAAGCGCCCAAAGTTCACGCTGTCGCCCATCTGCTCACGCACCTGGGCGTGCAGAACGTGGTAATCCCCCGTTGCGTTGCGGTCTTGGATGCTTTGGCGCAGCTTGGCTGCGTAGGCCGGTGTACCGCGTGGCGGCACATCGTTGGGCTGCAGTTCCTGGGCATCTTCCCGGCCTTGCTGCAGCTGCTGTGCCTGCTCGTTGGACAGCTCTTTTTCTCGATCCAGCTCCATGACGTAATCGGAAATTTTCGAGGCATCACGGGCCGCCCGGAAAAGCTCGTTCTTGTCCTTTTTCAGAGTCTCTAGCCAGCCATCCAGATAGCTTGCATGGCGCTCTGTGTCATGTGGCAAACCGATTTCTGCCTGCATGAAAACGCTTGCCATTTCGGCGCGCAGCTCTTCCTTGGCGTACTGGGTGGAGCCGAAGTAGTCAAACTTCGTGATGCCGTCCCGGTTCAGACGGCTTTCGTGCCCTGTCCAGTGCCCCAGCTCATGCAGGGCTGTACCGTAGTAGTCCACCTCGGAAGGGAAGCTACTTTTGGGCGGCATGGTGATGCTGTCCGATCCTGGGCTGTAGTAGGCTGCTGTGCCTTCATGCCGGATGCTTGCACCAGAGTTTTTTAGGATGCGCTCGGCTGTCTCATTGATCTGCCATTCTTCACGCTTGGGCGGCTGGATGGCGGGCACGCCGTCCATCTGCTGCGCGTTGAAGACCGTGTAGAGGCGCTGCATCGGCGGGTCAAGTTTTACGCGCTCTTCACGCCATTTGCCATCGTCGCCCTTGACCTTTTCCACGCGGTCAAACTGCCAAAATTCAACCTGCGTGCCCTTCTCGCCCTTGCGTACCTGCCACCCCTTTTCCTGGGCCTGGTTGTACGTCATCCAGCGCGGATCATCGTAGCCAAGGGCAGAGCCTTTGGCCATGAGGTAAAGGGCATTGCCGCCCGTGTAGGGGCGTCCTGTGACCCCGTTGTGTGGCATCTGCAGGGCGCGTGCTGCGGCCTTGTCGTCCCATGGCTTTTGCCAGGGCGCTACCCCGCGCTCCATCATGTCCACTATGGTGTCTGTGACCTCTTGCCGCCAGTCGCGGCGCTCTTTGGGTTGTGTCGCCATGGTGGTTCCTTATTCGTCCGGCTGCTCGTCTTCAAAGCCTGATTCAGCAAGGGGGATAGCTCCCATGTCGTCCTCCGTTGTCGGGTAGTTCTTCATGTCAAGAGGGCCGCTCGACGCGGCCCCTGTCCCATTGGTATGTGCCTGAGCCGCGTGCATATCAGCCCCCTCCCCCGTCGCTGGGTTGGCGGTACGGGTTGCAGCCGATGGCGTTCAACACGTTCCAATATTTCTGCCCACTCTTCATGTCCTCATAGACATAGACACCCCGGATGTGGTCGGGCGGAATGCGGGGGTTGTTGATCCGGTGAAACTCGTTCACTGCACGCTCTTTGTCGGGCGACAAAACGCCGTAACCAGCCCACAGTTCAATGTTGCGGTCGTAGCCGATGAACTGGCACAGGTTTTGGCGATTGATAGGCACAATCACGCGCCTTGAGGGCATCGCGTTGGAGATTTCAAAGGGCTCATAGCGGCCACCGTTGAAGCCTACCCAGCCCTCGGTCGGCGTCAGCAGCCACATGGCTACCGTGTCCTTGTTGATGTTGTTTGTGTAGCCTGGCTGGCCGTTGGTTTCGCGGGCTCCTATGAAAAAAGCGCCCGGCTTTCCAACGTCTGCCGGGTCAATGTTGACCGTGACGGTGATGGTGGTGTCGTAGTAAGAGCAACCGTCACTATCACCGCCGCCTCCCATGCACACATCTTGACGTGTTGCCGTAGCACTGCCTGCCAGTACCACAGCTGGAGCCGCCAGGGCCAATGCTCCAAGCCATTTTTTCAGCTTCATCTTTGGATTCCTCCAGATTTCCCGCGCGCTGCGTACTCGTACCCGTTCGGGCCAGGCTTGAGCTGCCCGCCTTTCACAAGCTCCTGGGCTCGCTTTGCCACTGCTTTGTGATACCGCCCAAGCCAACCCCCGTACCCGCTTTCACGGGGTAGTGAGGGCTGGCCTTTGGCTGCTCGCAGTGCATCGCGTGCAAGGTGCTTCTGATCTGTTAGCAGGGCTTCCGCTGGCCCCCTGTCAGTCACGACGATCTGCGCACGTTTTCGACCGTCGCCACCCTGGATGAATTGCCGCTCGATTTCGACAAAAGCGCCTGGTTGTAGCTGGCCCTTTCGGCGGGCCTCGTTGAGCGCTCCATCCTGATATAAATAATGCACTTTTGCGTCGGTTCCTTCAAGTAGCAAATAGGGTATCCCTCTGTTTTCATCCAGCCCTGTGCCGATGACTTTTCCGCTGAGTCTGCGCACGTTCCGCAGCTCGGTTGCCACCAGTGGCAAACGTGGATCGCTCAGGGTGTGCCGCTGTTCATGCAGTGACTTGAGCCGGTCATTGCCCACTTGCATCTGACGCAAGGCCTGCTCAAAAGAGCGATCTACTACCCATGTCAGCGGGCCAGTCTTATGCGCCAAGCCCATCGTGCAGAGCTGCTGCAACCGGCGAATTTCGCGCAAGCGGGCCTCTCTGATGTGCTGCGCCTTGGGAATGGGCGTGTTGTAGTCCAGCTTGTGGCCCTCAGTAACCGGCTGAGACTTGTTGCGCAGGGCTCTATCCAGCTCAGTAAAGCGCTGCTGGGTGACTTGTCTTTCAGCGGCAAGGCGCATGTCTTCGTGAGTGCGGTATCCAAGCTGGTTTGTTGCGAGGCGCTGCGCGTTCGCCCGGATTCCTGTCTTGATGTACTCCTTGCCAAGCCGCAGGGGCTGGCCTTGGTCGTCAACACCTCGGATGGCTAAATGCACATGTGGGTGTTCTGTATTGAAGTGCTCGACGGCCACCCATTGCAAACGGGTTCCCGTGTCTTTCTCCATCTGCTTTACAAGCTCTTTGGTATGGCGCTGCAAATCCATTTTCTCCCCGAATTCAGGGGAAATAATGAGCTTGAATAAATGGTCATCATTGGATTTCTGCCAGGCGTCTAACGTGCCCGCAATCTCCATATTATCCCCATCACTGCCAAAACCTCTAGCTGGTTGCTTATTTACTTGTTTGCGGCCTTTTGCCTTTCCAGATTTGCCATCACTTCCCCGTCGCAAAATGCTATGTCGTTCGGCTCCTCCTGGCTCCAGCTTATTACGTGCATCACCCGGCAATAGCATTTCAGCCCCTTTTGCTCCGATCCGTGCCACACTGATGCCGGACAGACTTCGCAAACTATTGAGGGATTTGGGCGCAAGTCCTCTCTCGTAATGCTCGCCAATGTAGGGCTTATATAAGGCGCTATCTCTCCCGTTTCTGAGAATTCTATCTCTGCTGGATGGCTCAAGTCCTGTAACTCTTCCAGCTCCGAATGATTCTGGCTCTCTTCCTGGCTGCTCATTGCTAATTTCCTCTTGCGTTGTTAACTCTTTTTCCTCGCCCATCTGGGCGGGGGCGGATTCAATCTGATTTTCTAATGATGCTGACTCTCTGGCTATATATTTTCCATGAGCGCCCCATTGACCATCACCCTTATTATTTGCATATGTCACCCTTACACTGCAGCGCTGCATACTCGTGCCAACTTTTGCAGTTGGCGCACCACGCGCAGGCCTAGAGCTTCTATTACTACCGCCACCAGATTTTTTGCTTTGGCTGACGATGTTTCTTAGAGATCGAAAAGCCTTAGCAAAACCCTGAGAGTCATTCTTAGGTTTTGCATTGGCCGTGACTTTAACCTTACCGCCAGGCTCTTTCTCCCCAGCGTCCGACTTCTTACTCATCATTGCCTTCTAATTTCTCCGCAAAGACCTTCGCCAATGCAGAATCAAGAGCCGCAGGAATACTGTCCATCAATGACTTATACCGAAGCCGTCCAACGGCTTGAGCCGCCGATTTTGCCTCGTCGTCTATTAGGTCAGGGGCCAACGTCAGAACCATTTTCATGAATTGGTCAATCACTGCAAATTGAAATTGCAAAGCTGAGTGCATTTGCGTCATGCGCTTTTGAAGTTTCAACTGTTGCTTTGCCATTCGCTCTTCCATCTGCTGCACCTCCGCCAAAAGGCTGTTGCGGTCAATGACCTGGCGCAGCGCATAGCGCCGGAAGTCAGCAGTAGTCATGCCTGCATCCTGGGCGGCCTGCTCGACCTGCTCCAGCAGCTCCACAGAGAGCCGTAGGGCAGGGATGCGGGTTGTTGTGGCCGCTCCGCTCTTGGTCTTCTTGGCGGGCTTCTTATCGCTGATACGGGGCATTTTGTGTGCTCTCAATGTGTCACGTTGAACGGTCTGTGTGACACATTCTAAATGCTTGTCAACAAAAGCGAAAGCAACCCGCAGAGCGCCTAAGTGTGCGCCATTCTTTATGTTCCACTAAAAATGTATTTGGATGTTGAGGCTGTTGGTGGTTTGGCCCCTCGGTTCCCTCGGAGCCCCTGAACACCCCCAGCTCCAAGGGCGTCAACGCGGTACACTGCACTTGCACTGCACAATCACTGCTGATACACTGCATTTGCACTGCACAATCACTGCTGATACACTGCATGAAATTGCACAATCACTGCACTTGCACTGCACAATCACTGCTGATACACTGCAAATATGTTGACAGAGACTGAAAGGAGCTTAGGAATGGACAAAGAGCGCGTAGCCACTGCGCTGCGTGACTTGGGCAGCAGTGAAAGCCGTTCCGAAACAGCCAGATTGCGCGAAGTCTTCCACGACATAGAAGCAGCATTAGCAGCCGGTGTCAGTCGCACTGCGATTCTTGAAACTTTGCATGAGCAAGGTTTCAAGATGACCCTCAAAAGTTTTGAGAGTGCCTTGTATCGACTCAGAAAAAAAGCTGCAGCAGGAAAAGACAAAGTTGCAAAACCTGTTTCGTCTATATCAGCCCCCGCCCCGGCCAGCATTCCTGCAGGCCAGGAAAAAACAGCCCTTGACACCAGCGAGAAACCAGCCGATGAAGAAACAAACAATTTACCATTGACACCAAGAGAGAAACGCGAAAGACGCGCAAACCAATTTATCAAACCCGAATCGACTAATCCGCTTCTTAAATCACTGAAAGGCAGTCAGAAATGAAAATCGCAGTTATTAATTTTTCCGGCAATGTTGGCAAAACTACTGTGGCACGCCATCTGCTCGCACCGCGCCTGAATAACGCTCAAGTTATTGCGGTTGAAAGCATCAACTCTGATGGCAATGCAGAAGCTGATGCAATCCGTGGAAAGCAGTTTGGCGAACTGCTGGAAGCAATGGCTTTGATGGATGATGCAGTCGTTGATATTGGAGCATCCAACGTCGAAGACTTCGTTAATCTCATGAAGCAATATCGCGGCTCCCATGAAGATTTTGATTTCTATGTGGTGCCTACTGTTTCCAAAAACAAACAGCAACGAGATACCATTTCGACTATTGACGCGCTTTCTGACCTGGGAATTCCGGCCAAAAAGATTCGGTTGGTCTTCAACATGGTTGAACTCGATGAAGTGCCTGAACGAGTTTTTTCCGGCCTTTTTGAATATCACGCCAGCGAAAAAACATTCACGCTCAAGCCCGAAGCCGTCATTCATGTGAACGATATTTATGGCCGTTTGAAGGGTAGCGAGCAAAGCATTGCTGATATTCTTTCCGATCCATCCGATTTGAAAGAACAGCTGAAAGCTGCACAAAATGCCGATGAAAAGCTGCGCATTAGTCGCCTGATAAGCATTAAGCGCCTGGCTGCTGGTGTTAGCGAAGAATTGGACGGGGTGTATAAAGCCCTCATTGGTAAATAATGGCAGCACCAAGCACTGCACTGGAAGCCTTAACGGCTGAATTGCTGGGGGACGTTGGCCGCCTGCATGATGACGTTAAGGCAATGGCTGCGGCTTTGCCTGGTGCGGCTCAAGCTATCCGCACCAGTGGTAAAGAGGCTGCAGATAGCATTAGCACCGCACTTGAATCTGCCGTAGCCGATCTGACGCATGAAGCAGCACAGCGCGAGGCCGCAATAGCTTCTCAAGCGGTTAATGAAGAAGTTGCACAGGCTCGCGCAACAGCTGCAAAGCTCATTGAAGAGGTGGCACGGGCTAACCGCAACGTCAACGCCTCTAAGTGGTTCACGGTCGCAGCTGGAGCCTGCATAGCGGTTGCAGCGGTCGCGGGTGGGGCAGGGTACTGGATCGCCTCGACACAAGCCGAATCTGCAGCTGCAAGGGCAGGGCGGGTGCTGGCTGGCCCCGAAGGTGCGGCAGCTGTGAAGCTGGCCGAGCTGGGCCAGGCACGCATTCTGCTGGAGTGCAAAGGGCCGGGATGGACTGAAAAAGATGGCTCTTGCTATGGCACGCCTGCGGCACCGGGGAAAACCGTTGGATGGCGCACCAAGTAGAAGACTCTCCCCGCCCCCCCAAGGGGGGAAAAAATGGTGACAAATCTAGGCCTGGCTGGTCTAGGCTTGTCACCATTCCTTATGGTGTCAGTGTGCAGCTGGCCAGGCTGGAATCTGTCACCATCAGCGGGTGACGCCCCGCGCCTGAATAGGCTTTAGTTTTGTCACATCGGCCTGGTTGCCCCGCCGGGCGCTGTAGTCGATCTTCACATCCATACCGGGCTGCATATCCCGGCCTACTATCGCCTTGTCGTGCACCACCAGCTTGCGGCCACCGACATGCTGCGTGATAAAGCTATCAGTGTGAACGCCCATGCGCCCTTGATAGTTTCCCGTCTTCATGTCTGCCATTTCTATAGCCAGATCGTTGTTTGATGCGAACGTCTGGAGCTTTCTTAGTTCAGCCTTGCGCAGCTCCGCGCGCTGTGTTGCATCAGACATTGACAGCCTTTGCCATGTTTAAACCCTTCCTTGAAAGCGCCTCCTGCTGTTGAGTAGGTTCTCCCATGCTAGGTATGGTGACAAGACCGACAAACTGCACGGTTGATTGTCACCAATGGACTAGGCTGTTACTTCCCCAAAACACCGCCAGCACAGATCAGCGCTCGACGCAAGCGGGCGAGTGTGCTACAGCCTAGCGTGCCTTGTAATAAGCATTTACACATAGATCAGCGCGACACGCCACGCTCCTGTGCCTTTTTTATGGTGCGGTCGATGTAGGCCTGCTGTCGCTGGGTCGAACCCTTGTGCGAGAGATCGCGTTGTGCAAGCGCCGCCTCTACAGCATGGGGCTGATGCCCCCGGCTGATTGCATAGGTGGCATAGGCTAGGTCAGCCCTGGTCAAGTCACCCCCATAGCGTTGATCTGCATGGAAGTCTTGGAGAGTCTTTTCTTTGAAGCCTTGGCCATCCTGGCGGGTCGGGGCCGAGCTGCGCGCCTGGCGGTATTGCTCCTGGCGCTGCTGCTCTGCTGCTCGCTCCTGCTCGATCACCCCATGGGCTTGTTGTAATAGTTCTCCGCGCCGGTCGTATTCGATGCCCGTGGCTTCGCGCAGCTTGACAAAAGGGAAGTGCCCATTGTCTTGCTGGTACTTGGGCTTTCTGTTTGTGAAGCCTGCAAGCCTGCCAAAGTGCCGCCAGTCCGCGCTACCTGGGTCGCCATCAAATTTTTCGGCGCACAGTCGTGCGGCGGCGGTCGATGTGGCCTGATCGAGCACAGAACCGTGCTTGACCCAAGCCTGAAAGTTGTTCGGGCTTGTCTCCACAACAGCTGCAGGCTGAAAGCCGGTCGCTTTCATCTGGTCAACTGCGCGCCCGCTCAGGTCGTCCAGCAGCGTGAGCCCGTGGGTTCCCGATGGCCTGATGTAGATGTTCTGGCCGCGCATGTTGCGCAGTTTCAGGTGCTTGATGGTGTCGTCGTGAAGCAGTGTCTCTTTGCTCCACGTTCGCAGCTCCATACGTTCGCCCACTTCCCCTGTTTTGGGATTCCTGTAGGCCATATCAAGCATTCCAACGTCGAACACTTCGCAGCCCATGGCTTGCACTTGCTTCTCAATCGCCAGCTTTGTGAAGTCTTTTTTCTGCATGAGGTGAACAGCCCATAGTTGCTTCTATCCAGTTGTTTACAGCACTTCAAAGTGATATAAACACGCCACTAAAGAGGGTAAGGTATCACATATGAAAGATGAACAGTGGATGCGCCTGATGGTCAAGCTCAAGCGGGAGCTTGGCGACACCATCATGGGAGCCCTAGGCAACCCGTCAGTGCTTGAGATCATGCTGAACCCCGATGGCAAGCTGCTTGTTGAAGAGTTTGGCAAGGGCAAACAGCAAGTCGGAACCCTCACAAACGTGCAGGCCGAGAGCATTGTGAACACGGTTGCGGCCATGCTCAACACCACAGTGGGCTATGACCGCCCCGGCCTGGAAGGTGAGCTACCGATAGACACAAGCCGATTTACTGCATTATTGCCGCCCGTTGTGGCGGCAACTTCCTTCACCATTCGGCGCAAAGCAACCAAGATTTTTACTCTTGGTGATTATCTGCAATCGAACATCATCACACAAAAGCAGCATGATGTAATTATCGACTGCATTAAAAATAAAAAGAATATTGTTGTCGCAGGTGGTACAGGCAGCGGAAAAACAACCTTACTTAATGCCGTTATTAACGGCATTTCGGTTGAAGCCTCGCATGACCGTCTTGTGATTATTGAAGACACGGGCGAAGTGCAATGCTCCGCAAGTGATTTTGTCACCATGCGCGCAGTTGGCAATTTCACAATGAACGACTGTCTCAAAAAGACAATGCGCTTCCGTCCTGACCGCATTATTGTTGGCGAAGTTCGCGGCGGTGAAGCTATGGCTTTGCTCAAAAGCTGGAACACCGGCCATGAGGGCGGCGCTGCCACTATTCACGCCAATAGCGCTTCTTTGGCTTTGCTGCGAATGCAAAGCCTTATTGCAGAAGCTCCCGAAGCATCGAATTACACCCCCGACATGATTAAGTCGCTGATTGGAGAGGCAGTCCATGTCATTATTTTTATTTGCAAAGATAAGGAGGCATTAGCAGGCCGAAGAATAAGTGAAATTGTCAAAGTCGACGGATATGACGCAATATCCGATCAATACCGTATTACCTCAATTCAATAACCGGAGTTTCCAATGAATTTCAATCAACCCCAAAAAACCCAACAACAAAGCCGCCCCCTGCGGTTCTTGGCATTTGTGCTGCTGCAATTCGGCATCGCTGGCCTGGCATTTGCAGGCTCTGGCGGCGGTGGCCTGCCCTGGGAAGGCCCGCTGCAGACCCTGGCCAACAGCCTGACTGGCCCGGTGGCCCTGGGCATTTCCATCATCGCAATGGCTGCTGCAGGCGGCACATTGGTTTTCGGTGGTGAGCTGGGTGAATTCACCCGCCGCGCTTTGATGCTCGTCCTGGCTATTTCCTTCCTGGTCTTTGGCGCTGCCTTTATGACCTCGTTGTTTGGCGTGTCGGGCGCACTCGTTTAAGGGCAGGGCAGCATCATGGATACCCCGCGCAAAATTCCTATTCACTCTTCCCTGAATCGTCACACTTTGCTGATGGGCGGTGATCGTGAGTTGGTAATGAGTGCGGGTTTCATTGCTGGCATTATGGTTTTTTCCCTTGGTACGGTGTGGGGGGTGGTTCTCGGCATTGCTTTATGGGTTATTGCCGTGGCCATCCTTTCACGTATGGGTAAGGCCGATCCACTAATGAGGCCCGTTTACATTCGCCATTTGAAGTATCAAAGCTATATGCCAGCGCTGGCACGCTATTGCGGCAAGCGTCGTGAAATTCCTCTTCAATGGAAAGTTAAATAATGCTCAATCTGACTGAATATCGAACCATAGAAGAGGGTTTGGCCGACCGCTTGAATTATGACGCCATGATTGAAAATGGAGTCATGCTCAATAAAGACGGCTCCCTCATGGCGTCTTGGTATTTTCGCGGGCCTGATCTTGCATCTAGCACCAATGATGAACTATCGGCCATTTCGGCGCGCATTAATAATGCTCTCCGATTTGGTACAGGTTGGATGTTGCATATTGACGATATGCGGCGTAAAGCGCCAAGCTATCCCGTTCAAGGTGCATTTCAAGACCGCACAACAAGAATCATTGATGAAGAGCGCCGACAGCAGTTTCTTGCAGAAGGCGCTCATTATGAAAGCGTTTTTGCGGTATCTCTCACTTTCCTGCCTCCCACAGAAGGAGTAGGAAAGGCAACAGATTTTCTTTTTGAAGGCCGCGAAAAGGGGGAAGGGAAGGGCGTTTTTGAGCGCGTTCTTCGTCAATTTGTCGATACCTGCCAAGATTTTGAAGACCAATTAGGCTCTATTTTTATCATGCAGCGCATGATTGGTCATGAATATATTGATGCACATGGCAAAGAGCATATTCGTGACGACATGCTGCAGTATCTGCACTATTGCGTTACGGGTGAAAATCACCCTCTTAATCTGCCTGCGGTTCCTTCATATCTGGACACTCTTATTGGCAATGCCGATTTTTATGGCGGTATTGAGCCTAAAGTTGGCAGCAAGAATATCAGAGTCATTGCGCTTGATGGCTTTCCTCAAGAAAGCTACCCTGGTATTCTCGCAGCCCTGGATGAATTGGCTATTGAATATCGTTGGTCAACACGATACCAATTTCTCGACCCCTACACCGCTCGCCCTTTGATTGATTCCGTTCGGAAAAAATGGAAACAAAAGATTCGCGGATTTAAGGATCAGGTTTTCCAGACACAAAGCGGCGCGGTAAATCTTGACGCTGCAGAAATGTCCCGTGATGCAGAAGTCGCAATGGCGGAAGCCGATAGCGGATTGATCCGTTTCGGCCACTACAGTTCTAATATCATTGTTTATGAGGATGATATTGAATTGGCGGCAGAAGCTGTACGCGAAATAAGAAAGGTTATTCAGAACCTCGCTTTCGGCGCTCGCGTAGAAACCATAAATGCAGTGGAAGCATTTTTGGGCTCTCTGCCTGGTCATGGGGTTGAAAATATCCGCAGATTCATGCTGAATTCGCTGAATCTCGCTGATTTGATGCCGACAACGGCGGTTTGGGCTGGTTTGCCTAAAAACCCTTGCCCATTTTACCCCCCAGATTCTCCACCACTCTTGCACGCGGCAACCAACGGCAATACTCCATTCCGTGTAAGCGCCCATGTGGGTGACGTTGGGCACGTTCTTGGCCTCGGGCCTACCGGCAGCGGTAAGACTACATTGGTCGGCCTTATGGTTGCCCAGCAGTTCCGATACCCGAACAGCCAGGTATTCGCCTTCGACATGAAATATGGCCTCTACGGGCTCTGCAAGGCTTCTGGCGGCGTTCATTACGACATGGGGCGCGAAGATAGCCAGCTGTCATTTTGCCCTCTCAAAGACCTTGATGATCGGTCTGATTTTGCTTGGGCTGCAGAGTGGATTGAAACTCTCTGCACATTGCAAGGCATGATTGTTACTGCCCCCATGCGTAACAAAATCACGCACGCACTTGAGCTGCTGAAAGAGAGCCCCACACGAACCATCACCGAATTCTGCGCAAACGTGCAGGATAAAGATATTCGTGAAGCATTGGAGCATTACACCATTTCCGGCCCTATGGGTTCCTTGTTGGATGCCGAAGAAGACACATTAAGCTCTTCTAAATTCATGGTGTTTGAAATGGAAGAGCTGATGGGTATGGGGCAAAAGAATGTTGTCCCTGTCCTTCTTTATCTTTTCCGCCGCATTGAAAAACGGTTGGACGGCTCCCCGACTGTTATCCCCCTCGATGAAGCATGGATGTCGTTAGGCCATCCAATCTTTGAGGAAAAATTGCGCGCCTGGTTGAAACTCCTTCGTTCCAAGAATTGCGCTGTCTGGATGTTCACTCAGTCGCTGACTGATATTTATAACTCGCCAATCCGCGATGTTATTTTTGAATCTTGCTTGACAAAGATTCTGCTTCCCAATCCAGAAGCAAAGAATGACACTGCGCGCCCTCTGTATCAGTCGCTTGGACTCAATGAGCGCCAGATTGATATTCTGGCTACTGCGACACAAAAGCGTCATTACTACTACATGAGCCCATTAGGGCGTCGTCTTTTCCAGTTGGGCTTGGGTGGCGTCACATTGAGCTTTGTAGGCGTTTCCGGCAAAGAAGATATTGTGCTGATTGACCAATTTATTCAGCGCTATGGTGAGACTTGGCCCGCAGAATGGCTGCGTTCTCGTGGATTCAATGATTGGGCCGATTACTGGCTCAGGCTTCCGGCTTAATTTTGGAGTTCTAATATCATGCAAAAACGCGACTTCGTTAAATCCGTCCTGGCTGTAAGTGTTGCACATATTTTTCTCGCGCCAGTGGCGCGCGCGGGCTCGGTGGGTGGCTTCGGTGGCTCCACTGAATTGACGCAATTGGCTAATAATGTTGAGCTGGTGAATTCCTACATTCAGCAAGCTCAAGCATATGTGACCCAATTGGATCAGTACCGGAATATGATTCAAAACACGCTCAACATCCCCAATCAAATTTGGGGCATGGTGATGAATGAGCTGTCCGGGGTTGCTAACCTTGTAAAACAAGGTCAAGCACTCGCTTATTCTGCTCAAAATATTGGGCAGCAGTTTGTGAACACATTTAAGGGATTTCAATTCCCTAGCGGTTTCAACTTCAAGACCGATTACAAAAAGTGGTCGCAAACCACAATGGACAGTTTGAAGGGTGCGCTTGAATCTGCGAATCTTCAATCTCAGCAGTTTGCAACGGAAGAGGGTGTTTTGAGCCAATTGCGCTCTATGTCTTCCAGTGCAACCGGCCAGATGCAAGCTATTCAGGTTGGCAGCCAAATTGCCGAGCAACAAGTTCAGCAGCTCCAGAAGCTGCGGCAGCTCATGATGCTGCAGCTGCAGTCACAGAACACCTATATGGCCGCACAGCAGCAAAAGGAAGACACCATTCAAGCAGCCAAGCAGGATGCCTATGAATACCGTGATCCTCGCCCGTCCAACTATCAAAGTTTCCGTGGTGGCTCCAACTAAATAGCACCAAAAAGACTTCCGCATGGAAGTTTTTTTGGGCTTCAAAGTGACATTTTTATATCAGATTGGAAATGGAAAAATGATTTTCGGAAAATCACGATTACCAGCCAAAGAAGAACCATCGGTAAGAAAATTTAGAAAAGCGTCTTTTCTTTTGGCACTTGCCTTTGTTTTCTTCTCTGCTCAGTCGTATGCAGACACTGGCATTCTCGACAACATCGCCAGCAGCTATAAGAATGCCTCTACAGGCTGGGCGACAACGCTTCTCGGTTATGCCAATCGGCTATTCATGCTTTTGGCGACTATTGAGCTTGCCTGGAGCTTCGGCGTTTGGGCGATGGACAAAAGCGAATTGCAGGGGTTTACTTCTGCAATCGTTAAAAAAATCATGTGGATTGGCCTGTTCTATGCGCTTTTGCTAAACGGCCCAACTTGGATACCGCTGATTGTTGACAGCTTTACACAAGCTGGCTCTGCAGCAGGTGGCGCAGGCGCTGGCTTGTCTCCATCCGAGATTTTCACTACCGGCCTCGACAATGCCGCAACAATGCTCCAAGGCATTAAAGATATGTCCCTTTGGGATGATTTTGCGACTATTGTTATTGCAGGTTTGGCGGCTATTGCAATTGTTCTGGCATTTGCTGTGATTGCGGGACAACTGCTTATTGCACTTATCGAAAGCTATATTGCTATTAGTGCTGGCCTTCTGTTCCTGGGATTCGGCGGCTCTCGTTGGACTACTGATTTTGTTCAGAAGTTTATCGGGTACGCGGTTGCAACTGGCGTAAAGCTATTTATGCTTTTCTTGATCGTAGGTATTGGCAACACCCAAGCCCTTCAATGGAAAAGCATGTTGCAGACGATTGGGCAACCCGGTGCGCCTGTATTCAACCTGATTTTGACGGTGTTTGGCGGCTCTATTATTTTGGCTGTCATTGCGGTGCAGATTCCTGCTATGGCCGCTTCTATGCTGTCTGGTAGCCCCACTATGACCGCAGGAGCTGCTGCCGGAACTGCAGCCATGGGCGCTGCTGGTGTTGTTGGGGCAGGGGCCATGGGCGCTGCCTCCACTATTTCTGCCGCTAAGTCCGTTGGCGGTGCCGCTTCTGCAACCAGCGCGGCATTTGGTGAGGCTGGAGCACAAGGAAAAACAGGCCTCGGTCGTGCTGTTGGAACCCTGGGCAACCTCGGGACTGCGGCGGCTAGAGACACGTCGAACCGCATGGGTGAGGCCATATCTCAGACCAAGGGCGGGCGCATGGCTGACATTTCGCAAGCGCGCGGCGCTGAAATGTCGGCAGGCGGGGGCGGTGTCTCCCCTCCCAGCAGCGCAGCTGGTGGGGCTGCAGCAAGCGCGCAAGCTCCTGGCGCATCTGCCGGTGGTGGTAGCGGCTCTGGCACGCCTGCGGCCCCTGGTAGCGGCTCTGGCACGCCTGCGGCCCCTGGTAGCGGCTCTGGCACGCCTGCGGCCCCTGGTGGTGGCTCTGGTACGCCTGCGGCCCCTGGTAGCGGCTCTGGCACGCCTGCGGCCCCTGGCAGCGGCTCTGGCACGCCTGCGGCCCCTGGTAGCGGCTCTCGCACGCCTGCGGCCCCTGGCAGCGGCTCTGGCACGCCTACGGCCCCTGCGAAGGCATCTAGCAACTGGAGCGATGGCGGCACGGTATCGACTCCTGCAGTTGGAACGGCCAACAACTGGAGCGATACCGGCGCTATAGCAGCTGCAGATACCAGCAGCTCCAATGCGGCCAGCTCCAACAACTGGAGCGATACCGGCGCTGTGGCAGCGCCCAATAGCAGCAGCTCTGATGTGGGCAGCTCGACGGCCTCGGCCAGCTCCGATACGGCCAGCTCGACGGCCTCGGCCAGCTCCGATGCGGCCAGCTCGACGGCCTCGGCCAGCTCCGATGCGGCCAGCTCGACGGCCCCGCCCAGCTCCGATGCGGCCAGCTCGACGGCCCCGCCCAGCTCCGATGCGGCCAGCTCCACCGCGCCTGCCCCTTCCGGGGTCAGCGAAAAAGAGAAAGACAAGCCTTCTGCACCAGGCTTTGAAGATCGGTTTAGGCAGCTGTCACAAGTTCGCCCGCCGCAACTGCCTCATGACGGCGCACCAGCGGCAACCGTTCATATCCGCTTTGACTCTCCCCAAGATTAATTAGCAGCCATCAACATTCAAGGATAAATCGCTATGTCCAAAAAAGACACTGTTGCAAAAGAAGACAAAAAAGGGCCAGTTAGCCCATATCTTGATGCTCGCCGTGAGTGGAATGAACGGTATGGCTCTTATATTGCACGCGCTAAAAACTGGCGTCTTGCCACGTTTGGGGTTATTGGTATCTGCCTTGTCCAAAGTTTCGGCCTGGTTGGATTGGCAATGCAAAGCAAGATCGTTCCCTATGTGGTTACTCTTGACCGCCTGGGTTCAGCGGTCAATGTAGCGCGCGCCGATCAAATGCAGAAGATGGACGAAAAGGTAATCAAATCTCTTTTGGCCAGGTGGACTGCTGACGTTCGCGGCGTCGTTTCTGATGGTACAGCGCAGCGACAAATGATTGATCGCACTTATTCCATGCTCTCTAATGGAACCCGCGCGCTTTCTATGGTTAACGAGTATTACAAGAATGATCCGCCTAATACCCGCTCGGCCACTTCTGCCGTTTCTGTTGAAATTTCCAGCGTGATACCAATCACCGACAAGACCTGGCAGGTTGAATGGGAAGAAACAACCCGCAGCACTCAAGGCGGTATTACTGGAAAGCAGCGCTGGAAAGCAAACCTGACAATTGCATTCAATCCGCCGACAACTGAAGCTCAAATTTTCAGGAACCCTATTGGTCTTTATATCGTTGACCTGAGCTGGTCGCAAACTCTGTAAATCACGCAAAAAAGGAAATTAACCATGAAAAACTTTTTCACCCCCGTTTTGATTGCCACTGCCTTTTTGAGCGTGAATGCAGCCGCACAGCAAGCAGTACCCGCATTGGAGCCCTCGCAGGGGGTGGCGGTCAGTTCTCCAGTCAAGCCCCGCCCCGTCTTGGAGGACGTTAAGCCTGTCCCCCTCAACACCACGGCGCGCAGTGCATTGAGCCAAGGCAAAGCCTGGCAAGACGCGACAAATCGCCCCATACCGGGTGCAGACGGTCGCGTGTCATTCACGTATGGCAATGGTCTGCCGGTCGTCATCTGCGCGCCCCTGCGCTTGTGCGTCATTGAGCTGCAGCCTGGTGAAAAGGTCAACAAGCAGCCTCAAATCGGGGACTCTGTGCGCTGGATCGTTACCCCCGACGAATCCGGCACGGGCAAAAATGCTCAAACGCTTGTCGTCCTTAAACCCAAAGAAGCAGGGTTGGACACCAATCTTTTGATTGCAACCGATAAGCGAAACTACTATTTGCGCATTATTTCCAGCACTAGCGACTATATTTCTCGCGTTTCTTTTGAATATCCAGAAGATGCAAAAGCGGAATGGCAAGCCTATGCCGCAAAACGCGAGTCCCTGGCACAAAATGAAGTTGCTCCCGACATGTCGAAAATGTCGATTGAACGACTGCATTTCAATTACTCCATTGACGGCGATGCATATTTCAAACCGATCCGGGTTATTGACAATGGCGAGAAAACCTATATCCAACTCCCGCCCACTGCAAAATCTGATGAAATTCCTGTCTTGGTTGTCCTCAATCAAGAAGGAAAAGAGCAATTGGTGAATTCTCGCTACATCAATGGATGGTATGAAGTTGACCGTCTTTTTGACCGTGCCGCATTGATCCTTGGTGTTGGTAAAGAGCAAAGAAAAATCACCATTACCAATAATGCACGCTACAAGTCCAATTCCTTCTTTAACTTTGGGGGTTAATAATGAGCGAAGCCACTATTAAAGATGATGGCCCTCAAAAATCACCTGATGGCCTGGGATTTAAAACCAAGCCCAAAGGGGTTGTTAGGGTTAGCAAAAAGGCTGCCGCCATTGGTGGATTTATTCTCGTCCTGGCCTTGATGGCTATCGTTCTGGGAATAGCTACCAGAAAGCCGAAAACCGCAGGCGCTGCCTCTGCTGAAACCAGTAACACAAAGCTGGCTCCAGCGTTGCAAGCTGGCGAGAATATCTCGCGTGATATTCCCGATGGAAATTTGCCTGTTCTGCAGTCCAAGGAAAGCAAGGATGTGGCTTTGTCTCCGGCCAGCCCCGCTGCTGTGCCTGGTCAAGCTGGCCAGGCAAGTGCGCAAAGCGCCGTGCCGAGCCTCAATGATGGGCGGTTGCCTCCACGGCCAGGCAATACCGCGAACCCGACGATGCCCGCACAGGGCGGCATCGACCCCGAAGAGGAACGGGTGCGCAGGCTCCGTGAAGAGAGGGAAAACAATCTCAAAAAGGCAATGGAAGCTGGAACCCCTGCGCAGGCCGGGGGCAGCGGCACAGGCCTTGGCGGCTTCAATCCTGCAGCCGCTACCGGCATTCAGCCAGGTACTGCCCTGCAGACCCTGCAAGCCATGGCAGGGCAGGGCGGTGCAGCAGCTGGGCGGGCTCCTATGCCTGCTGGTGCTCCTTCCTTCGGCGGCCAGCGTGAAGAGGATCAGAACATGCAGGCGCAAAAACAGCAGTTTGTGCGCGACATGGAAGCCGTACCTGATCGCAACCATGTGAACAGCACGCGCAAGGGCCAGATTTCACCGTATGAGGTCAAGGCGGGCTGGATCATCCCGGCCACGATGGAACACGGCATTAACTCAGACTTGCCCGGCAAGATCACAGCGAGGGTCACTCAGAACGTGTACGACACGGCAACGGGTAACTTCCTGCTGATTCCCCAAGGTGCGCAGCTGATGGGTGCTTATGACTCCCAAGTAGCCTACGGCCAGAACGGCTTACTGGTGTCCTGGCGGCGGATCATCTTCCCGGATGGCTCCAGCGTTGACCTTGAGGGCATGGGCGGCTCTGATGCGTCGGGCTATGCAGGGTTCCGCGACAAGATCAACAACCACTATGGCCGGATCATCGGCTTTGGTTTGATGACTTCTTTGTTCTCGGCAGCATTCCAGATTTCGCAGAACGAACGCAACAACGGCACCAACGGCTACCAGCAACCCACAGCGTCACAAACTGCAGGGGCTGCCGTGGCGCAACAAATGAGCCAGTTGGGCATTGAGATTGCACGCAAGAACCTTCGGGTACAGCCAACAATCGAGATTCGCCCCGGCTATCAGTTCAATGTGCGCGTTGACAAAGACCTGCTTTTCTCTCGTCCGTATGCCTTCGGCAACGCTCGATAAGCTCAGGCGGCATGGTGACAAGTAGGTTCCTCGATCGCGCGGTTTTGTCACCATCAAACGTGGTGACAAAATTGCGCATCGACGTGAAAATTTGTCACCATGAAGTCAACTATTTTTATATAATGAAATCTTTATGTCAGGTTAACGATGTATGGGCGACACCGATACACCGCTGAGTGAGACAAAGACCTACCCGATCCGGTTGACTGGCGTAGCCAATGAGCTGCTACGCAACTCATACCATTACCGGGGGGACTTATCCGATCAGTTGGTGAACATCCTTAGTACCCTCAACCTGCACCAAATACAGCTACATAAGATTCCCAAAGGCAGAGCGGCAGAATCTGTCCCGCTGAGAGAGCGCCCTACCGTTTACACATCCGTGAGGCTTCCCGTGAGCCTCTACGAAAAGGTGCTCAAGATCGGACAAGATCGCAATGTCTCTGTGAATACCATGCTCAACAGTGCAATCCTTGAGGGCTTTGCAAAGCTCTAGCTTCACAAGCTCAATTCCACCCCCACGCCCCTTTCGAGGGGCTTTTTCGTTGGTGACAGAAAGCAGCTGGCCAGGCGCGGATCTGTCACCATGACCGCCCCCGCCAGGGCGGGGAAAAATCAGCTTTGGCCGCTGGCTTTTTTCTTAGGTGCTGTCGTCCTTTTGGCAGCTGGCGTGGCCTTCGGCTGGGTCGTTTCAACAGGTGCTGTCACTGGCTCCTGAGCTGGTTGCAGAGTAAAGCGCTGCAGCAGCTCTGCGACATGACCATCCCTAGCCTCAAGAGCGCCCCGCAGGCGTGCGGCTTCTTGCTCTGCCTGGCTCCGGGCTTCTCGGTCAGCTTCTGCACGCGCCTGGGCTTCCTGCAGCTCTGCGCGGGCCTGCTTTGTTATGGCAACTTCTGCCAACAATGCGCCCTTGGCCTCGGCCAGCTGCTGGCTTGCCTGGTCGATCTGTTCGCGCGCCTTTGCCTCTTCTGCCTGCAGCTGCTCGATGCGCGCCTCTGCACCCTGGAACCGTTGCAACAAGCTATCTGCCCGCTGCTGGTTGCTTTCTGCTCGCTCCTTGACCTGTCCCAGCTCTGTGCGCAGCTCCTGCGCCTTCTCCTGCTCGTTTTTCAGACGCTCCCGCAGCTCGGCCAGCTCCACGGCTTGCTGCTGGCTTGATTGGCGCAAGGCTTCATAGGCGCTGTCTTTGGCCTGGGCCTGCTCCTGCAGCTCTGCCACATGAGTTTCCAGTTCGTCTACTGCTGTCGCCGCGTCTGAAAGTTCGCGCTCGGCCTGGCTGGCTTGCTCGCCCGCAGCCTTTACTACCTCAGAAACCCGGCGCTCTGCAGCCTTTACCGCCTTGTCGTTGACCTCCACGGCCAAGCTCTTCAAGCGCCCGGCCAGTTCGACCGCCAGCCCGTCCACCACGTTAGCCACCTCGATAGGCAGCTCTACAACGGTTTCAGGCTCCCCGGCAGCGGTCGAGGCCTGGTGCGCGTCCCAGCGCTGCTTGAGGCGCGTTGGATCGCCGCCGCCAACCAGCTTGCGCAGGGCAAAGCCGGTGATGTTGCGGCCCTGGGCCTGCAGGGTGCGGCCTGCTTCGATTACCTGCTCATCTGTGAATTCAACGGGGCGCATGGTGAAACCTCCTTGGTGTGTGGATTGATTATAGCACAAGAAAGAAAGAAAGAAACAAAGAAAGTAAGTAAGAAACAAAGAAAGAAAGAAAGTTTGTTCAATGGTTTGCCAGCTTGGCTTGCGCACGGTTGCGTCGGCCCTGCCGTCACGGCGAGCGAGGGCGAGGGGTTGGCCACCCCATCAACGAGCCGGGAAATGCGCGCAGAGGGCCGTTTTAGCGGCTGCAGGCCGCTTTTTTCCACGCCCCAAGGGGGCGGGGGCGGTTTGACTGTCCGACGCTCCTAGCCATCGGCCTAAGCCGATGGCGACGGAAAGCGGCGAGGGGGCCGGTCGCCCCCCTTTGGGGGGCTTGTAATGGGCTGTTCAGGGGGTTTTGTTCGTCCCCTCTGGGGGACTTGATTGATACGTCAGGACAAGCGGCCCGAAGGGCTGCGCAGGCCTCAAGGACGCGGCCAGAG
The DNA here is from genome assembly GCF_039581385.1 of Comamonas sp. A7-5. Lineage (NCBI taxonomy): Bacteria > Pseudomonadati > Pseudomonadota > Betaproteobacteria > Burkholderiales > Comamonadaceae > Comamonas > Comamonas sp. A7-5. The sequence goes on from NZ_JBCPWO010000023.1 coordinate 32,273, forward strand.
GCCGCACTTTTTGCTGCGGGGCGCGCGGGGGGCGCGGTGCTGAAAAAATAGGCAGCTTTTGCGGGGTTAAAAAACCGGTTATCTAAATTATTAAAAATACCGGTTAAAACCCTGGTTAAAAAACGGTTAGCGCCCTCTGCAGCGCATTTTTTTCCCGTTTTCTATCAACGGCTTACGTGGATTTTTGGCGTTCTTCTCAGAACTGCTACAACAACGGGCCGGAACCGTTACAACAAAAGGCCGGAACCATTACAACAACGGGCCGGAACCGTTACAACAAGGTGCCGGAACCGTTACAACAAAAGGCCGGAACCATTACAACAATCCCCCTCCCATCTGGAACCGTTACAACAAGCCGAGAACGGCTCCAGAGGGGTGCTTATCCACAGAACAGAACCGTTACAACAAAGGAGCCCACAAGGAGCCCACACAATGCAACCCCACTTTGGGGATAACCTGGGCTAGTTAGCAACCCTTTTGTGGGCAACTCGGGCCATTGCAAGCGGTCTTAGGCTCCAGGGCGGGGCGTAGCGCACCGGCAGGCCTGATGCCGCACCTCCAATGCCATAGAAAATGAAAAAGCGCCTTGCGTGTCGTTTTCAGAAGACGACCGCACCATCTGACTGGATGTAACGCCTGGTGTGCATACGGCTCCTGACAGCCCAATATCAGGAGTCGTCTGCACCAATCTCGACTATGCTCAATACTCGTGTGCACCAAAGCGAGGTTTGGGCATGACATCAGACACTCCACCGATTGCCGCGCAAGGCGTGGCCACCCTGCCCGACGAGGCATGGGCGCAAGCCCGGCACCGGACGGAAATCATCGGGCCACTGGCAGCGCTTGAGGTGGTCGGGCATGAAGCCGCCGATGAGGCAGCCCAAGCGCTGGGCCTGTCCCGGCGACAGGTATATGTCCTGATCCGTCGCGCCCGGCAGGGTACTGGCCTGGTAACAGACCTGACGCCCGGCCGATCCGGCGGCGGCAAAGGCAAGGGGCGCTTGCCGGAACCGGTCGAGCGCATCATCCGCGAGCTGCTGCAAAAGCGCTTCCTGACCAAGCAGAAACGCAGCCTGGCGGCGTTCCACCGCGAAGTCGCGCAGGCGTGCAAAACCCAGAAGCTGCCGGTGCCGGCGCGCAACACCGTGGCCCAGCGGATTGCCGGACTACACCCGGCGAAAATAGCCCGCAGCCGGGGCGGGCAGGACGCTGCCCGTCCCTTGCAAGGCGCGGGTGGCATTCCGCCAGAAGTCACCATGCCGCTGGAACAGGTGCAGATCGACCACACCGTCATCGACCTGATCGTGGTCGACGAGCGCGACCGGCAACCGATTGGCCGCCCATATTTGACCCTCGCCATCGACGTGTTCACGCGCTGCGTACTCGGCATGGTGGTCACGCTGGAAGCGCCGTCCGCCGTCTCGGTCGGCCTATGCCTCGCGCATGCCGCCTGCGACAAGCGGCCCTGGCTGGAAGGGCTGAATGTGGAAATGGACTGGCCGATGAGCGGCAAGCCCAGGCTGCTCTATCTGGACAACGCGGCCGAGTTCAAAAGCGAAGCGCTGCGCCGTGGCTGCGAACAGCATGGCATCCGGCTGGACTATCGCCCACCAGGCCAGCCGCACTACGGCGGCATCGTGGAACGGATCATCGGCACGGCGATGCAGATGATCCACGACGAATTACCGGGGACGACCTTCTCCAATCCCGGCCAGCGCGGCGAGTACGATTCCGAGAAGATGGCCACCCTGACGCTGCGCGAGCTGGAGCGCTGGCTCGCGTTGGCGGTAGGCACCTATCACGGCTCCGTGCACAACGGCCTGCTCCAGCCGCCGGCCGCGCGCTGGGCCGAGGCCGTGGAGCGCGTTGGCGTCCCGGCCGTCGTTACCCGCCCCACCGCGTTTTTGGTCGATTTCCGGCTCTGTTGCAAAAATCGTGAAGCTTGAGCATGCTTGGCGGAGATTGGACGGACGGAACGATGACGGATTTCAAGTGGCGCCATTTCCAGGGTGATGTGATCCTGTGGGCGGTGCGCTGGTATTGTCGCTATCCGATCAGCTATCGCGACCTTGAGGAAATGCTGGCGGAACGCGGCATTTCGGTCGACCATACGACGATCTATCGCTGGGTCCAGTGCTACGCCCCGGAGATGGAGAAGCGGCTGCGCTGGTTCTGGCGGCGTGGCTTTGATCCGAGCTGGCGCCTGGATGAAACCTACGTCAAGGTGCGGGGCAAGTGGACCTACCTGTACCGGGCAGTCGACAAGCGGGGCGACACGATCGATTTCTACCTGTCGCCGACCCGCAGCGCCAAGGCAGCGAAGCGGTTCCTGGGCAAGGCCCTGCGAGGCCTGAAGCACTGGGAAAAGCCTGCCACGCTCAATACCGACAAAGCGCCGAGCTATGGTGCAGCGATCACCGAATTGAAGCGCGAAGGAAAGCTGGACCGGGAGACGGCCCACCGGCAGGTGAAGTATCTCAATAACGTGATCGAGGCCGATCACGGAAAGCTCAAGATACTGATCAAGCCGGTGCGCGGTTTCAAATCGATCCCCACGGCCTATGCCACGATCAAGGGATTCGAAGTCATGCGAGCCCTGCGCAAAGGACAGGCTCGCCCCTGGTGCCTGCAGCCCGGCATCAGGGGCGAGGTGCGCCTTGTGGAGAGAGCTTTTGGCATTGGGCCCTCGGCGCTGACGGAGGCCATGGGCATGCTCAACCACCATTTCGCAGCAGCCGCCTGATCGGCGCAGAGCGACAGCCTACCTCTGACTGCCGCCAATCTTTGCAACAGAGCCCGCTGGCCGCCTCAGCCTGCCACCCCGTCCCGGATTAAGCCATCACGCAGCAGCCCGGTGAATAAGAGAGGATCAGCGACCTGAGAGTGTGGCTCCAAGACTTGTGCCGCCGCCGAAATTGCGGCGATTGCTGTGGGAACACCTGCAACAATCGCTACCTGGGTAAGAACGCCGAAAATCTGGTCTCGGGTTGCACCCGCGCGTACCGCAGTGGGGACATGAAATTTGATGACATCAATTCCCGTTGCGCCCAACGCCGCGCCGGCTGCGATGATAACGAGTTCCCGGGTTTTCAAATCCAAATCGGTGCGGCTGTATACATCGCCGAAGACCCACTCAATCACATAGCGACCAAAATCAGGCGAGCTATCCTTGAATCCATCAAGGTATGCCTCCGTGGGAATGCCGGTGACTGCGGCGAATGTAGCAGATCCCCTGGCGAAACGGTCCTTTGAGACCTCAGCAGGCAAAGCGACGCTGGAATTTACGACTGACATACCCTATCTCCTCGTTTGCACTGCACCGTGCAGTCTCCAAAGCATACATTGCACAGTGCAGTGCAGTCAAGGAAGGTGATGATCATCGTGAACGAAATTAGCCCGTCTTATTCATGAGGGCGGTGGATCGAAGCTGGCGAGCGTAGCGTAAAGCATTGATCTGGCTTAGGGATTGGGTGCTCACACCAACCTTCTTCACCCCATCGAGCCCGCCACGCCCGCCATGTCCGATCTTGACGCACTTCCGTTCGCGTTTCCATCCGTGAGAGCCAAGAAGCTCACAGCCGCCTTCGACGGCGGGCGCCTGACCTCGGACGGCGGCGTCCTGCTGCTGGCTCAGGCGGCCCGGCGGATGCGGATTGCCGACAAGCTCGCCGCGGTGATCCCGGACCGGCGCGATCCGAGCCGGATCGTGCACCCGCTGCCCGAGATCCTCCTGGCGCGCATCCTGGCCATCGCCTGCGGGTATGAGGACGCGGACGACCTCGACCACCTGCGCGCCGACCCCGCCTTCAAGCTCGCCTGCGGGCGCCTGCCCGAGAGCGGCGCGGACCTGATGAGCCAGCCCACCGTCTCGCGGCTGGAGAACACGCCGGACCTGCGCGACCTGATCCGGCTCGGGCGCGTGCTGGTCGACCTGTACTGCGCCAGCTACGCCGTGCCTCCAGCCGCCGCCCCACAAGGGGTTGCTGGCGAAACGGCCTTTGGCGTCCTTGACCATCACGAACCACACGGCCGCATCGGAACCCCAGACCACAGGGTTGCCAGTGGTCATGGCGCTGGTTTCGAGCTTGCGGATCTCTTTCACCAGCGTGGCGCCGTCCAAGAACTTGCCGGTCTTGCGGTAGTGCTCGGCCGAGGCCTTTAGTCGCCGGCCGTGACGGCCAGTGGCAGGACGAGGGCGCTGGCGAGCAGAGCGCCGGTGAGTGCGATTTTCATCGTGTTCTCCTTATATGCCTATGGAGATCAGACGGCGACCACGGGGAAATCCACCGTGGGGTCGGCGATGTGGTTGGTGTAGTTGGTGAGCGTGTTCAGCGCGACGTTGGCGATCACTTCCAGTATCAGGCCGTCGTCGAGCCCCGCGCGGCGGTAGTTGGCCATGGCGTCGGCCGACACCACGCCGCGTTGCTCGACCAGCGCGCGGGCAAAGCCGGCGATTGCATCGTCAAGTGCGTTGGCCGCCTGGCCGGTGCGGGCCGCGGCGATGGCCTCTGCCGACAGTCCGGCACCTTTGCCGATCAGGGTGTGTGCGCTCAGGCAATACTGGCAGCGATTGGCTTGAGCGGCAGCGAGCGCAACGATCTCGCGCTGGGAGGCATTCAGGCGGCCGGTGCCCAGCGTTTCGGACAAGCCGAGGTAGCCATTGAGCGCCGCCGGCGCGTGGGCCAGCGTGGCGAACAGGTTCGGCACCATGCCAAGCTTGGCTTTGACGGCCTTGAGTGTGGCAGCGGTAGCGGCGTCAGCGGTGTCGATGGTCAGGGGGGCGATTTGGGTCATGTCTATCTCCGTAGTGGGTGAGGTGCAAGAGCACGTGGGCATGATCGCCCTTTGTTTGGTACGATATGGCACGTAAAGTATCAAATACGTAACCTATCGTCTTATATGGAGAGTGGAATGGCGGATCGACTGGCCGGCTTGCTCCGGCACTACTCGCTTTCGGCGCGCGTTTTTCACAGCGGCGCCTTCTGTGAGCAGCATCATTACGCGGCGCCGCATGGCTATATCCATCTGGTGCGGCGCGGCCCGATTACGGCGCGTTCGCCCGTGCATGAAGATCTGCTGGTTACCGAGCCGAGCCTGCTGTTTTATCCGCGCGTGGCGTCGCATCGTTTTGTCGCCGCCCCCGGCGATACCGCTGAGCTGTTGTGTGCGGAGGTCGATCTGGGCGCTTCGACGGGCAATCCGTTGGCCATGGCCTTGCCGTCGATGCTGCTGATTCCGTTGGCGGACTTGCCCGGCCTCGGGCCGACGCTAGAGTTGCTGTTTGCCGAAGCCGAGCGCGACCAGTGCGGTCGGCAGGCCGCCATCGACCGCTTGTGCGAGTTGCTACTGATCCAGTTGCTGCGTTATCTGATGGATGGGCGGCTTGGCGCCACCGGACTGCTGGCGGGCCTGGCCGACCCGAAACTCGCGCGCGCCATAACCGCCATGCACGATGCGCCGCAGACCGCGTGGTCGCTCGAGGCGCTGGCGGCGAAGGCGGGCATGTCACGCGCGCGCTTCGCCGCCGCGTTCAAGGACGCGGTGGGCGTCACGCCGGGCGACTATCTGGCCGACTGGCGGATGAACGTCAGTTGCACCCTGCTCAAGCAGGGGCGGCCGGTGGCGGTGGTGGCCGACCGCGTCGGCTACGGCAGCCCGAACGCTCTGGCGCGCGCCTTCCGCGTGCGCATGGGCTGCGCCCCGCGCGACTGGCTGGCGCAGCAGCGCGGTGACGCGGCGCTCAGCGGTTCGTGAGTTTGAGTTCGATTCGCCGGTTCTTGGCGTAGGCGGCGCCGGTGTTGCGCTCGTCGAGCGGGTGAAATTCGCATCACGCCGGAACAACTGGCGGAACTCCAGGTGGCGATCCGTCAACGGCTGGTCAGTCTGTTCGTGCGGCGCGGCCGGCTGGACAAGGCTGAGTCAGTGGCGCAGGTAGCTGGATGACGCTGTCCCGCCCGGAGCAGACAAAGCTCACGCGCGCCCAAAGGTTCTTCGCCATTCACTGGGACTGACCTGGTTTCTGCGCTTGAAGTGCTGACGCAGCGAGGTCGGGTTCTGAAATCCGACCAGGTCAGAGATGGCTTCCACCGGCAAGGTGGTGCTTTCCAGCAGCTCTCGGGTCCGCTGCAGGCGTTCGTTGATGAGCCAGTCTCCCAACGACATGCCGGTCGCCTTGCTGAAGTGGCGCGTGAACGTGCGCCGGCTCATGGCGGCGCGTTGGGCCAGCGCATCGACCGAGTGGACCTGGTTCAGGTGCTGGCGCAAATGGTCCAGCAACTGATTGATCCTGGCATCTTGCGTGGAAGGGGCAAGCGGCTGTTCAATGAACTGAGCCTGTCCTCCTTCGCGGTGAGGCGGCACCACCATCATCCGGGCGACTTTGTTGGCCGTTTTCTGGCCGTAGAACTTGCGCACGATGTAGAGGCAGCAGTCCAGGCCCGCCCCTGTTCCCGCCGATGTGATCAGGCCATCGTCATCGACATACAGCGCATTCATGTCCAGTTGCACTTGCGGAAAGCGCAGCTTGAAATCCTGCTCCGCCATCCAGTGTGTGGATGCGCGTTTGCCATCCAGCAAGCCCGCATAGGCGAGGACATACGCGCCGTAGCACAGCCCCACCACATGGGCACCCCGCTGGCGGGCCTGGCGCAAGGCGGCTATCAGCTCGGGCTCAGGACGCTCGGCCAGATCATGCCAACCGGGGATCACGACGATGTCAGCCTTGGCCAGCAACTCCAGCCCGCCATCGGGTTGGACGAACAAGGCCCGCTCGGCCGCCAGCGCGGTGCCGCCTGGCGTGACGATCTTCAGATCGAACAGCGCCTGCTCGGGCAACTGCGCACTGAAGATCAAGAACGGCACGCCAAAGTGAAACGGGCTGAAGTGCGGGTAGCTCACGAGGGCCACGAGGGGAAGTCGCTTTGACATGAAGCTCCTGGGTGAAGTGGCCCAATTCTTTCGAATATTGACGCTTGGGTCAATTCTACAAAGGGGCGAGAGACACGACCATGGAGGCCTCTTCAACTCAACGCGGGTGTCCCCCATGTTCTCGATGAAAGCTTTCACTCCCCTGCTGGTCTCGCTGTCGCTGGGCGCCTTTGCGGCAACCGCCTGGTCTGCACCGGCAACCGTCACCGGCACCTCGGTCAAAGTGCAGCAGATCCGTAACGCCACGGTGAAGATCGACTTTGCTGGCACGACCTTCCTGGTCGACCCGATGCTGTCGGACCAAGGGGCGTTCCCCGGCTTCCCGGGCACTTACCGCAGCGAACTGAGAAACCCCTTGGTCGCGCTGCCCTTTTCAGTGAAGGATGTGCTGGACAGCGTGGAAGCAGTGGTCGTGACCCACACCCATACAGACCATTGGGATGAGGCCGCTCAAAAGGCGATCCCCAAGAGCCTGCCGGTCTTCACGCAGAACGAAGCGGATGCCAAGCTCATTCGCAGCCAAGGCTTCCAGGACGTCCGCGTGCTCACCGGCTCCACCACCTTCAAGGGTGTGAAGCTGAGCAGGACCGGCGGTCAGCACGGCACGGATTTGTGGTTTGCCGACCCCGCGCGTGCGGCGTTCATGGGCCCGGTCATGGGGGTCGTGTTTGCGGCGCCGCAGGCAAAGACGGTCTACGTGGCGGGGGACACGGTGTGGCGTCCGGAAGTGGATCAGGCACTGAAGCTGCACAAGCCCGACGTGGTGATCCTCAACACAGGGAGCGCGCTCGTGAGTGGCTTTGAGGAGCATCCCATCATCATGGGCAAGCAGGACACACTCCAGGCCACCAAGGCAGCGCCCCATGCGGCCATCGTGGCCGTGCACATGGATGCGGTGAACCACATGTCACTCACCCGCAAGGCCCTGCGTGAGTTTGTGCAAGACCATAAAATTGAGCAACGGGTGCTGATTCCCGAGGATGGCGAAACCCTCCGGTTCTAAACTACTACGGTGCCTCGTCGTCAAGACCGGACACGGGGGACCAGAGACCGCTTTTGGCCGGCAGCAGCCCGTCGTTGCCTGATGGATCCAACCCCTCCGCTGCTATAGTGCAGTCGGCTTCTGACGTTCAGTGCAGCCGTCTTCTGAAAACGACATTGCGGTCAAGCAGGCGCTTTGCGAAAAAATGGAACCATTACAACAATGGGGCATGGTGACAAATTCGCGCGGCCGGCGAGTGCTTCTGTCACCATTTTTCGCTACTCGGTCTTCTTCTTGTGCTCGGCCCATACCCGCTTGACCTGAGCTGTGCTGCTCTCCGTCATGTCTGCGGTCTTCTGGATGCTGTAGCCAGCCAGGCGCAGGGCAACAATCCGCGCATGTTGTGCCTGGTTGGGCTGGCGGCCTTTGTAGCGGCCTGCACTCTTGGCCAGCTCGATCCCCTGGGCCTGCCGCTCTCGGCGTGTCTCGTACTCTTCCCGCGCGATCTGCAGCGCCATGCGCAGCAACATCCCTTGCAAGGCCTCCAGAACGATTTTGGCCGTCCCCTGGGCTTCTGTCGCCAGCTCGGACAAGTCCAGCACGCCAGGCACGGCCAGGCGTGCGCCCTTGGCCTGAATGGTATGAACCAGCTTTTCAGCGTCTGCCAGCGGCAAGCGGCTGATACGGTCGATGCGCTCGGCTATGACGACTTCACCGGCCTGCAGGTCGGCAATCATGCGCAGCAGCTCGGGCCTGTCTGCGCGGGCTCCTGATGCCTTCTCGCGGTACACCCCGGCCACGTAGTACCCGCTGGCCCGTGCCTGCAGGACGATGGCCTCTTGTCGCTCTAAATCCTGGGCTTCTGTGCTGACGCGCAGATAAACACGGGCAACCTTCTGGAGAGGCTGCAGGGGCTTGGCCATGGTTCCTTTTTTCGCCCCCTTGGGGGCGGCGGGCTGGTGGTGGCTGGCTGTCCAAGCCTCTTCACATTCGCGCGAACAGCAGCCGCCATGCTTGAGCGCCAATGATGGCGAGTCCTCATAGAAGGCCACAGGCTTGCCGCAGCCGTTCGCGCAGCTCTTGTGCTTGTCTAGCCAGGCCTGCCGCGCGGCCTGGCTCTCTCGGCGCTTCTGAGCCTGTCCTTGGGCCTTTTTCTTATCTTCTGGTGTTTTGGGGTCGTATGGCCCCCATCGCCCCATGAGCTTTTCAGGCATCTTTGCCCTTGCGGCTGTAGATAACGCAAAGCAGACCCGCCAGCAGAACGGAATCGACTACCCAAACCAGGCCCCACGGGATTGACCGAAAAGAGGCGATGAGTTCCGAAGTCTCAAACCCTCGCCCTATCAACCATGCCGCGCCAGAAGCCATGCCCACCAACACCAGCATGTCTTTGAGGCTGTCGATATAGCTCTGCCGCAGCATCTTGCGAATCAGCCATACAACGCCAATGGCAACAAGCCCTGAAACCAAACCATAGAAGAGCGCCATCTGTGTTCCTTGTGATGGTCAAATAGGGTATAGACAAAAGAGCCATGCTCCCCGGAATGGCTCTTTGAATGAATCTGCAATGTATATGAGCTAGGCTCACTATGGCAACCCTAAAGAGCCCTAGCGGGATAGCCCCCTGCTGTCGGTCATCTTGCGGCCCTGCTCGATGGTCAGCTCTCCCTTGAGCTTGCCTTGCCCGCCCACATAGTTGACTTCGTAGCACTTACCTACTATCGGCTCTTTACCTTGCAGGCCCACAGAAAATATATTCTTGTCGTGCTTCACAATCCCTTTTGGCCCAAATTGGTAAACATGCGCCTGGTCAACATGCAGGACTTGCCCCCCGTATTTCTGAGTCCTCATGTTTTTTGCCGGATTTATTGCCTCGTCTAAATAATTAATGCCTTTTGGCAAACCGGATTCAGGCAACACCTTCATTGTCATCCAGCCAGGCTTACCATCTTTCCCGGCTCCAGCGACAACAACATCAATTTGCCTTGAATTATTCAGCACACTTATTTTTACGCTGCCTTCCGGTTTGGCGATAACACCAGCTTCACCGATATTTCTAATCTGGTTTACTTGATTTCTCATCAGTATATTTTTCCAAGTTGGCTATAAAAACAACACCACAAACCCAATTTATACGCTAATATACTTTCGTCATCAACTCCTTTTTTAAATGAATCATGGCAACTTACAAAGAACTTCTGGAACAGCGGGCACTACTCGAAAAGCAAATCAGCGATGCCCGAAAAGCAGAGGTTGGTGATGCTGTGGCAAAGATTCGCGCACTCATGAAAGATTTTGATCTTTCCATTTCAGACATTGCACCTTCCCGCGCCGCTGATAAGCGTGAAAAAGTTGAACCTAAATTTCGTGACCCCGCCACGGGCGCGACATGGACGGGCCGGGGCAAACCCCCAGCTTGGATCAAAGACAAGAACCGGGACGATTTTGCAATTAAGTCTTGATCTATAGAAAAAGGCCTGAGATTCAGGCCTTTTTTCATATCTATTTCCCGGTCTTGAAAAGGCCTATAAACCATTCTGAGAATATATTACGCCCCCACTCGCTACCGAAGAATAAGTAAACTCCGGCCAACATCGCCAGGCCGAATAATAGCGCCGCCCCATCAGCAATTAACTTGCGTTTAAGTCGCTTCCGATTAAGCCGCTCTCTTTCAACGGAATGCACTATCGCCCCCTCCCTGTTTCTTTTTCCCGCGCAGGCGCGCGGGGCGGGAGTACCTGGGCCTTGCCCTGCTCGTACTTGACCTGTACGGGCTTACTGCCGTCGATCACCGGAGTTTGAGGGAATGCGGCCTTGTCGTGGGCCACTGTCTGCGTGGCTGAAACCTGCTGCAGCACATGGGTGGTCGTGTGGCCCACAAGCGGCCCCTTGTAGCTGCCTTCTGCGTGCTGTGCGGGGTGAGCCTTGGCAGCTGGGCCTAGCAGCTCCTTGGCCTCGTCACGGGCGGGCTCTAGCGCATCATGCAAGCGGTATTGGTCGCTATCGCGTTCGGGGAAAATCTGCTGTTCCCTGGTGCCTCGCGCCAGGCCATCAGCAACACCATGCACCAGCGTCTGTAAGTCTGCCTGGTTCATGGGACGGCCCCCCATCACAACCTCGCCAAAGGTCTGATTGACGCCTTTAAGGTCATGCAATGGTTTGCCTACAATCCGCTCCGCTTGCAGACAAAACATTTCTTCGCATTTTATTGATTCGGGAGAGCCTTTATAAACCCGATCAATATATTCCCAATCATCAACCATATCGGCTGATTGCCTGGAACCCCTGATAGCGGTCATTAATGCCTTTTTTTGTCCTTTTTCAAAGGTGAGGCTTCCATAGTGTCCGATGACTTCATGTTGGAGAGTTTCCCGCAGGTCTCCGTCGTTATGAATGTTGGCACAGGCAAGTGCGACAAATCCCCGTGCAGGATGATACGCGCCTTTGGTTTTGTCGGGGATGTATTGGGCTTTTTCTGTTCCATATAAGTCCTCAAATTTGTTTACAACATAAAACTGCAGTTTTTCTGCGCCTGGATAATCCTCGATAAATTTCTCAATTCCTGCTAACGCTTGGTCAGTGCTAATAGGCATATGGTGTCACCTTTTCGGCTGTGGCGGTTCTTTTTTTGGTGACAAACCCCAACCTGGCCAACTCTAGTTTGTCACCATGCCATGCAGCCTTAGCGGCGCTCTTTGGCTTCCAGCTCGCGGAAGCCCTGCAGGGCAGCCGCGCCCCCTGCGTTCTGGCCCTTCTGGTAGCTGGTGGCCGCGCAGCGCTTGAGGTAGTCCGTAGAAGTGATGTTTTGCATCCCGTAGCGGCTCTGGCCGTTGTCGTAGCCCTGCAGGTTGAAGAGCTTGCCCTTGTAGAGCGATGCATTCCAAGCCACTGCAGGATCGGCGGGGCGTTGCTTGGCCTGCATTTCAAACATGCCTTGCTTCGGGCCGATCAAGCGATTCCACGTAAGGTAATACTCGGCCTTGTAGCCTTCCATGAAGGCCTGCGAGTTGCAAGCGTCGGGGGACGGGGGTACAGCAGTCCAAGGCTGCTGATAACCGCCAGGTGGCCCCATCACGCCAGAAGAGGCCACGGGCTGGGCTCCGGGCAGTGTGGGCAGGGTCGGCAGCTGCACGCAAGCAGACAAAGCAAGGGCGGCTGCAGCCATGAGCGTGATTTTCGTAGCCTTCATGTGAATTACTCTCCTTTTTAGTTAATGGTAAATAGCGGATTAGTAGGCCATCCGAATTTCTACGCGGCGATTTTGAGCACGCCCTGAATCGGTGGTGTTATCTGCCACAAAATTACCGGCAGAGGAAAATCGAACTTTGATTTTCTCGGCAGCAATTCCATGCTCCATAAGAAACTTGCGGGCTGCCATTGCACGGGCCAGGGCAATGCGCCGGTTTGCCACGTCGATCACTGGCGAGTCGGTATAGCCATGCACGGTGATGGTCTTTGCGACTTTGGCCGCAGGCACAAGGGCTGCGGCTTCTTCTTCATGGCCGCTAAAGTCGGCGCTGTTGAAGGCAAACGCAAAAAGCTGGGCCTCGCCCTGCGCTTCGTGCTGCAGCTGCTTGGCGGGCTCCTGGCTGGGCTTGCTGGGGCTTTTGACATGGCCAGCTCCGCGCAGCTTGGCAATCGTCGCATTGGCCTGCTGCAGCTCGGCGCGCAGGCGGGCTATTTCTGCTGCCTGGTCGGCTGGGGCCGTGGGTGCATGGACATGGCCTGCTTGGTCTTGTTGTAATGGTTCCCCTGCACCGCTCGGCTGCAGCTCCTTGGTGGCCTCCACGGTCGCAGCTCGTTGCCCGATCTGTACCCGCAGCGGGCTATACAAGCCCGGCAAAACGGCTGTTTGACCAACTTGCTGATATGCCAGGGGCTGGCCCTTAGCGTCAAAAACCTGCAGCTCACGCGGCAGGTCAACATTGAATTGCAACGCGGTATGCGCGCCATCATCAAAAGCCCGGACAAGGCCCAGCTCGCGCCCCCCGCTGGTCACATAGTCGAAGCGCAGCGACGACACGGGCGGGTCTTTGGGGCCAGTTGCGCAAGCACTCAGAAGTGCTGCAAGGGCTATGGCAATGGCGGTTTTTTTCATGGTCGATCTTCTCCTAGTTGTCCGTGATTACTTGGGTCGTCGTGGCGCTCGATGTGGAGCAATCCACGCTTGTCTAGCCAAACCTTTTTAAAAACTCCAGTCTCATTCAGTTCTTTAATTGCCCTCAATAGTATTTTTCTGAAATTTTCAATACTGGCTGCTTTTGATCCACAAAGTTTATAGACCGTTTCTATCCTAATTGCGAACGGGTTTTTATGACTCGCGCCCCAATCATATAATCGTCGGGCAATCGGGCTTAATTTCCGATAAGTATGCCAATTTAACCGAGTGAAATTGTTTGCACCGAACCACTGCGCTATTTTTGGCGGTATTTCAACGGCATAAATCTTGTCTGGTCTACCCTCTGGGGTTTTCCATTTAAAATCACCGATAAGGCTTAGTGCGCTACCGTCATTAACATTTCTTGTTTGCAAGACTAATGCGGTGGCCTTCAATCTTAGCAAGCATTCTCTAAGCAGCTTGTAATTTGGCCCGCTCGGTGTCCAGCCAATCGCCTGACACATTTGCGAAGGTGTAAAGGTAATCCAGTTATCTTTAGTTAGATTTTGACCCCCAGCAAGAAATAGGCACTGGAGCCAAACTAATTCATCATTTTCAGCGCGTAATTCAGTGCCGGTATATGTGGCTTCACCCTCGCCCGCGATGAAAACCGCCTCGTCAAGATATTGCCTTCGCGGGCCACGCTGGGCCGTAAAAAGTGCCATGCGGCACATTTCATTCGGAGAGGCACGCAGCACCTCTGGGAGCCAGGGAAGAGCAAATTCAAGTTGCAGCTGCTCGGGCTTAGACACGGCCACGGTCTTGCCTTGGGCGCGATCCCTGAGCCAGTCCAGCTGGTCATCGAGTTTCTTGCTGCGCTTCGTTTCAAGCGCGGTGCGCTCGTCGCTCGCTGCCTGTCCTTGAACCTTCTTTTGTGCTTCCATGTCTTTGCTCCAGTGGTGACAAATTAGCGCCTGGCGGTCGCTGATTGTCACCATTTATCTAAGTACCGCGCTGCCTCGTCAATCGCTGCCGTGCCCCTTGCAAAGCACTGTTGCAAAAGGGTCTGCCGTTCGGCCAGCTCGTCAAACTCATAAGCCCGCGCAATGGCGTCTTGAGCCTGCTTCACCTTCTTGGGGTCGCTGCCCACATAGACCCTTGTTCTCGCCCCTTTGTCCATGGGGTAGATCAGATACAAATAGACCTTTTCGCGCTCTTTGCGCCAGTGGGCCTTGCCCCTCTCTAACCCCATCTTTTCCAGCTTCTGCAGCCTCTTGGCTATGGCCTTGAGTTCCTTGTCCAGTGCCTCAAGGCGCGCAGGCAATTGCTGGGCTTTGCGCTTTACATCCCTGAATAATGACATAAACATAGCGCCTTATATGTAAAAGTTTCCGAGTGCCAGGCGCAGACCTGGCCAGAACCTTAACGGCTATTCGTGTTCCTCTTGCCCTTGAGGCAAAGGCTGGCCGCAGGTAGGGCACAAGCCCTGCAGGCGGCGCACAGAACGGTGCAGCGTTGCATAGTCAACCCCACAAGCGAGGGCGGCAGCTCTACGAGACTCCCCTTTCACAAACACCAGCCTGCAGGCCTCTTTGACCTTCTCGCTACGCAAGCCGTGGCTGTCCAACAGCTCTACAAACTCTTCTTCTGTTATCAGCTGTACGGGGTTAGTTTCTTCTCTCATGCTGCTACTTTTGATGCGCCAAAGTGCTTCTGCACCTCGGCTGCTGCCTGGGGGATTGCTGCAAGCCATGCATGGGCTTCTGAGGGCGTCAGCTGACGCCGGGCCTGGGGCACTGCCTTGGTCAAGGCCAAAACCTTCACCTCGGCCTCAAACCACTGGCCTGCAGCGGTACGGGCCAACACAAAAAAGGTGGCTCGATGCGCTCCCCAATTGTGACGGCAACGGTAGAACACAACGCTGGAGCCGGGCTCTAAATCATCCCAAGCTCGCAACAAAACGCGGGTGGATCGTGCAGCAAACGTGCGCGCGTTCCACCACACCCAGCACCAGTAAGCCAGGAATGCAACAACGCAAACAGCGGCTAGTTCCTTCATTGTCGGAATCTCCCATGTCATTGCTGCATTCTCCTTGCTATGTGGTTGCTACCGTGGCCCGCTGGTGTCTCAGAGAAGAATCCCGCGCTCCCGCTGGATTTGTTCAAAGGTTGTCGGGCTGAAATGCAAGTCCAGTTCTACGCCCGCCTCCACCAGCTCGGCAATGCTGATATAGCCTAGCTCGGCGTTGTGCAAGTCCCCGTTGAGGATCGCATAGCCAAAGGCTTGATCTACGCCGCCCTCTGCATCCTTCTCAAAGATGAACCAGTCGCTACCGCCCAAGAAGTAATGCAGGTAAGCCACCGCCTGCCCGCCCTTGTCGCCCTGCTCGTAGGTCTTGGGCATGGCCTCGATCACCCCGGCCATCTTCACAAAGGACTCCATAAAGCTGCTGCCCTCAGAGTCACGCAGGCCTGCGGCCATGACTGCCATCTGCTGCCTGGACATGAACGGGCGCACGGCCTTGATTGCTGTTGTTGCTGCTGCCATTTCAGCGGCTTTGTTGGTGATTTGCATGTGGTGTAGCTCCTTGCGTTGGGATGGTTTTATTATATTCGCCATATGGTGAATATAGCAAGGCCTTTTTTGCACCTTTTTTTCCTCGCCCGATGGGCGGGGGCGGGTGTAGGGCTGTGCGGCATGGTGACAAAAAGCAGCTGGCCAGGTGCTCGCGTGTCACCATGAAAAAAGGGTGAAAAATAGCCGCTGTCCTTGGCCGTGG
>NZ_JBCPWO010000024.1:0-33960 GCF_039581385.1 Comamonas sp. A7-5
CGCGGCCGTTGATGCGGGCTACGCGCCCAACGACCTGCAAGTGGGCCAGACGGGCAAGATCGTGGCGCCTCAGCTGTACATCGCCTGCGGCATCTCGGGCGCGATCCAGCATCTGGCGGGCATGAAGGACTCCAAGGTGATCGTGGCGATCAACAAGGACCCCGAAGCACCGATCTTCTCGGTGGCCGATTACGGGCTGGAAGCCGATCTGTTCCAGGCCGTGCCGGAGCTGGTGAAGGCGATCTAAGCCTTGCCATGGCACCGCGCAACAAGGCGGTGTCAACGGCCCGGACAACGTTGTCCGGGCCATGGTCAGAGCGGCACACAAGGATGTGCCCCGGCCCCACCTGGTTCAGAGATTCAGGAGACAAGACATGCAGATTTCCCTTGACCGACGCAGCCTGGTGCTCGCCACAGCCGCTTTTGTGACTGCCGCAGGCATCGGCGCATCAGCCTGGGCACAGTCCGGCGACTATCCCGCGCGACCGGTCACGCTGATCGTGCCGTTCCCGGCCGGCGGCCCCACAGACCGCCATATGCGTACGCTGGCCGACATCGCAGGCAAGCACCTGGGCCAGCCCATCATCGTCGAGAACAAGCCCGGCGCGGGCGGCACGCTGGGCCCCGGCGCCATGGCGCGCACCGCCAAGCCCGACGGCTACACCATCACCCAGTTCCCCATGTCCATGCTGCGCATGGCACATATGCAAAAAACCGCCTGGAACCCGTTGACCGATTTCACCTACATCATCGGTGTCTCGGGCTATACCTTCGGTTTCACGGTGCGCTCGGACTCGCCCTACAAGAGCTTCAACGAGTACATCGCCGCCGCGCGCAAGACTCCTGGCAAGATCGAATACGGCTCCACGGGCATAGGTTCCTCGCCGCATCTGCTGATGGAGGAGCTGGCCGAGAACGCCAAGGTCACTCTCAATCATGTGCCTTTCAAGGGCAATGCCGACCTGCAGCAGGCCCTGCTGGGCGGCCATGTGGCCGCGCAAAGCGATGCCTCGGGCTGGGACACCTATGTGAATGGCGGCCAGATGCGCCTGCTCATGACCTTTGGCGAAAAGCGCACCCAGCGCTGGCCCGACGTACCCACGGCCAAGGAACTGGGCTATGGCGTGGTCTCCACCTCGCCCTACGGCCTGGCGGGGCCCAAGGGCATGGACCCGGCCGTGGTGCGCAAGCTGCACGACGCCTTCAAGAAGGCCATGGACGATCCGCGCCATGTCGAGGTGCTCAGGCAGCTCAACCAGGACGCCTGGTACCGCTCGGGTGCCGACTATGCGCAATGGGTGCGCGAGGCCTACGCCAAGGACAAGGTCCTGATCGACCGCCTGGGCCTGGCTGCCAAATAGGCCTGTCCTCCAATGCGCCCGCAGGGCCGTGGGGCCCGCAGGTGCAGTCCGCTTGAGATTCGTGAATTCCTGAAACGGAGTCCCTCATGACTGTTTCCTTGCCTTCGCCCGATGCACCCTTCACCACGCTGGCCGAGCTGATCCGCAGCCATGCGCGCCAGCAGCCCGGCCATGCGGCGCTGCGCGACGACCAGCAGACGCTGAGCTACGCCCAGCTCGACGCCCTCATGGACCGCGTGGCCGCAGCCTTGCAGCGCGAAGGTGTGCAGCCCGGCAAGGCCATCGCCATCTGCGCGTTGAGCTCGGTGCGCTATGCAGCTCTGTTCCTGGGAGCCCTGCGAGCGGGCGTGGTGGTCGCGCCGCTGGCGCCATCCTCCACGGCCGAGAGCCTGGCTTCCATGTTGCGCGATGCCCAGGCACGCCATCTGTTCCTCGACAAGGCGGCCCAGGACCTGGTGCCCGCAGACACCGGACTGCAATGCATCTCGCTGGACGGCGTGGCGCCGGGCCGTGCCTTCGAGGACTGGCTGGCGCCCGAAGGCGCGCAGCCCGCTGCCGTGAGCCTTGCGCCCGAGGCACCGTTCAACATCATTTATTCCTCGGGCACCACGGGGACTCCCAAGGGCATCGTGCAGTCGCACGGCATGCGCTGGACCCATATCAACCGGGGCGGTGTCTATGGCTACGGCCCCGAGGGCACGACGCTGCTGGCCACGCCGCTGTACTCCAACACCACGCTGGTGGTGTTCTTCCCCACGCTGGGCAGCGGCGGCTGCGTGGTGCTCATGCCCAAGTTCGACGCGGGGCGCTATTTGCAACTGGCCCAGCAGCACCGCGTCACCCACACCATGCTGGTGCCCGTGCAGTACCAGCGCATCATGGCACTGCCGCAGTTCGGCGAGCATGACCTGTCGAGCTTTCAGGCCAAGTTCTGCACCAGCGCGCCGTTCCGGGCCGAGCTCAAGGCCGATGTGGTGGCGCGCTGGCCCGGCAGCCTCACCGAGTTCTATGGCATGACCGAGGGAGGGGGCACCTGCATTCTCGAAGCCCATCTGAACCCGGACAAGCTGCATACCGTGGGCAAGCCTGCCGAAGGCCATGACATCCGCCTCATCGACGAGGAGGGCCGCGAGGTCGCTCCCGGCGCGGACGGCGAGGTCGTGGGCCATTCGGCCAGCATGATGAGCGGCTACCACCACCAGCCCGCCAAGACGCGCGAGGCCGAATGGTTCGATGCCACGGGCAAGCGCTTCATCCGTACGGGCGATGTGGGCCGCTTTGATGCCGACGGCTTTCTGACCCTGTTCGACCGCCGCAAGGACATGATCATCAGCGGCGGCTTCAACATCTATCCCAGCGACCTGGAGGCCCAACTGCGCGCGCATCCGGCCGTGGACGACGTGGCCGTTGTCGGCGTGCCCTCCGAGCAATGGGGCGAGACGCCCGTGGCCTATGTGGTGTCGCGCACTGGCCAGCCGGCCCGGCCCGAGGAGATCATGGGCTGGTACAACCAGCAAGCCGGCAAGACCCAGCGTCTGGCCGACCTGCGCTTCATCGCCGAGCTGCCGCGCAGTGCCATCGGCAAGGTTCTCAAGCGCGAGCTGCGCGACCAGTACGCTGCGGAGCACTGAGCCTGTCTTCCATTTCACGATGCCCATCACGAGACATATCCCATGAGCCATGACACCACGATGTCCGAAGTCCGCCGCCAGGTGACGCCCGAGGAGTGGCAGACCCGCGTCGAACTGGCTGCCGCCTACCGGCTGGTCGCCCACTTCGGCTGGGACGACCTGATCTTCACCCACATCTCGGCACGCGTGCCGGGCCAGCCCGGCCAGTTCCTGATCAATCCCTACGGCATGCTGTTCGACGAGATCACTGCGTCCAGCCTGGTCAAGGTCGATCACGAAGGCCAGCCGTTGATGGAAACCGAGTACGACGTCAACCCCGCCGGCTTCGTCATCCACAGCGCCATCCACGACGGCCGGCCCGAGGTGCAGTGTGTGCTGCACACGCACACTCGCTACGGCGTGGCCGTGTCGGCGCAAAAGGATGGACTGCTGCCCATCTCGCAGCAGTCCATCTTCCCGCTGGTGCGTCTGGCCTATCACGACTACGAGGGCGTGGCTCTGCGCGATGACGAGAAGCCGCGTCTGGTGGACGATCTGGGTGCGAGCAACTTCCTCATCCTGCGAAACCACGGGCTGCTCACCTGCGGCCGCAGCGTGGCCGAGGCCGTGCTGGCCATGTACACGCTGGAGTCGGCCTGCCGCATCCAGATCCTCGCGCAGTCGGGCGGCAGCGAGCTGACGCGTATCCCGCAGCCCATCATTGCCGACGCGGTCAACCAGTCGCGTCAGGTCACCAAGGGCAAGGGCGCGGGCCTGGCCTGGCCGGGCCTGTTGCGCCGTCTGGATCGCATCGATCCGTCTTACAAGGACTGAAGGAAACCATGGGAATTCTGGTCAACATCCACCCCAGCATGGGCACGCCCATCGTCGAGTCGCTGCGTGCGCTGGCACCCGATCTGCGCGTCTGGGCCCACCGCGACGAGGCGCCTGCCACCGAAGTCGAAGCCATGCTCGCCTGGAGCCTCAAGCCCGGCGTGCTGCCGGCCTATCCGCAACTCAAGCTGCTGTGCGCACCCAGTGCCGGTGTGGACAAGCTGCTGGCCGTGCCCGATCTGCCGGCTGGCCTGCCCGTGGCGCGCACCGTCGATCCGCAGCAGCATGTGGAGATCGCCCAGTATGTGGTCGGCACCGCGCTGCGCCATACGCGCGAGCTGGATTTATTCGCGCGCCAGCAGCAGGCGGGTGACTGGCTGCGCCGCCCCGTGCGCGCCAGCGCCGACTGCCGCGTGGGCATTCTGGGTCTGGGCGAGGTCGGTCGCTTCGTGGCTGCTGCCATGCAGGCCGTGGGCTATCCTGTCGCGGGCTGGAGCCGCAGCGCCAAGAACATTGCCGGCCTGACCACCCACAGCGGTGCCGAGGGTCTGCAGCAACTGCTGTCGGGCAGCGACATTCTGGTCTGCGCCTTGCCGCTTACGCACGAGACGCGCGATCTGCTGAACCGCCGCACGCTCTCCCTGCTGCCGCGCGGAGCCTATTTCATCAATGTGGGGCGCGGCGAGCAAGTGGTCGAGGATGAACTGCTGGCTCTGCTCGACGAAGGCCATCTGGCCGGCGCCGCGCTGGACGTGCTGCGCGAGGAACCGCCCCAGCCCGGCAACAAGGTGTGGGGGCACCCCAAGGCCTTTGTCACTCCGCATATCGCGGCTCAGGCTTCAGCCGACACCGTGGCCCGCCAGTGCCTGGAGAATCTGCGCCGCCTGCGTGCGGGCGAGCCCTTGCTCAACCTGGTGGACGTGGCCCGCGGATACTGAGACGTATTTCCCTTTCTCTTTCCCTTTCCCTGTCGCGCTGCCGCGCGGCGCTTTATCCTTGCAAGAACCAAGAGACATTCATGCCTTCGACATCTCGCCGCAGCTTTCTTCAATCGAGCGCCGCAGCCGGCGCCGCCATGCTGGCTCCCTCGGCCTGGGCCCAGAGCCCCTGGCCCTCCAAGCCCATACGCATCGTCGTCCCCTACACGGCGGGCGGCTTCACCGATCAGATGGCACGTCTGCTGCAAGTGGGTTTGCAGAAAGCGCTGGGCCAGCCCATCGTCATCGAAAACAAGCCTGGTGCGAACAGTCTCATCGGTGTGGATCAGGTGGCAAAGTCTGCACCTGATGGCTACACGTTCGGCGTGGTGATTGCCGCTTATGCGGCCAACACCACGCTGTATCCCAAGCTGCCCTACAACCCCGGCAAGGATCTGGTCGGCGTGTCTCTGATGGGGATCTCGCCTCTGGTTGCAGCAGTATCCAACAATGCTCCGTTCAAGACCACGCGGGAGCTGATTGCCTATGCCAAGGCACATCCTGGCAAGGTCAGCTTTGGCTCCTCGGGAAGCGGCTCCAGCGCGCATCTGACAACCGAGTTGATGAAGCTGCTGACCAAGACGGATATGACTCATGTGCCCTACAAGGGGGCAGCACCGGCACTGACCGACCTCATGGGTGGTCAGATCCCGCTGTTCCTCGATCCTCCGCCCAATCTGATCCAGCCTGCCAAGGCCGGTCGCATTCGTCTGATTGGCGTGGCCAGCGAAAAGCGACTGGCGGTTTTGCCCGATGTACCGACATTTGCCGAGCAAGGCATCCCCGACCTGATGGGCAGCACCTGGGCAGCAATGATTGCACCGGCAGGAGTGCCCAAGGAGATCGTGCAGCGCATGTCCGCCGAAGTCGCTCGCATCATTCGCAGTCCTGAGATTTCGCAGCGCATGCAGCAGACCATGGGTACGTTCGCAGAAGGTTCGACACCGGAGGAGTGCGATCGCTTCATTGCCGCTGAAACTGCCAAGTGGGGCAAGGTCATTCGCGAGGCCAAGGTCACGCTGGAGTGATGGCAGCGCCTGCGGCGGGCCATGCGCGGAAGGCCGCGATAGCTGCCAAGCCGTTTTTCATGGCTTGCTTCATCGCAGTGCGCCATGCAGGCAGCCGCAGATCGGGAATGTGGTGCGGCCGCACGCCAGGCCGGTTCAGCTTCCGCGAAGCGTCTGGCAGGCCCTGAGCGCTTTCGCCTTCAGGGCCTGATCGCCGGAGTTCTCTCAACGCAGGGAAAACCGCGCTATAATCGCTATCTCTTTAGGGGAGTCGCCAAGCTGGTTAAGGCACTGGATTTTGATTCCAGCATGCGAAGGTTCGAATCCTTCTTCCCCTGCCAAGATATAAAAGCCCCGGTTGTTTATACAGCTGGGGCTTTTTCTTTGTGCTCGATGCGCATCTGCCATCTCTGGAAGTGGGCCTGCTATCGCTATTGAGTGATGCTCATGCTGTGCATCTTCCAAGCGTCCGAAGCGCGGGGATTTCGCAAAAGTCCACTTTTCAATCGGAACCCACCGGGCGAGGCACCACGCAGCGCCAGACCACCCTGTTGCTGCAATGAAGCCGGCTTGATGCCGGTGTGTGAATAGCATCAGCTGGGTATCGGCCAGGCAACAGGCTGGCAGATGCGCAGCGATACAACCGCAGAGGCAGGTGCCACTGTTTTACAAAACAGTGGCAATTTTTTTACCTGGGCTTTACAATCCGCGCGGAAATGAAATTGAGATTGATTCTCGTTCTGTTTATTTGCTGCCAGCCCGTATACGGTCTCTCCGTTCCAGCCACAGCGTCATTGGTACTTCGGCATTTCCCTGCCTGAAGAGAACACCCAGGTTTGTTTTTTACGCTCATGCTGGAACGCTCGCTTTGCCCCGTAGCCGGGGCTTTCCCATTTCGTCTTCATGCCACGGCCGTGGCTGTCAGCATGGCCTGCCTGCTGCCCTGCGTCAGCCATGCACAAGAGGATGCCGCCTCGACACTTGCGGAAGTGACGGTGCAGGAAAAGGCCATTCCCAATGTATATGGGGAGTCAAGCGACTCCTATGTGGCCGCTGGAGTGGAGGTCGGCAAGGCGGCGCAGTCTTTGCGCGAGGTTCCGCAGTCGGTGACGGTGGTGACGCGCCAGCGCATGGACGATCAGGCCATGCGCACGCTCGATGATGTGATGAAGTACACCACCGGGATCACGCGCGAAGAGACCTGGCTTGACACCACCTATCTGTCCCGCGGCATGAACATCACCAACTTCCGGTTCGATGGCGGTGCTGCCAGCTCCTCTCGTTCAGGCAGCCGCAGTCTGGACATGGCGCAGTTCGACAGCGTCAGCGTTCTGCGCGGGGCCGACGGCCTGTTCGGCGCGGGCGAGGCGGGCGGAGTTCTGAACTTCACCTACAAGCGGCCCCAGGCCAAGCGTCAGACGCAGGTTCTGCTTTCGGGCGGAACCATGAGCAACTATCGCGCTGAGCTCGACACCACGGGGGCGCTGAACGAAAGCGGAACCCTGCGTGGCCGTTTCGTGGCCGTGAACCATGACCGCAAGGAAATGGCAGCCCCATCCAAGCTCAAGCGGCAGCTGCTGTATGGGGCGCTGGAGATGGACCTGACGTCCAGCACAGTTGCCACGTTGGGTGCCAGCTATCAGAAAGATAGAAATACGGGCTTCAATGCCAGCCTGCCGCGCTATGCGGACGGCAGCGATATCGGCTTTGCGCGCAATACCAACTTTGGCGCCCCCTGGAACTGGATCAATCGCGAAAACACCACGGTCTTTGCCAAGCTCGAGCAGCAGCTGGGCAACGACTGGCTGCTCAAGACCCAGCTCAGACACACCCGCTTCAATGAGGGCGTGAATGGCGCGGAGATCGAAAGTTCGCCGGATCCCGTCACGCTGCAGGGGGCGGACTGGTGGATTCATCAAGCCAAGTCACGCGAGCGTGAAACCAGCTTCGACATCAATTTGCAGGGCAGCTTTGATGCCTTGGGTCAGCGCCATGATGTGATCCTGGGTCTGGATCAGCACCGCAACAGCAATACCAACCGAAGCCTGTGGCCCAGAGTGGGGCCGGCCGACGTCTTCAACCGGATTCCACCGCAGGATCCGGGCTATCCGCTCGGTGACTGGACCAGCGGCTCGCAGGGCAAGACGCAAAAAAGCGGCCTCTATGGCTCGCTGCGCTTGCGTCCCGTGGAGCGTTGGTCAGTGGTGCTTGGCGGACGCTATGTGCTGCAGGATCGCAATACCCAGCACGACATGAACGGAGCTCTCACAGCCAGCAGCCGGGAATCGAATGTCTTTGTACCCTATATGGGGCTGATGCATGAGCTGACCAAGTCCACCAATCTGTATTTCAGCACCGCCGAGATCTATCAGTCTCAGGCCGGAAAATTCT
Source organism: Comamonas sp. A7-5 (assembly GCF_039581385.1). Lineage (NCBI taxonomy): Bacteria > Pseudomonadati > Pseudomonadota > Betaproteobacteria > Burkholderiales > Comamonadaceae > Comamonas > Comamonas sp. A7-5. The sequence goes on from NZ_JBCPWO010000024.1 coordinate 8,181, forward strand.
CTGCACCGCTGCCAGGGACGCCTCTGGATCCTGTGCGTGGCCGTACCTACGAGCTGGGCGTCAAAAGCGAGCTGACCCCCAATCTGTTTGCCAGTGCGGCATTGTTTCGTACCGATAAAAAAGGCGAAGCCGTTTACGACCCCGCTTACCCCCAGACCGATTGGCGCGGCGGTTGCTGCTATTTCCGCGACGGCTTCAAGCTGAGCCAGGGCATCGATCTGGAGATGACGGGACGAATCACCCCCAATCTCCAACTGGCGGTGGGCTATACCTACAACAGCAACGAAGACAGACGCAAGGACAGCGCGCAGTTCAGCACGGTCACTCCGCGCCATCTGTTCAAGGCCTGGGCGGACTATCGCTTGAGCGGCGATTTGCGCGGCTGGAGCGTGGGCGGCGGTGTGGTGGCGCAGAGCTCGAACTACCGGGCCTCGGGCATCAGCGCTTACAACCCGGCTACGGGCCGTTATGACGGAGCCTGGACACCTTACAACTTCACTTCCCCGGGCTATGCGGTCTGGTCGGCACGTGCTGCCTATGCGCTCAACAAGGACTGGAGCGTAGCCGTGAATGTCGGCAACCTGTTCGACAAGACCTACTACAGCACGGTTGGTTATGCGGGCTACGGCAACTTCTACGGCGAAAAGCGTACCGTTACCGTGTCGCTCAAGGGCCGTTTCTGACGGGGTGTAGAAATGTCGCAATCTGATGGGCTGAGCTCTGACTGGGGACTGGGATCGCGTCTGGCTGCTGCAGTGCTGGGAGGCTATGCCGTCTCCAGTGCCTGGGTGGTTTTATGTGGTGCGATGAGTCAAGCCCGACTCGAGACCATGGTGGGGGGCATGCAGTCCAGTTGGCTGTGGTACGTGGCTGTGGTGATTGGTGCCTTCAGCCCGGCATCGGCGCGTCGGATCTGGGGCGTGCTGCTCATTCTGATTCTCGCCATGCTTGCAGCCACTGCGGCCTTGATCTTGCTGAAAGGACGCTGATGCAGCCGGCAAAGAAGGAATCGGGCGCGGGCAAAGGCAGCTTCCGTCAGGCTCAGGCATGGCTGCATACCTGGTGCGGCCTGTGGTTCTCCTGGCTGCTGTATGCCGTTTTTCTGACGGGTACCCTGGCCGTCTTCGAGGAGCCCATCACCCACTGGATGACCCCGGAGCATCATGCGCATGAGCAGGCCGAGGCCCTGCAGGCAGGCTCTGAGCGGGAGACGGCGTCTTCTATGAGTCAGCGTCTGCAGTGGGGCATGGCATATATGCAGAGGCAGCACCCGGGGGCGGACATGTGGGAGCTGTGGCCTGCGGACGCCAAAGGAGGCGGGGACTTGCGCGTCTACTGGTTCGATCGCGACGGCCAGTATGCGGCGGCCCAGCTGGATCCTGCGTCCGGAAATGCCGTGGATGCTTCCGAAGTTCCCAGGGTGCGCCAGACATTGGGCGGTCATCATTTTGTGGATTTCCACTATCAGCTGCACGCGGGTCAGCTCGGTCTCTGGATCGTGGGCATCGCTGCGCTTGCCATGCTGGTGGCGCTGGTCAGCGGAGTGATTACCCATAGACGAATCTTCAAGGACTTCTTCACATTCCGTGCCCGCAAAGGGCAGAGAAGCTGGCTGGACATGCACAACGCCGTGGCGGTGCTGACGCTTCCTTTCCAGTTCATGATCGCCTATACAGGCATCGCCATATCTTGCTCGACCTTCATGCCTGCCGGTATTGCAGCCTACTTTGGTACCGGTGCCGAAGCCGTCAAGTCTTTCCAGGTGGCGCTGAATGAACCGGGCAAGCCGCAGCGTTCGGGCCAGGCCATGTCCGTACCGGATCTGGAGTCCTTCGTGCTGCGCGGGCAGGCCTTGATCGGGCAACCGGTGCGCGCGGTGGTGATTGATTACCCGGGCGATGCGGCTGCACGCATCGGCATCTATGGATGGAATGACGCCGACGATCTGAGCAAGCGTCTCAGCCCCAGCAGCGGCATGGCCATGTTCTCGGCCGCCACTGGAGAGTTGCAGCAGTTGCGCTTGCCAGGAGGTGTGGATGGCGGTGCGGCATCACTCACGCAATCGGTGATCGGCGGGCTGCATATGGCGACTTATGGCGGGCTGCCGCTGAAGTGGATGTACTTCATTTGCGGGCTGGCCGGAAGCGCCATGATGGCCACTGGAGCGATTCTCTTCATGGTCAAACGGCGGGGCAAGCATCAGGGGGAGTTTGGCTCCAGCACATCCACGGTCTACCGAATGATTGAAGCCGCGAATGTGGCGGCCATCGTGGGACTGGGCATCGCATGTGTGGGATTTTTGTGGGCCAATCGTTTGCTGCCTGTCGAGATTTCGCAACGCTCCAGATGGGAATTGGTGGTGTTTTTTGCGCTGTGGATTCTGGCTCTCATACATGCGCTGCTGAGGTCGCCTCCACTGGCATGGCGTGATCAGATGGCAGCACTGGCTGTGCTTTGTCTCCTGTTGCCTTTGCTGAATCTCGTGACGACTGGAGATCAACTTGCTGCATACCTTCTCGATGGTGACTGGGAGGGCGCGGGGGTAGAACTTTTTGCCGTTGCTGTCGGAGTGGCGGCGGCTGGTGCCTGGGCCTGGATGCGCAAGACATCGGGCTTGAAGCCTGCGCGAAAGCAAATGGCTCGTGAATTGTCGAAGGGCCTGCCTGTGGCTGCGGACGCAAGTGCAGCAAAGCAAGGGAGCCTGTCATGACCTTGTGGCAGTCATCCTTGCAGGCCTTTGCTCTTTCGATGGGGGGCATGACGGCTCTCGCTTTTGCCATGGACCGCCATTATGCGCAATTGACATCTCTGGACGAGGTGCCGACAGCGCATCGTATGGCGCTGCGTGTGCTGGGAGCATTGCTTTTGCTGGCCGTCTGCCTGCCTGCCATGCGTGGGTGGAGTGCATCGGTTGGCAGCGTGCTCGTGCTGGGCTTCTGGGGTCTGGGGGCTCTCGCGACGGTCGCGGGGCTTTCCTGGTCGGCTCGACACCTGGCTGTGGCAGCCGCCGTGACGGCGCTGCTGGGGAGCGTCAGCTGCCTTTGGTGACGGAACCCTTGAAGCGCGCAAGGCTTCTGATCTTCAATCGCTCCAATTCATGCCGTGGCCATGGGTTTCAGCAGCGACTGCGAATTGTTTTCTGGAAAGTGCAACGTTCATGACGGTGGGACAAATCAAACGCTGGGGCTGCCTCGGGCTGCTGCTGGTCTGTGCCGGAGGTATTGCCTTGTGGTGGGGGAGTCGGCCCAGGGTCGAGTACCAAAGTGTTGCGGTGCATCGCGGCGATGTGGAGTCCACCGTCACTGCCATCGGTACTTTGCAGCCCAGAACCTATGTGGATGTGGGGGCTCAGGTTTCAGGGCAGATCACCCGTTTGCTGGTCAGTCCTGGGGCCAGGGTCGAGAAAGGTGCATTGCTGGTGGAGATCGATCCCAGCGTGCAGCGCGCCACAGTGGATGCAGGAAGAGCATCGCTGGCGAGCCTGCGGGCCCAGATCGCGGAGCAGCAGGCACAGCTGAAACTGGCTGGCCAGCAGCTGAAACGACAGCAGCAACTGGCCGCCGAAGAGGCCACAAGGCAGGAGGATGTGCAGATTGCCGAGGCCCAGGTTGCCGGGGCTGCGGCGCGCATCGACCATCTCAAGGCTCAGATGCAGCAAACACAGGCCAGCCTCAAGGCTGACGAAGCACGTCTGGGCTATACCCGCATCTATGCGCCGATGTCCGGCACGGTGGTATCCGTCGATGCGCGTGAAGGCCAGACTCTGAATGCGACCTATCAGACGCCGAATATTTTGCGCATTGCCGATCTCACGGCCATGACGGTCTGGACCGATGTGTCGGAAGCCGACGTGCGGCGTGTGAGAGCGGACATGCCCGTTTATTTCACGACTCTGGGCAGTGCAGGTCAGGAACAGGCGCGGCGCTGGAACAGCCGAGTGCGGCAGGTGCTGCCTGCGCCGCCGGCCAGCGTTGCCCCCGCCGCGGGCAATGCGGCGACACCTGCGGCGGCCACCAAGGCCGTGACCTATACGGCATTGTTCGACGTGGATAACAAGGATGCGGAACTGCTGCCGCAGATGACGGCCCAGGTGGTCTTTGTGACCGGTAGTGCCGAGCAGGCCTTGACGGTTCCATTGACAGCTCTTCAGTCTGAGAAAGATCAGCAATCGCAGAGCGTTCGGGTACTGACAGCCAAGCGGAAGCCCGAGCAGCGAAACGTGAAGCTCGGCGTACGAAGTCGCCATCAGGTGCAGGTGCTCGATGGTGTGGCCGAGGGCGAGCGGGTCATCGTCGGCGAAACCCTGATTCCCGGCGGCCTGCGGTGGCTGCAATGGTGAGTGCGATGGAGCAGGCTGCGCTGATTTCGCTGCGCGGCATCCGCAAGCACTATGGCGGAGTGGGCGATCAGCCCTCGGTGACCGTGTTGCACGGCATTGATCTGGATATTCGCGCGGGTGAGTATGTGGCCGTCGTCGGCAGCTCCGGTTCGGGCAAGTCCACCTTGATGAATATCCTGGGCTGCCTTGATAAGGCAAGCGAAGGTTGCTATCGGTTTCAAGGGAAGGACGTGTCCCTGCTGGACTCGGACGCCCTGGCCTGGTTGCGTCGTGAAGCCTTCGGCTTCGTGTTTCAGGGCTATCACCTGATTCCCAGTGAAAGTGCCTCGGAGAATGTGCAGATGCCTGCGATTTATGCAGGCCTGGCCAAGGAGCAGCGGGTGCAAAGAGCCCAGCTCCTGCTCGAGCGCCTGGGGCTGGGGTCGCGTCTGGGAAATCGTCCCAATCAGCTATCGGGCGGTCAGCAGCAGCGTGTGTCCATTGCGCGGGCGTTGATGAATGGCGGCCACATCATTTTGGCCGACGAGCCGACCGGGGCGCTTGACTCGCATAGCGGCGCCGAGGTGATGGCTTTGCTGCGCGAGCTGGCCGATGCGGGACACACCATCATCGTGATCACGCATGACCGCGAAGTTGCGGCTCAGGCAAGGCGTGTCATCGAAATCAGCGATGGACGTGTCGTCAATGACAGTGCTCCCGATGGCATTCAGAGCCGCGCAGAGGTTCCTCCATTGACCCCGCAGCGCAACACCGCAACATCGGCAATATCCTGGGTGGCTGAGATTTCCGAAGCTGCACGCAGTGCCTGGCGCGGCATGCGCATGAACCGGGTGCGCACCAGCCTGACCTTGCTGGGCATCGTGATCGGCGTGGCCTCGGTGATCGTCATGCTGGCCATCGGCGAGGGCGCACGGCGCAAAGTGGTCGAGCAGATGGGCACCATGGGAACAGCCATTCTCTATATGGGCAGCAAGCCGCCGGCCAGCGGCGGACCTGCGGGCCAGATCACCGAAGACGATCTGGCCGCCATGCGGGAGTTGCCGGCGATACGCAGAGTAATGCCCGTCATTGGGGACCCTGTCACGGTGCGCTATGGCAAGGCCGACAAGCAGGTCTATGTGTTTGCGGCCAGCGAGGAGATGCCGCTGGTTCACCATTGGCGCGTTGCCCAGGGCCGCTACTTCACCGATGTGGAAGACCGCGATCTGGCTCCTCTGGTGGTGATAGGCCACAAGGCGCACCAGCATTTTTTCCCCGAGGTGGCCAATCCCCTGGGGCTGCAGCTGATCATCGGGAACTCGGCGTTCGAAGTCATCGGTGTCATGAGCGAGCGTGGGGCTGACTCTGGCGCTCAGGACTATGACGACATGGTCTTCATTCCCTATCAGTCGGGGCGCGCGAGAGTCTATCAAGCGCAGACGCAGCCCGATTACGTGGTCGTGGAGGCCAGCTCCTCGGAGCAGGTCCATGAAGCCGAGGGATCGATCCGCAGCCTTCTGCTGGCGCGGCACGGGGGGCGGGAAGACTTCGGAATCGGCAATGCAGCAGCTCGTATTCAGGCCGAAGCAGCAACACGCCAGAGCATGGCCGTGATGCTGGGGTTGATTGCGGCAGTTTCACTGGTGGTCGGAGGCATCGGAGTCATGAACGTGATGCTGATGACGGTACGGGAGCGCACCAGGGAGATCGGCATTCGCATGGCAGTGGGGGCTCGCCAGCGTGACATCCTGCGCCAGTTCCTTACGGAAGCCAGCATGGTGACCATTGTGGGGGGGGGTGTCGGTCTGCTTGCAGGGCTGGGCATCGGAATGACACTTCTTGTCTCGGGCGTGCCTGTGATTTTTTCGATGAAAGCCATGCTGGGGGCATTTGCCTGTGCGGTGCTCACCGGTCTGGTGTTTGGCTTCATGCCTGCCAGGACGGCGGCGCGTCTGGAGCCCGTGCGAGCATTGGCGGGAGAGTAGGCATGTACAAATGGAACGCAGTGCTGGCGGCTCTTGCTCTGGCTGGATGCGCGACAACGCAATCCAGTGACGAGACCCGGGGAATGTCTCTCGATATTCCTCATGCCTGGGCGCAGGAGCAGGGAGCAGAAAGCGAACAAGTCAGCGCCAGTTGGTGGCACGGTTTTGGCAGCCCGGAGCTCAGCGCACTGGTTGAGCAAGCCAGGACTCAAAGTCTGGATGTGGCGGCTGCCGTCGCGAGAGTGCAGCAGGCGGATGCCCGGGCAGTTTATGCACGTGCGGCCCTGGTGCCGGATTTGAATGCAGATTTCGGGGCCACAAGATCTGCAGCGATGAACAGTCATACGGAAAGAGACGCCAGCACTTGGCGAGTGGGTCTGTCGAGTAGCTACGAGCTGGACTTCTGGGGGCGCCAGCGTGCATTGAGAGACGCCGCAGAGTCCAACAGGCAGGCCAGCGTGTTTGACCGTGAGACCGTGAGGTTGACGGTCACTGCCTCAGTCGCCCAGGCCTGGCTCCAGTGTGTGGGCTTGCGCGAGCGCGCCGCGATTGCCCAGCTCAATCTGGAGATTTCCGAGCGGCTCTTGAAGCTGGTCGAGTCCAGAGCCCGTTATGGTGCAGCGACCTCCGTGGAACTGGCACAGCAGCGTGGCCAGGTTGCTGCACAGCAGCGTGTTGTGGCTTTGCTCCGAAAACAGATTGCAGATGCGCACGCGGTGCTGGCACTACTGTCGGGGCAATGGACTATGGATCTTGTGAGCGAGACCAGTCTTTCGAATCTGGCGATTCCAGGCGTTCGCCAGGGTACGCCCGCGGATCTGATCACACGCAGGCCGGATGTGGCGAAAGCGGAGGCTCAATTGCTCGCGGCGGATGCGAATCTTGCCGCTGCCAGAGCAGCCATGCTGCCCCGCGTGACGCTGACTGCGGGCCTGAGCTCCGAGAGCGAAAAGCTCAGCAGGCTGTTGGAGAATCCCCTGTCTTCTCTGGCTGCGGGAATTCTGGCGCCGATCTTTGATGCAGGGCGACTTGCTTCGAACCGGGAGCTGGCTGCAGCGCAAAAGCAGGAGCTTGTGATCGGCTACCGCAAGGCCATTCTTCAAGCCTTCAATGATGTTCAAACTGCATTGAATGCAGTTGACGGCGCAGAAAGACAGGCGGTGGTTCAGGCGCAGGAAGTGGCTCAGGCCCAGAGGGCTCTTTCGCTGGCGGAAAGCCGATACAAGGCCGGGGCGGACAACTTGCAGACCTTGCTGGATGTGCAGCGTGTGGCCTATCAGAGCCGAGACCTGGCAGTTCAAATACGACAGGAGCGCCTTCAGGCGAGCATTGCGCTTTACAGAGCCTTGGGGGGAGGCTGGAGGCGAGTGCCGGAAGGGCCCGAGAGTTGAGGGGCGTAAGCGTAATTCAACGGTTGAGGGCAGCAGGACTGCGTCCGACCGTTGCCAGAATTGGCGTGCTTCAAGTCCTGCTGAGTTCTGCTCCCCTTGCTCTCAGCAGAGATGAGATATATCGCCAGCTATACCTTCGGGGGACTCCTGTCAGTGTGGGAACTGTCATGCAGGTAGTGGCACAGCTAAGCAGGCTGGGTGTTGTGCATCACAACGGCAGACAGGGGCGTGAGTCTGGCTATCTGTTTTTGAGTTGAGTGAATCCGCAAGAACACTTCAATCTGGGGGCGGCATTCGCACTCATCCTGCAGTCAAAGGGTTCATGTAGAAAGAAAAGGCTTCTGAATTCCCTTCTTCAAGTCGATTTCATCTCGGTTGTCGCCTTTTGAATTAGGCCGGCGGCACCCCAGTGGAAGCTGGGCGACAAGGAACACATCGCCCGGAATCCAGCACGTTGCAATCTTTCTTGAGAATCCCCCGAGCCTCGCGACATTCACGAACGTTCTGCTCGAACGCCTTGAGCAAGAGGGCTGCGACGTTCAGGTCAGGATTCTATGGGAATCAACACTCCGGAAAGACACGCTGGATGCGCCGGCTCTCACCGGCCAGCACGGAGCGCAGCAGGTCCAGCGCGGGTGGTGCGGTGCGACCTGCCAGGCTGACGATGCCATAGTGCGCCGGTGCCTCCAGGGAAGGAGCTACCGCGAGCACCTTCAACGTGCCGCTTGCCAGTTGATCGAGCGCGGTTGCGTAGACAGCCAGGCAAACGGCATCGGTTTCGGTAGCCACCTGCAGCAAGGTGGAGATCGAGTCGCAGCGCAGTGTGACCAGCTGGTCGGGGTGGGCAAACCCATTCTGATGCGGGCAATGGCCTGCTCGTCGGAGGGATTGATGACCTCGAAGCTGCTCGGGCTGACCGGATTCACTCATTGGCAGTCGATATAGAACTGCAGATGGTCTTGCATGTAATGCTCCGGATGTCGTATGTATTTGCTGAGAACTAGATCAAGCAGCTTGAACCTGGGAGGCCATCAATGAAGACGGTGGATCGAAGGTGACTCGTTGATTTACCCGGTGATGGGGCCAGTAATCCGCGACGGCGTAGTGCTGCGTGCTCCGGTTATCCCATATCGCAATGCCGCCAGCTTCCCACTGGTGATGCACCATGAACTCTGGTCTCTGTAGCCAGCCAAGCAGAAAGTGAAGGACCCCACGAGCTTCATGGCGGTCGATTCCAATGATGTTTCGGGTGAAGTCGGCATTCACGAATATGCATTTACGACCTGAGTCAGGATTCACTCGGACCACAGGATGTGTGACAGGCTTGCCCGCCTTGATTGCAGCGATAAGCGCTTCATCTCCCTTTTTTCCAAGGTATTCACGAAAGCCTGATTGCTCCCAGGTGTGCACGGCACTCAACCCTTCCAAGTACTGTTGCATGCCGGGGGATAGCCAGTCAAAAGCTTTGCTGGTGCTGCTCCAGCAAGTGTTTCCACCAGCTGGAGGAGTCACGGTGATCTGTATCGCTGTTCCCAATGGGGGGGTGAGCTTCCAGCTGATGTCTGTATGCCAGTTGTCGATGGCAGGCGGCCGGTCGCGGTCGGACACGATCATTTCCATCTCGGGAGCATTCGCGTTGCGGTCGAAATAGGAGCCATTTGAGATTGGTCCAAATACCTGCCCCAATGCAATGTGTTGCTCTGGTGTGATTGTTTGCGGCTTAAAGAAGATTACTTCGAAGTCGAACAACGCCTGGCGAAGCTCAGCTTTCACTTCGTCAGCCAGAGGCTTCGTGAGATCAACGCCTTCGATCCAAGCCGCGAAGTTCGGCATTCTGGGGACCGGCCGTATGTGTTTGTAGCGGCTAGCAATATCGATCAACTCCATGGGTGTGGTATTAGCCATGTTCAATGCCTTTCAGGGATAGCAGGTGGTAGTGAGGGAACTGCTTACTGCCAGTGCAGCAGGCGTTTTTCGAGCCAGGTCATGAAGCGCACAATGCCAACCCCTAGCAATGCGAGTACCAGCAGGAGAGCCATAACGCCATTGATATCGAAGGTGGAGCCGAGATAGGCCAAGGTTTGACCCAGGCCCTTTTCGCTTGCGATGATTTCGGTGCCGACAACTCCAAGCAGGGCATAGATCAACCCCAGCCTGAGGCCTGAAAAGATCACAGGGACCGCACCAGGCAAGGTGACCTCGAAGAACGTTGTGCCGGCTTTCGCCCCCAAGGTCTTGCATAACGTCAAGTGGTCCTGGCTCACCCCGCGGATGCCAGCTACAGTCGCAGAGAGAACGATGAAAAAGGTAAGCGAGCAGCCGACGGCAATCTTGCTGCCTATTCCAAGGCCGAACCACAGGATGAACAGCGGTGCCAGAGCAATGCGTGGCATCACATTGAGCGCGTTGAAGTAGGGGTCAGCGAATCTCTCGATCGCAGGCCAGCGAACAAAAATGAGTCCAACGGCGAATGCGGCTAGGCTGCCCAGCACAAAAGACGCTGCTACCGCTGTCAGCGTCCAGCCTAGGTCGCTCCAAAACGTTGCTGTTTTTATGTTTTCCCAAAGGTAGGCCAGCACTCCACTTGGTTTGCCAAAAAATGTCGGGTCAGCCCATTTACGCGAAGCAGCGATCTCGGCAAATCCCAGTATTAAGGCTATGAAAACGATGTGCAAGAGCACCCACTGCAGTCGATTAGCCTTCATGGTGTACCCACCCCGATTCAAGCTGCGACCAGAGAGTCGCATAGAGTTCGTGGAAACGTGTCGACTTTTGCAATTCACGAATTGAGCGAGGTCGAGGTAGGTCAATCGGCACGTCAGCAATGATGCGACCCGGCCGGGATGACATCACGATCACACGATCGGAAACGGCCACAGCCTCTGCCAAATCGTGAGTTACGAACAAAGCCGTTTGTCGGTGCTGATGACAGAGACGCAGAAGCAAATCTTGAAGCTGCAACTTGGTTTGCGCATCAAGTGCTCCAAATGGCTCATCCATCAAGAGCAACGGTGCATCCAATGCAAATGTCCGTGCAAGCGCAGTACGCTGACGCATGCCGTGTGAAAGAGCCTTCGGCAATGCACTGGCATGCTCTGCAAGGCCTACCTCGGCGAGCATTTTTCGTGCGCGTTCAAGGCTTTGCTCCTTGGTTTGCCCTCTGACCTTTGAGCCAAAGGCGGCGTTTTCCAAGGCGGAACACCATGGCAAGAGGCTATCGCGCGCGAGCATGTAGCCGATTTGGGGATTGCCGCATCGTGGAGAGCTACCCATCACTTTGATGGATCCGGAACCCGTGTGTTCGGTCAGGCCCGCACACAGATTTAGCAAAGTTGTCTTGCCGCAGCCGCTTGGGCCAACGAGAGAGACAAATTCGCCTTCGGCAATATTCAGAGAGATGTCCGCCAGAACCGGCTTGTTGCCGCCGAAGTTCAAATGCAGGCCATCTACCGCAACCGCAGGCTCTCTGGAGGCAAGAGCGTTGGGGATGGACATATTGCCTCCGCTCACTGCACCAGCAGCGTAGAGGTGTCCACCACTTTGCTGATCTGGCCTGTACGTTGCATATACCTCGCTGTATCCTGGAAGGCCTTGGGGTCTACAGGAAATTGCAAAGAGGGCAAAGAGTTACGCAGCGACACCTCAAGAATCTGGTCTCCATTAGGAACATTGATCTTGAAGGTGTCTTGCGCAACCTTGAGCAGCGCTGCAAAGTTTGCGGGGTTCTGCGCAAACTCACTCGCTTCAATCATGGCCCTTCGGTACCCCTCTATCACCTTAGAATTTTTCTGAAGAAATTCATCGCGCACGACTTGCAGCATCGAGGCTCCGTTGGTCTCCAGGACATCACTGGGGCCTTGCCCCTTGCGAGGATCGACCACCATCCGGCAGACCTTCGACACTTCGCAAAAGCCATCCATCGGGGTGAAAAGCATCAGCCCATCAATCTGCTTCTGCGAGATCGCAGGAAAGGCTGTGTTGGGCGAGCCGACCGCAACAATCGTGACGTCCTGGGCAGACATGCCTGCACCCTTGAGCAGGCTCACCAACTGGAACTCGGCTGCGCTGCCTCTTGCTGTAACACCGATTTTCTTGCCTTTGAAATCCTGCATTACCGTCGGATAACCTTTGGCCGCATTGGGCGTATCCAAGCCAGCTCCCGCCACGAGGAAGAATGTGGGCCCGCGAGCTCCGCTGCCAATCGCTTTGACTGCAGCTCCCTTGTTCACAGCCTGGACAAGAACCTCCGGAGGCGTAAATGCGACGTCGAGATCTCCTGCCAGCAGTGTCTGCATCGCTAACGGAGCCTGCGGAATGCTGCGCAATTCGCAGGTGATGGCATGCTTTGCGCAGAGACCATTCGCTGTGGCGACGCGAACTAGAAAGTTGCCCAAGCCTGGATAGTCCTGTATGCGCAAGACGGTGGACTGAGCCATAGCCGAAGTGGATAGCGCCGATACGGAAGCTATAGCTAGAGCGATCAATTTTCTTCGAATCATGGGGATCCCTTCCGTTGGAGAGAGCGTTACGACAATCGGTACGCAAACGGATTAAGAAATCGACCAGCCAATTGAATTGCGCCTCAGGTGACAATGTTCGGATGAACACCAAGCTCGACTTCCCTAGGCGTCTATCGGGTGATCGTTACCGCGTGGATTGGCTGGCGAACTTCCCTGAGCCCTCTAGGCAGCGGCTTCGTGCCATTGGCATCAAGCGAACGTTTCACGATGGCCAACTCGTACAGAAAAGAGGTGACTCTGCACATCATGTGCTGGTTGTGCTGTCAGGCCGTCTGCGCTCTGTGGGCTACACCGCGGGAGGGGTCGAGCAATTTACGCGCTGGATGGAACCAGGTGAGATCAGCGGTTTTAGTTCGGTGTTGGGAAATGCTCCCGTGCCGGTAGACCTTGTCGCAGCCGGAGACGTCGAACTTTTAATCTTGCCAAGTCAGCCTTTGCTCGATGTTTTGGCAAGCGATGCTCTGGCATCTTTGGCAGTTGCACGTGCACTAAGCCTGCGCGTGAATGAATTGTTCGACATGATCTTCATCAGAGCGGAGGAGACTCTCAATGCGAGAGTTTGGGCGACGTTGCAACGCATAGCAGCGGAAAACGGAAGGCCTGTTCACGGCAATGTCGTGCTTCGCATCTCTCAAGGAGACCTGGCTCACGCAGTCGGGGCTTCCCGCCAAAAGGTCAATGCTGAACTGCGCGAGCTCCAAGCACGGAAGAAGATTCGTCTGGGTTATCGCTGGATCGAACTTTTTAGCGCGCCCTGATGATGAAGCCGCATTGACGGCACCAGGGGGCTATGCAGCATGTGCTCGTTTGGTGGAGCATGATGTCCCTTGATCCGTAACCGCCAAAGCGCCCACGTTGCGCGAGGATCTTGTTTTTTAGGTGTCCATCACAAGGGCGTTGTTGCATAAATTATGCTTCGGGCCAAACTTCCCCTGACGGTGGATTCAACCAGTCGTCGCAACACCTTCAATCATGGAGGTGTTATGGGACGTCCTGCGGGATGGATGAAGAAGTTGACTGGGCGGGAAGCGATGCGCTCGCCGGGTGCGCCATCGCTTCGACGAGAGGTAGAGCGGCAATTCTGAAGGCAGATTGCCACAGGAATCACCAGTGAGAAGGCGGCTGAAGCCATTGGCGTGTCACAGCCGGTGGGCACGCGTTGGTTCCGTCATCGTGGTGGCATGCCCTTATTCATGTCGAACCCCATATCGGGAAGGTATCTGTCGTTCGCCGAGCGAGAAGAGATCGCTCTTTTGCGGGCTCAGGACGTCAGGGTACGGGAGATAGCTCGCCTCATCGGACGAAGTCCCTCGACGGTCTCACGGGAGCTGACCCGTAATGCTGCAACTCGCAGCGGCAAGCTCGAATATCGGGCTTCAGTCGCACAGTGGAAGTCCGAGCTGCTGGCTAGGAGACCCAAGCCAGCCAGGCTGCTCACCAATCAGCAACTGCGCAAGTATGTCCAGGACCGTCTGGAGGGCAAGGTCTGCGATGTTCAAGGGCGCGAGGTCGCAGGGCCCCGGCAAGCGCCCTTCATCGGCCGCAGCAAGCCTCATCGTGGTGACCGTAAGTGGGTCAATGGCTGGTCCCCGGAACAGATTTCCACCCGTCTGAAGGTCGACTTCCCGGAGGATCAGTCCATGCGCATCTCACACGAAGCCATCTACCAGGCCCTGTATATCCAGGGTCGAGGCGCCCTCAAGCGCGAATTGGTGAGCTATCACCGCATGGGGCGCGCTTTGCGCGTGCCGCGAGCCAGGGCCCAGGCCAAAGCGTGGGTTCATGTCAGCGAGGAGGTAATGATCTCCAGCCGCCCGGCAGAAGCAGAGGATCGCGCCGTACCGGGGCACAGGGAGGGAGATTTGATCATCGGGCTGAATAGGTCTGCTATCGGGACACTGGTGGAGCGATCAAGCCGTTTCACGATGCTCGTGCACTTGCCTCGCGAGGTAGGTTATGGACTGATTCCCCGGACGAAAAACGGTCCTGCGCTTGCTGGCTACGGGGCCATCACCATGGCCAAGGCGCTCAAAAAAACCGTGACCACCCTGCCTGCCCAGTTGTGGCAATCGTTGACTTGGGATCGGGGCAAGGAACTCTCCGAGCATGCGCGGTTCACCAACGAGTCTGGGGTGCGCGTCTTCTTTGCCGATCCTCACAGCCCATGGCAGCGCGGTACGAATGAGAACACGAACGGTCTGCTGCGCCAATACTTCCCTAAAGGCACAGATCTGTCTCGCTGGAGTGAGCAGGAGATTCAGGCCGTGGCCCGGACATTGAACAATAGACCGCGCAAAACGCTGGGTTGGAGGACGCCAACTGAAGCCTTGAACGAGTACCTAAAATCTGTTCGACAACCCAGTGTGGCGACGACCGGTTGAATCCGCCGTGGGCGCCACGGTCGGAGTGAACCACAGGCTGCACTTCACTGTCATTCAGCTTGGTGATCGCAGCATCCAGCATCGTGTTGATCAATTCAGCGTCGGGGCGTGTTCTGATAGACCCGCTCACCACCATGCCATCGACGCAATCGATCATGGGCGAGAGGTAGACTTTGCCGGCGGGCAGTTGAAGCGCGGCGTTTTTGTTGCCACCGAGAGGAATGCACGGAAAGTCCATAGAGCTTTGCGTAACGTGCTTCTGGGGTCTTTCGATGAGAGCGACCAATCTTCATCCTCCCAGTCCCTAGGTTGCACTCTCAATGACCAGAGAATGCCGTAACGCCAAAAATCCACTGCCTGCATTCATCGAATTCATCTTGAGGGAAGCGCTTAGGAATACAGCGTCGCATACCTTCATGGATGCCGAAATTAGGCTCTTCGTTCAAGTACTGACAGTACCGCATCAGAAAGCAGGCCCAAAGAATCCAGGCTCCCCAAACAATCCTCTCTGGATTGGCAAAATTGAGGGATGTTCCGAGAACAGATACATCTTGCTAAAGCTTTGCTCCAGCAAGATCAATCGCTGTTAGAGCGAGGCCCGTTATGATGAAATTTCTGCGCTGACGCAGAAGGTCAACACTCATGGGGTCGCGTTTTTCAGCTGCCGCAAGCACCTCAACCATTGATGGGTGCAAGAAAAAAGCGCCCTGAGAGGCGCTTGTTTCTTAGTCATCTGGCGGAGGCTGTGAGATTCGAACTCACGGAAGGATCACTCCTTCGGCAGTTTTCAAGACTGCTGGTTTAAACCACTCACCCAAACCTCCGGATGGCAGGATTCTACACAAGGATTGCGCGCCGTTCGGCATTGCGCGCAATTTGCTTTGTCTGTGAAAACCATAGCGTATGGCGCTTGCTGTATCTCGACTGGCGCTCACTTTTCATCATGGCGTCTGCCATGAGCGCTTGCTGCGCGAGTGACAGGCCGCCGTGAATCAACGAAGGGTTCAAAGCTCAAGACAAGACAAGGCAAGGCATGGCACAAAACAAAACGCCCCTAAGGGCGTTTTGTTACTGACTCGGGCGGGATGCCCGAGAGGTGCCGTTTGATCAGCTGCGCAGTGCGATGGCCTGAGCTGCTGCCAGAGCGGTCATGTTGACCACACGGCGCACGGTGGAGGAGGGGGTCAGCACGTGGGCGGAAGCCGAGCAGCCCATCAGAATGGGGCCGATGGTGGTGCCATGGCCGCCCGTGGTCTTGAGCACGTTGAACAGGATGTTCGCGGCGTCGAGGTTGGGGCAGATCAGCACGTTGGCTGCGCCGGTCAGCGAGGACTCCAGCAGGGAGTGGCTGCGCACGTTGGCGTCCAGGGCCGCATCGCCATGCATTTCGCCATCGCATTCGATGCCGGGGTTGGCGGCGGCGAACAGGTCGCGTGCAGCGCGCATCTTGCGGGCCGAGCCGCGTGTGGACGAACCGTAGTTGCTGTGCGAGAGGAAGGCGACCTTGGGTGGCAGGCCGAAGCGGGCCACCTCGTCGGCAGCCATCTTGGCGATCTCGGCCAGTTCTTCGGCGCTGGGGGCGTCGTTGATGTAGGTGTCGGCCACGAACAGCGTGCCGGATTCCAGCATGACGGCGTTCACGGTTGCGAACTCGTTGGCACCCTTCTTCAGGCCCAGCACGTCTTCCAGATGGGCCAGGTGGCTGTCGAAGCGACCGACCAGGCCGCACAGCATGGCGTCGGCATCACCCAGGTGCACCATCAGGGCAGCGATCAGGGTGTTGGAGCGGCGCACTGCGGCTTTGGCGGCTTCGGGGGTGACGCCGTTGCGGCCCATCAGCTTGTGATAGGTCTCCCAGTACTGACGGAAGCGGGGATCATCTTCGGGGTTGCAGATTTCCACGTCCTTGCCCAGCTGCATGCGCAGGCCGGCCTTGGCAATGCGGGCTTCGATGACGGCGGGGCGGCCGATCAGGATGGGCTTGGCCAGGCCGTCGTCCACGGCAACCTGCACGGCACGCAGCACGCGCTCGTCTTCACCTTCGGCATAGGCCACGCGTTGCAGATTGGCCTTGGCGGCTGCAAACACGGGGCGCATGAACATGCTGGTCTGGTAGACAAAGCGGGTCAGGCTTTCGCGGTAGGCGGCGATGTCTTCGATGGGGCGGGTGGCAACGCCGGATTCGGCGGCAGCCTGGGCCACGGCGGGAGCGATGCGCAGGATCAGGCGCGTATCGAAGGGCGTGGGGATCAGGTAGTCGGGGCCGAAGGTCAGCTCCTTGCCCTGGTAGGCGGCGGCGACTTCGTCGCTGACGTCCTGCTTGGCCAGTGCGGCGATTTCACGCACGCAGGCCAGCTTCATGGCTTCGGTGATCTTGGTGGCGCCGCAGTCCAGCGCGCCACGGAAGATGTAGGGGAAGCACAGGACGTTGTTGACCTGGTTGGGATAGTCCGAGCGGCCGGTGGCCACGATGCAGTCCGGGCGGATGGCCTTGGCCAGTTCAGGGCGGATTTCGGGCTCGGGGTTGGCCAGGGCCAGGATGATGGGCTTGTCGGCCATGGTCTTGACCATGTCGGCAGTCAGCACGCCAGGAGCGGAGCAGCCCAGGAACACGTCGGCGCCGTCGACCACGTCGGCCAGGGTACGGGCTTCGGTGTTCTGAGCGTAGCGCTGCTTGGAGGCGTCCAGACCACCGGGGCGGCCTTCGTAGATCACGCCCTTGGAGTCCACCATGTAGACATTGGAGCGCTTGATGCCCAGGCCCACCATCACGTCGACGCAGGCAATGGCTGCCGCGCCGGCGCCGGAGACGGCCACCTTGACGGAGCCGATGTCCTTGCCAACCAGTTCCAGGCCATTGAGCAAAGCGGCGCTGGAGATGATGGCCGTGCCGTGCTGGTCGTCATGGAACACCGGAATGTTCATGCGCTTGGACAGCTCCTGCTCGATGTAGAAGCACTCGGGAGCCTTGATGTCTTCCAGGTTGATGCCGCCCAGGGTGGGCTCCATCGAGGCAATGATGTCGATGAGCTTGTCGGGATCGCGCTCGGCCAGCTCGATGTCGAAGACGTCCACGCCGGCAAACTTCTTGAACAGGCAACCCTTGCCTTCCATCACAGGCTTGGAAGCCAGTGGGCCGATATCGCCCAGACCCAGCACCGCAGTGCCGTTGGTGATCACGCCGACCAAGTTGCCGCGCGAGGTGTATTCGGCCGCAGTGGAGGGGTCCGCCTCGATGTCCAGGCAGGGATAGGCCACGCCTGGCGAGTAGGCCAGGGACAGGTCACGCTGGTTGGACAGGGGCTTGGTAGGAGTGACGGAAATCTTGCCTTTGACGGGGCTGCGGTGGTATTCGCGGGCCGCATCGCGCAGGGCTTGTTCGGCGGAGGACAGGTTTTGTGTCATACGAAATATTTATCAGCAAGTTGCTTCTCGGAGCTTACCGGATGGCAAGAAGCATTTTGAGTCAGGTCTGTTTTGCTTCAACTGTATCGACAACAAACCCCCTGGCGCACTGTGGGGCGGCAGGGGGCTTGGGCTGGCCGGTAAGCCAGCGTTCGCTTCAGGACTGGCGTTTAGTGAGCGTCAGCCTCACGTGCTGCATTGATGGCAGCGCTGTTGTCTTTGGCGGCTCCGTTAAAGAAAAGATTCAATGCCACGGCGGTAATCGAGGACAGCAGGATACCGGATTCAATCAGTGGATGGATGGAATGGGGCATCCACTGACGGAAATTAGGGGCAACCAGAGGAATCATGCCCACGCCGATAGACACTGCCACGATCATGGCGTTGTTCTTGTTGTTACGGAAATCCACATTGGCCAGGATGCGGATGCCGGTGGAGGCCACCATGCCGAACATCACCAGACCCGCACCGCCCAGAACCACGGTGGGCAGGGATTCGATCAGGGCACCCATCTTGGGCAGTACGCCCAGAACGATGAGGATCACGCCACCGGCCACGCAGACCCAGCGGCTGAGCACGCCGGTCACGGCCACCAGACCCACGTTCTGGGAGAAGCTGGTGTAGGGGAAGGTGTTGAAGATGCCGCCGATCAGGGTGCCCAGACCGTCGGTGCGCAGACCGCGGGTCAGCTCGTCCTGCGTGATGTCGCGCTTGGCCATGTCGCCCAGGGCCAGGAACATGCCGGTGGATTCGATCATCACGACCACCATCACCAGACTCATGGTCAGGATCAGAATGGGGTCGAAGACGGGCATGGCGATCTGGAAGGGCAGCACCAGGGTGAACCACTCGGCCTTGGTGACCTTCTCGAAGTTCATCAGACCCATGGCCACGGAGATCACGCCGCCGATCAGGATGCCCATCAGCACCGAGATATTGGCCAGGAAGCCCTTGGCAAAGCGTGCGATCAGCAGGATGGACAGCAGCACGATGCCGGAGACCGCAGCGCCTTGCAGATCGGCGTACTTGGGGTTGGGCATGGTGGGCAGTACCGAGAAGCCCTTGGGGATGGCTGGCAGCGAGGAGCCGGGAGCGCCGGCCATGGCCTGGGCCTCGGCCAGCCACTTCAGGTGCTCAGGGTTGGGCACGGAAGGGGCGGTCGGGCCCACGGGGTTGCCGAAGATCCAGTTGATGCCCACACGCATCAGGCTGATGCCGATGACGGCGATGATGGTGCCGGTCACGACCGGTGGGAAGAAGCGCAGCATGCGGCTGATGAGCGGTGCAATGAGGATGGAGATCACCCCCGCGCCAATCACCGAACCAAAGATCAGGCCTGCGCCGGCGTTGCCGCCAGTGCTCTGCGCCATGGACACCATGGGCGCCACGCTGGCAAAGGTCACGCCCATCATCACGGGCAGCTTGATGCCGAACCACTGGGTCGCACCCATGGCCTGGATCAGGGTGACCAGGCCACAGACGAACAGGTCGGCAGAGATCAGGTGCGCGACCTGCTCAGGGGGCAGGTTCAGGGCACGGCCCACGATCAGCGGCACGGCGACGGCGCCGGCATACATGACCAGAACGTGCTGCAGACCTAAGGCGGTGAGCTTGCCAAATGGCAGAACCTCATCCACGGGATGCACTTGGGATGTCATAAAAACATGTCTCCTCACTCTATATTGGCTTCAGGTTGGCATGCGATTCGCGAATGGCATGCAATCCATACAAAAAGTGTATACAGCTCATAACGCGCAACATCTAGCGGTAAACCCTGCTCAAATTTCAGTTTCTGGATGGGGTGTCAATGGTTATGTTTTCCGCGCATAACCATCTAAGGTAATTACCGATTGCTATCAAATATGTAGCTTCTGACGCTTTATTTTTCTAATTTTCAGAATAAAACATATTGAAACCTATTGATATCAAGCGATAGATGCTTTGTTTTCTATAGCAAAAATTGCACGATATGCAATTGGAAGGGATCTGGCTCCGGTTATGCGCGCGCAGGTTTCGGGTCTTGAAACATCTAGTGAAAGAAAGTGCGTTGCCGCCTTGAGGCCGGTTGAATGCATTAGCGTTAAAGAAGGTGCAAAAGATGGCATCAAGCCATAAATTGGTGCACCGCTGTGCAAAAGCGTGCGTAGGGGCTGCAAAGAGTTCATCCCTTGCCATGGGGCATAAACTGCTGCAAAAACCATGCCGAGCTGCTGCACAAGCAAAAAAGGCGACCTTGAGGTCGCCTTGAGAGTGGAATTTGTCTGCGCTGCTGCAGGGCAGGCTGCAGCCTTGTGCCGCCTCGGCGCGGCATCTGAGCCTCAGTGCATTCCTGCCGCCATGGCCGAAGTCTGAACTGGACTGGTCTGACGTGGCGCGAAGCTGGCCATGAGCAGCGCCGCTGCTGCAGGCATGGCGGCAGCCCAGGCCAGCCAAGTCAAGCTCAGGCCCTGTGCAATCACGGCGCCGCCCAGCCAGGCACCCAGGGCATTGCCTAGATTGAAGGCCGCGATATTGAGGCTGGATGCCAGATTCATGCCGGCTTCGCCGGCCGATTGCAGCACGCCCATCTGCAGCGGTGCCACGGTGGCAAAGGCGGCAATGCCCAGCAGCAGCACAAAGGCAATGGCCAGGGGCGTGCTGGCAAACATCCAGCGGCCCGCGATCAGCACCAGCATCAAGGTGGCCAGTGACACCCATAGTGCGCGCTGCACGCCAAAGCGGTCGGCCAGCTTGCCGCCCGCGTGGTTGCCCAGGGCCAGGCCCGCCCCGAACAGCAGCAGGGTGAACGCAATCATGCGGTTGTCCATTCCCGTGATCTGGGTCAGCAGCGGCTCTATATAGGTATAGAGGGTGAAGACGCCGGCAAAGCCGATCACCGTCAGCAGCAGGCCGCGCCACATGGCGCCATTGCGCAGCACGGCCAGCTCCTGCGTCAGGCCCTGAGGGCTGGGCATGCTGAGTGCGCGTGGCACATGGCGCAGCAGGATCAGCAGTGCGATCACGCCGATGCCGCTGACGCTGGCAAATGCCATGCGCCAGCCCCAGTGCTGGCCGATCCAGGTGCCGAAGGGAACGCCCAGCAGCGTGGCCAGGGTCAGACCGGAAAACATCAGCGCAATGGCCGAGGCTTTCTTCTCGGGTGCTACCAGTTGCGTGGCGACCACCGCGCCCACACCGAAGAAGGTGCCGTGGGTCAGCGAGGTCAGCACGCGTGCTGCCAGCAGCCAGCCATAGCTGGGTGCCAGGGCGGCGGCGGCATTGCCGGCGATGAACAGCAGCATCAGGCTCAGCAGCAGCAGCTTGCGCGGCCAGCGGCGCGAGGCCAGAGTGAGAACGGGAGCGCCCACGGCGACGCCCACGGCATAGCCCGAGATCAACGTGCCCGCCGTGGGGATGGAGATATGAAGATCCTGGCTGACCTGGGTCAGCAAGCCCATGATGATGAATTCCGTGGTGCCGATGCCGAAGGCACCGGCGGCCAGAGCAAGCAATGCTGCAGGCATGAAAACGTCCTTGTGAAAATTCCGCGAAGGGCTGAACTGTGAACCTGCGGCAGAAGGCGCGCTAGCCCTTGATGCGGACATTCATCTGTTCCTGCGGGGAATAAATCGCATCTTTATGATGTGATTCATGAAGAAATCCATGGTTATGCCTTTGCTGCAGGAGCACAGCGCGGACCGCTTTGTGGAGCTGCAGACCTTTGTGCAGGTGGCCCAGCAGGGCAGCTTTTCGGCAGCGGCGCGTCTGCGAGAAGTCTCGCCCTCAGCCGTCAGCAAGATCGTGGCCAGGCTCGAAACCCGGCTGGGCGTGCAACTGCTGCGTCGCAGCACCCGGCGGCTTGAATTGACGGCGGAAGGTGAGCAGTTGCTGGAGCAGGGCCGGCAGCTGCTGGCGGACTGGCTGGCGCTGGAATCCTCGGTCACCCGGCAGGGCCAGCCCACCGGCGTGGTGCGCATCAATGCCAGCTCGTCCACGGGCAACCGCCTGCTGGTGCCGCTGGTCGGCCCGCTGATGCGGACCTGGCCGGGCCTGCAGCTGGACCTCAGCTTTACAGATCATGTCGTGGACCTGATAGCGGCTCGCGCCGATATCGCCTTGCGCTGGGGAGAGCTGCCGTCTTCGGACATGGTGGCGCGCAAGCTGGGGCACACGCGCCAGGTGATCGTGGCCTCGCCGGACTATCTGCAGCGCTTTGGCAAACCGGCGCATCCCGATGAGCTGTCAGGCCATGTGCGCATCGGCTGGAACTACCCGCGGTCCATACCGCACTGGCCGTTTGTGGTGGCGGGCAAGGCGGTGACGGTGAGCATGGGCGAGGTGCTGCGCGTCAACGATGGCGAAGCCATGGCCAATCTGGCCAAGGCCGGGGCGGGCCTGGCGCGGCTGTCGCTCTATCACGCCTGGGACGATTTGCATGCGGGCAGGCTGCAGGTGTTGCTGGAGGAATTCAATCCCGGGGATCTGCAGCCCATCCATGCCGTGTATGTGGGCAAGCCCGGCCAGTTGCCAGTAAGGACGCGGGCGGTGCTGGATTTTCTGGCCAGCCATGTGGACCTCAGTCATGCCGAGCAAATGCCCGCCGGCTTGCTGGCGTAGCGCACATAAAAAAAGAGCCTGGACGAATCCAGGCTCTTTGAAAACCTCCATCCAGTCTGGAGAAGGCTAGGCGTTCAAACGGTAGTTGGTGCTCAGGCAGTCAGGTCCACCAGCGAGCGGGCCACCACCTTGGTGGCGCGGCGCAGGTCTTCCAGCACCAGGCGCTCGTCGGAGCGCTTGGCATGCGATTCCAGCACGGTGCGGGGGCCGGCGCCGTAGATCACGCCGGGGATGCCGCGCTCGACGTACAGGCGCACGTCGGTGTACAGAGGCGTTCCCACTGCAGGAGGCTTCTCGCCGAAGACGGCTTCACCGTGGGCCTGGATGGCGTCGACCAGAGGCTTGTTGCCGTCCAGGGGCGTCATGGCATTGGCCAGCAGCAGGCGCTTGATGTCCACGCGCACGGCGTCTTCACCGGTGTAGCCGCCCTGGGTGTTGAAGTCGGCGATGGCCTTGGCGATGACAGCGCGGATGCTGGCTTCCACTTCCACAGGATTCTCTTCAGGAATCATGCGGCGGTCGATCTTGAGCATGACCTTGCCGGGCACCACATTGGTGTTGGTGCCGCCGTCGATGCGGCCGATGTTCAGGTAAGGGTGCTTGATGCCAGGCACCTTGGACGTGACTTGCTTGTACTTCACGTTCTCGGCGTACAGAGCCGTGAGCAGCACCGCAGTGGCTTGCAGCGCGTCCACGCCGGTGTGGGGCACGGCGGCGTGTGCCATCTTGCCCTGCACGGTGATTTCCATCTGCAGGCAGCCGTTGTGAGCGGTAACGACTTCGTAGCTGAAGCCTGCTGCGATCATCAGGTCGGGCTTGGTCAGGCCCTTTTCCAGCAGCCAGCCGGGGCCCATGATGCCGCCGAACTCTTCGTCATAGGTGTAGTGCAGTTCCACGGCGCCCTTGGAGGGCTTGGCCACGGCTTCCAGAGCACGCACGGCAAAGGTGAAGGAGGCGAAGTCGCTCTTGCTCACGGCAGCGGCGCGGCCATAGAGCTTGCCGTCTTCGATTTCGGCACCGTAGGGGTCCTTGGTCCAGCCTTCGCCCGGAGGCACCACGTCGCCGTGGGCGTTCAGGGCGATGGTGCGGCCACCGTCACCGTAGGGGCGGCGCACGATCAGGTTGGTGATGGATTCCATGCCATAGGCCTTGACGTCGGCTTCGGGCACGACGTGCTTCTCGGCGTCGAAGCCGAAGCCCTTGATCAGCTCGGCAGTGCGTTCGGCGTGGGGTGCGTTGTTGCCGGGAGGCGTGTCCGTGGGCACTTGCACCATGGCCTGCAGAAACTTCACTTCTTCGTCGAAGTGCTCGTCAATCCATGCATCGATGGCGGCGTAGGCGGCTTGCTTGTCTTGATTCATATTGGTCATTGCTGTTCTTGAGCCAGTTGGTGGAGGAGGTGGGTGAAGGCATCCACGGACAGTTGCATGTCGTCGGAGGTGGAAGCTTCCAGCGGGTTGTGGCTGATGCCGGCGTTCATGCCGCGCACGAACAACATGGCCTGGGGCATGATTTCGTGCAGCTTCATGGCGTCGTGACCGGCGCCGCTGGGCATGCGGAACAGGGGCACGCCCAGTGCGTCGACAGCGTTTTCCCAGCGTTTCTGCCATTCGGGAGCGCTGGGCGCAGCCGCTGCCTTCATGGACAGATCGGTGGTGAAGCGCAGGCCGCGGCGTTCGGCGATCGCCGCCATCTCAGCCATGATGTCGTTGATCATGGCGTCGCGCTGCTCGTTGGTGGGCGCGCGCAGATCCAGCGAGAACTGGCAGCGGCCCGGCACCACGTTGACCGAGCCCGAGGGCACATTCAACTGGCCGATGGTAGCCACGCTGTCGCCATCCTGGCCGGCGCGCTTTTCGATGTACAGCGACAGCTCGGCCACGCCGGCTGCGGCGTCGCGGCGGCGGTCCATGGGCGTGGTGCCTGCGTGGCTGGCCATGCCGATGAATTCGCAGACATAGCGGGCACTGCCGTTGATGGAGGTGACGATGCCCAGGGGAATGTCCAGCTCGTTGAGCACAGGGCCCTGCTCGATGTGCACTTCCACAAAGCCCAGGTACTTGGCGGGGTCACGTTCCAGCTTGGGGATGTCGTCGATGCACAGGCCTGCATGCAGCATGGCTTCGCGCAGCGTGATGCCGTCGGCGTCCTTTTGCTCCAGCCATTCCTGCTTGAAGTCGCCCACCAGGGCGCCCGAGCCCAGGAAGGTGGCCTTGTAGCGTTGACCTTCCTCTTCCGAGAAACCCACCACTTCGATGTTGAAGGGCAGACGCTTGCCTTGCTCGGCCAGTTGCTTGACGCAGGCCATGGGCACAAAGATGCCCAGGCGGCCGTCGTACTTGCCGCCGTTGCGCACGGTGTCGTAGTGGCTGCCGGTCAGCAGGGTCTTGGCGCCTTCGGTGGCGGCCTTGTAGCGGCCCACCACATTGCCCACGGCGTCGATCTCGACCTCGTCGAAGCCGATCTCGCGCATCCAGTGGCTGATGCGCTGGGCGCAGGCGCGGTGGGCGTCGGTCAGATAGGTCACCGTCAGCTGGCCTTTTTCGGCGTAGCCGGGGTCGCTGTTGGTGGACAGGCGTTCCTGCCAGTCCCAGACTTCGTTGCCTTCGACGGGCTCGTAGCCGAACTTGTCGTTCAGGCGGATCTCGGCGATGCGGTGGATGTTGCGCAGTGCCTCGGCCTGTTCGTAGGCAGGGTGGTTGAACATGCGGCGCTCGAAGGTCGCAATGATCTCGGCCTTGCTCAGACCCAGACCGCGCGCGCCGCGCACGGCCAGGATGAAGGGGAAACCGAAGCGCTTGCCGTATTCGGCGTTGAGCTTGCGGATGTGCTCCAGCTCTTCGGGCGTGCAGTTGGTCAGGCCTGCCTTCTTCTGCTCATTCGTCGATTCGGCGGTGAGCGTGTTGGTCTCCATCTGCTTGCCGGCCAGCTCCGGGTGAGCGCGGATCAGATCGAGCTGGGCCTGTTCGCTGGACTCGGCCAGCACCTTGGCCATGGCGTGCTTGATATGCGCCATGGACTTGAAGGGGCGCTGCTCCAGTGCCTTGGCGGCAATCCAGGGCGAGTGCTCGTACAGGCCATCGAGCAGGTCGGTGGCGGTGGCCGCATCGGCGGCATTCAGTTGTTCCAGGGTCAAAGCCATGTCGCAATCAATCCTTGCAAGGGAAACGCTCGGCCCAGTGAC
>NZ_JBCPWO010000025.1:0-30818 GCF_039581385.1 Comamonas sp. A7-5
GCCGTACCGCGCGCCGGAACAGATTGCAAATCCAGAGCGCTTTGCGAAGCCGCCATGCGGGTTGCAGACAGCATCACCAGAGACGCTGCCATGGCAGCGTCTCTGGTTTGCGCATGCTCCCTCAGGTCCCCATGGAGCCCGTCTTCAGATAGCGCTGGTGCCAGGCATAGGCTTCATCCAGCAGATGCGGCGTGTGCTTGCCCGGCGCATCGCGCAACGCGCGCTCCAGATACTCTCTCATCGCCGCCTTGTAGTCGGGATGCACCCATTTCTCGATGACCAGACTGCGACTGTGTTTGGCCGTTGGGCAACCGTTAAAGAACGACCCGTTGCTATCATCCATGCATCAGCATCAGATGTCTGCTGTGCAGCGATTGCCGCTGCTCGTAGTTGCAACGCTTCCTAACGGTCACCGTCCCATATCGGCCATCCGAACATCGACGTGAGGGACTGTCCAATGACGGGTTTCAGGTGTGCAGCGGACAGCGACCATCAAGTGCAGGCAGATAGGTCGCTGGATGTCTGCTGTTACGTCGCGCGAACAGGAGCTTGCGACCCATTACGGCCGCTCAAGCCTCTATGACCTACGACTACTGCGCAGCGGTTGCAGGCGTTTGTTAATCCATCTCATACGGCTGCCATGGGGCCACAAGCAGCCGCTCAGTCATGGTCAATAAACCTGCGACTAGACACTGCGGGGGGACAAATCAGGTTCTTGCGCCAGGTGGCAAGTTGCAATGGGGTGGCCGTCGCACCGCCACAAACCACCACCAGGGGAGCCTTGAAGCTACCCAATAGGTCTTCTCTGCTGTTGTAAACCGCAGCCAGAGAAGCGCCGCAAGCTGGCTCGACTAGGATGCGGTGGTCGAGCAAGAACCGATCACACGCATCGATGGCTTCGATGTCATTCACCTGACCGCAGCGGATGTCGTATGTGCGGGTGGCATTGAAAGCGTTGTCGCAGACTTGCTTCGCTCCCAACGAAGTTGCAATGCTGGTGATGGCGGGCAGCGCGACCAGCTTTCCGGCGACGACGGCTTGGGCCAAAGAGTCTGCACCGTAGGTCTCCATGGCAATGACGGGCGTCGACAACCCATGGCGCGTCAGTCCCTCGACCACTCCAGACAGAAGGCCGCCGCCCCCCACGGACAGCACGACGCAATCAAAATCGATCCCCGACTGAACCACCTCATCGATGAGAGTGGAGTGACCACGCCATAGGCCCTCACCATCGAATGGATGAACAAAGGCCGTGTCGTCGTCCATGCGGGAAAGGGCCAGCTCATTTGCTTCCTGCCACGACGCGCCGTGCACCACCACCGTCGCGCCTTCCTGCTCGATGAGTTCCTTTGCTCGCGCTGTTGTCGTTTCGGGCACAAACACGGTCACTGGAATCCCCAGTTGCCGGCCGCTGTAGGCCACCGCGATTCCCGCATTCCCACCGGACGAGGAGATGAAGCGCTTCTTGCCCTGGCGCACATGTTCTTCGCAAACCAATCCCACGCCTCGCAGCTTGAAAGAGCCGCAGGGTTGGAGAGCGTCGAGCTTCAGCCAAACGTCCTTCTTGCTAAGCAGGCTCAGGGGCTGGGAACGGACGAGAGGAGTTGGAATGTGGAGAGTCATGTGCGTTGCACCAGTACGGAAATGAGTTGAAGCTTGAGAAGATTGGGAGAAACGATCCTGCCGCGATCACTGGCTTAAGGGTCTACGGCGCAGGATGCGCCTTAACCCATTCAGTGACAACTTCGCAGTACATATGACAAGGCCGCTCAGGATCAGCAGCGTGCCTTGAAGGTGATAAGAACGGACTGTCTCGCCCAGGAAGACCGAGCTGATGGCGATGCCAAACACTGGGATGAGGTGAATGCAGAGGCCAGCACGATTTGCACCGAAGGTTCGTACCATTGATGCATATAGGAGCGTCGCCACAATCGAGCTCCCCACAGCCACATAGGCGACCGCACTGACGGAGGGCCAACTCCATACGGGGGGCGTACCGTAGTAGAGCTCGAAGAGAAACAGCGGCAGCATGATTACTGTGGCGATGAAAACCTGCACGCAGAGCACACTCAAACGGTTCAGTTGCGCGGGCAAGTCCCGCAGCCAGATGGAGTGAAGGGCAAAGGCGGCCACACCGGCGAGCACGAGCAGGTCTCCCGCCGAAAAGTGCAGATGTAGTAGCGACTGCAAATCACCACGTCCGACGATAGTCAGGATACCCGCTGTGGATATAGCCAAGCCCACGGCCTGCTTCATCGTCAGGCGCTCGCGGAGCAGGATGAGCGACAAAGCGCCGATCAACAGGGGGATGGCGGAGTTGAACAGAACCGCGTTGTTAGCCTCCGTGGATCGCAGGCCGAAATAGACCAGAACATTGAACAGGACCATGCCGCAGAGCGACGTGCGCACCAGGGCATATTTGCTTTGCCAGAACCGCTCTGCATTAGTCCTGATGTTGCGCCAGCAGAAGGGCACAAGGCAGGCCAGAGCAAGTAGGTGCCGGGTGAATGCCAATGTTCCTGGCGTCAGGTCGTCGCGGACTGCTCGGCCAACGACAAAGTTACCTGCCCAGAGCGCCGGGGGAAGCAGCAATGCGAGGATCGTTGCGAAGTCCATCGCGCCTCTTTGCGCACTGTTGAACGAGCGAGACATGAAACAAGCACCGAGTCGAGCCAAAACGGTTGATTGTCCAAAGGTGAGATAAGGGTAACAATATCAATTCACTTGAATAATTTTTGCGGAATGCGTAAAAAATTAGATGCCGGCGTCTTCCACGCCATGCAGGCGTTCATTCGTGTGGTGGACAGTGGAAGCTTTGGCGCTGCCGGCCAGCACATGGGCCTCACCACGGCACAAATCTCGCGGCTGGTCTCGGACTTGGAGGAACGGCTAGGCATCAAGTTGCTCCATCGAACGACAAGACAACGAGCGCTCACAGAAGCCGGTCGGGCTTACGCAGAGCGCTGCCGTGAAGTCATTGGATTGGTCCAAGATGCCGAAGCGGATGCATCGGGTGCAACGATCCGTCCTCGCGGCAAGCTGCGTGTGCAGTGCATGACCAATTTCGGCCAACAGTATGTCGCGCCGGCCTTGGCCGACTTCTGTGCGAGCCATCCTGATCTTGTGGTCGAGTACAGCACTTCACAGTACGAGCCTGACCTCCTAGCGCGTGGCGCGGATGTCAGCCTGTACTTGGCAGAGGCGCTCCCAAACTCCGGCACGGTGGCCCGCCGTATCGGCACAACGTTCGCGGTCTTGTGCGCCTCCCCAGCCTATCTTGCGTCCCACGGTGAGCCAAGTAGCCCTGAGCAACTCCACGCGCATAAATGCATCCGACTGGTGAATCCATCTATCACTACGGAGTGGCGGCTCACGAGAGGTGATGGACAGGTGACGAAACTAGAACCCAGAGGCCAAGTCATTGCGGATACTCCGGACCTCTTGACTGAAGTCGCAATGCGCGGTGGGGGACTCACCTTGCTTCCCCTGTTCTCCGTCATCGACCGAATCCGGGCAGGCCAGCTCAGGCGGGTCATGCCGCAGTGGCGCTCGCCAGACATTGGTGTATACGCGCTGTATCCCACCCGCCATTTCATGGACGCGAAAACTCGCGCCTGGCTAGATTGGATTGATGCAGTCGTTGCACCTCAGGTAGAGGCCGATGCTGCGTTTTTCCTCTAAATGAAGCGTCCGCTGGCGTTAGGGCCGCTTGACAGCTCAATGTCCGCCATGGACGCTCGTCCGCGACGGCCTCCAGAGTCTGCTTTTAGGCGCAGAGCCGTCGTCTGATTGACTCCGCTGAACGCCGGCAGCCAGCCTGAAGCCGCCACCAGGGAGAATGCTTTCAAGGACTGTTTATGGCCGAAGCCGGGCCTAGCTACTGTTGAGTACAGCGCCACAAAGCTGACGTTCGGGGCTGCCCCTTGAACGTCCGGTTTAGGATAGGCATTCAGCGGGTTCAGGCCGTCCGCTAGTCGGCCAGAAGTGGACAGCCGCAGCAGACCTCCAGACTGCAGCTAATGGCTGTGAGCGGTTTGTCCTCTTGGGTCTATGTCGGTGAACATCACTTGCTCATCAATAGACATCACGGACATATCGCTTTTCCTTGGATAGATTGGTCACGTACTCTTGAGCCGCCTCAGAACTCATTGAACCGTGCTTTTGTACAACTTGCTTTAGCGCAAGGTCGACGTCCTTGGCCATGCGACTCGCATCGCCGCACACGTAGAAGTGCGCGCCATCCTGTAACCAGGCCCATAGCTGTGCGCCTTACTCGCGCATGCGATCCTGGACATAGTCTTTTTGCTCCTGATCACGGGAGAATGCCAGGCTCAGGTTGCTCAGGAATCCATCCTTATGCATGGCCTGAAGTTCATCGCGGTAGTAAAAATCCGTGGCCGCGCGCTGTTCGCCGAAGAAAAGCCAGTTGTGCCCTGTGTCGCCGCGTTCACGGCGTTCGTGTAGGAAGCCTCGAAACGGTGCCACGCCGGTACCGGGCCCGACCATGATCATGGGCACGTCCTTGGCGGATGGCGGGCGGAAGTGTGCTGACTTCTGGACGAAGATCGGGACCTCGATATCACCAGCTCGATCGGCCAGAAAGGTCGAACAGACCCCACGACGTGGCTTGCCGTTATGGTCGTAGCGCACGGTTGAGACGGTGAGGTGGACCTCGCCGATCTGCGCCTTGGGGCTGGAGGAGATTGAGTACAGACGCGGCTGCAGGCGCTTAAGTATTGAGACCCATTCTTGGGCGTTGACCTGGATCGGAAACTCCTCAAGCAGGTCTACGATCTGGCGGCCCCATAGCCATTGCTTGAGCTCTTGCCCCCGCTCTGGCTTCAGTAGATTTGCCAGTATCGGGCTGCCAGAACGCTCGCTTATGAAGCCCAGAATATCGGCAGTGATCTTCGCAATGTCCTGATGGTGCAGTAGCGCTTGTGCGATTGGCAGGTCGCCAACTTCCTTGACCGATACCAGCGTGGACGCTGGCAGCTTCAAGGCACCCAGCATGTCGGCAACCAGTTCGGGGCAGTTGGTAGGCCATACGCCCAGCGCATCCCCAGCTTCGTACACTAGGTCGGAGCCAGTGAGATCAAATGCAAGCTGACGGGTCTCTTTGATGGCTCCTTCTGCGTTGAGCACTCGATTGAGCAGAAGCCGGGTGTGCAGCGGATTTTGCTTGCAGAAGATGATTGGGTTACCGATTGAAGGGGTGGATGTGATCACATCCACCTGAGCAAGCACAGGCGCCTCTACAGGTGTCGTCTCCGACGCAGTTCTGAGGACCTTCAGCTCCTCGCAAATCGAAGCTAGCCAAGCAGACGACGAGGGCTCGTGTTCGGGTTCGCAGTCGACGCGATGCGTTAGCCGAGGAGCCCCCAGTGCTTCCAGGCGCGAGTCGAGCTTGCGACCGAAGCCGCAAAATTGGTCGTAGCTTGAGTCGCCGAAGGCCAGCACAGCGAAGGGGTTCGACTTCAGCCGGTGAGCGGCATCGGACTGTAATACTTGCCAGAACGACGCACCATTGTCTGGAGGGTCGCCATCGCCAAAGGTGCTCGCCAGCATAAGCACTGGGTTGCCAGCCGGGATTTGGTCGAGCAAGCAGGCGTCCATGTCCTGCAGAGTCACCTGCCAGCCTTCACTTGTAAGTCGCTTGGCGCATTCGCCAGCAAAGCTCTCAACATTGCCAGTCTGCGAGGCCCACAGCACGGTTACGACACTTGGGTCAGCCGGAGTTGCAGCTGTTCTTTGTGTGGGAACGTGGACAGGCCCTTCAGTGAAGTCAAGTGCCGATGTTGTCCCTGAAGGTAGCCAAGTGCGCGAGAAAAGGCCTGCCAGAATACCGTCCACCAAGGCACGCTTTCCTGGTGCCAGCGGGGCTGTCAGAGGCAGAGAAGGCACGCCGCCCATTTTGCGGGCTTCCTCACTGTGCAGTCCTGTCAGGAATCCCTGGAGATAGAGTTGCTCATGAGGTTCCAAGGTGGGTATCGGAGCTGTTTCGACACCCAGCAGCCGGGCCAGCGCATTGATTTGCATGATGTGGTGCTCTCTTACTTGGATGTCCGCAGGGTGCGTTGCTTCGCCCAGCATGGCGGCCATGGCTGATACGGTGCCTTGGGGCGTGGCCTCGCTGATTGGCTCCGACGTCTCAGCGTCGAGCGTGAGCGAAGTCTCTGGAGGAAGGCGGAACAGTGCTACGGCGCTGAACTTGAACTCAGGCTGTTGTGACAGGGGGTCGATGGCGTCGCTGGTAACAGCGTTGATTGCCAGGTTCTCGCCATACACGTCATTCCAGTGAAAGGGCGCGAAGCAGTTGCCCGCTCGCACACGGTCCGTGACGACTGCTGGTAGAGCGGCTCGTCCCCGGCACGAACGAATCTCGACCCTGTCTTTGTCCTGAATGCCCAATGCGGCAGAATCTTCCGGATGAATTTCGACGAAAGGGCCCGGATTGAGCTTGACCAGCGTCGGAATCTTGCCGGTCTTGGTCATGGTGTGCCACTGATGCTGCAGACGCCCTGTATTGAGCACGAAGGGAAATTCGGCATTGGGCATCTCTGCCGGGTCACCATGTGGCCGGGGAAAGAAGACACCTTTTCCGCTGGGCGTGGCGAAGGCGATGCGCGGCTGCGTGCCGTCGTCTGCAATGCTCAATTTCTGGCTGACACCGTCATTGAGGTAGCGGATAGGGTGGCGATCTTGGAAATCATCAGGCGGGCATGGCCACTGCAGAGGCGTCTGGCGTAGCCGGCCGTAGGTGGCGCCTCGGATGTCGTACCCAGTCTTAGGGTTCCAAAACTGCTTGATTTCTTCAAAAATCTCCTCGGCGCTGGCATAGCTGAAGGCATGTGCATAGCCCATTTCGCAGGCCACGCGAGCAATGATCTGCCAATCCGGCAGCGCCTGGCCTGGAGGATCTATGGCCTTTTGCATGAGCGTGAGGTTGCGCTCGGAGTTGATCATGACCCCCTCGGCCTCGGCCCACAGAGCTGCGGGCAGCAGAATATCGGCGTAGCGGTTGGTCTCGGTGTCGAGGAAGGCGTCTTGAGTGATGACGAGTTCGGCTTTTTGAAGTCCCGCAATCACGTTCTTTCAATTGGGGACCGTGGCAACCGGGTTGGTGCAGATGATCCAGCATGCCTTGATGTCGCCAGCTGCCATGCGCTCGAACATGGCCACCGTGCCGCCAACCAAACGCGTGTGCAGAGTGCCACGTGGTACGTCCCACACATCTTCGACGAGGTGACGCTCAGCTTCCACAAGCACTGCCCGTTGGCCAGGTAGGCCTGGGCCCATATAGCCCATCTCGCGTCCCCCCATGGCGTTGGGCTGGCCTGTCAGCGAGAACGGGCCACTACCCGGCTTGCAGATCGCACCAGTAGCGAGGTGCAAGTTACAGATGGCGTTAGTGTTCCAGGTGCCGTGTGTGCTCTGGTTCAGCCCCATGGTCCAGCAGCTCATCCAGGCCCCGGCTTTGCCGATCAGCGTGGCCGCCTGGCGGATGTCGGCTTCGGGAATACCGGTGATGGCGCTCACCTTGTCGGGCGTGTAGTCGACCAGGAAATCTGGCATCGCTTCCCAACCTTCGGTGAACTGCGCAATAAAGTCGGCATCCGTGTGTCCCTCCACATGCAGCAGGTGCAACAAGCCATTGAGCAGGGCTAGATCAGTGCCGGGCCGGATCTGCAGGTACAGATGAGCCTTGTCCGCAGTTGTATTGCGGCGCGGGTCCACTACGATGAGCTTGGCGCCGGCTTTGACGCGATCCATCATGCGCAGGAACAGGATGGGGTGGCAATCGGCCATATTGGCGCCGATCACGAAAAAGACATCGGCCTGATCGAAATCCTTGTAGGAACCAGGCGGGCCATCTGCACCCAGAGACAGCTTGTAGCCACTGCCTGCGCTGGCCATGCACAGGCGCGAGTTCGACTCAATCTGGTTGGTACCGATATAGCCCTTGCATAGCTTGTTGGCCAGGTACTGCGCCTCCAGCGACATCTGGCCCGATACGTACAACGAAATAGCATCGGGGCCATGAGTGTCAAGGATGGTCTTGAGGCGCTGGGCAGTTTTCGTAATGGCCTCGTCCATTTTGACCTGCACAGGATCGCGCTGACGGTTAATGCGCGCAAATGCGGTCTCCATCCGGCCAGACTCCCTCAAAGTCTGCGAGCTGCTAGAGCCCTTGGTGCACAGGCGGCCGAAGTTGGTCGGGCGGCTTTTTATGCCGGTGCCCTTGATCACCTTACCCTGGTCCACATGCAGATTCATACCGCAGCCAACGCCGCAGTAAGGGCACACAGAGGGGACTTCGGTGGCCATGTGTACTCAGTCCTTGAGCCAGACGATGCCGTCGCGCAGTTCAATGGAGTAGACCGGCAGGATGGTGTCCGGTTCTTCCACGCAGGCGCCGGTGCGCAGCAGATAGTGGTGCTTGTAGATGGGCGAAGCGACGACAGGTTCGCCGCCCAAGTCGCCAACGATGCCGCGAGAAAGGACGTTGGCACCACTGTGGGGATCATGGTTCCCGATGGCGTAAAGGCTGCCGTCGGTCAGCCGAAAGACGGCCACCTGGCGACGCCCGATGAGAGCGCAAACGCCCGTGTCGGGCAAGATGTCGTCGAAAGCGCAAATGCGGTGCCAGATGGCAGCTGAGGCTGCGCTCTTGTTGGTGGCTGAGCTCGTGGGTGCGGCGGTGCGCGTGGGTTCTGGCGCAATGGCGGTATCGTTCATGAGGTGCTCCTTAGAGGGTCAAACGCTGGCTTCGACCAACACCGGGATGCCTTTGAGGCGTGAGTGCTTTTCGGCTTGGGTAGCGGGTCGGATCTGGCCGCGCTCCTGAACGAAGACCACGTTGTCGTCGCCGGCGTCGCTGTTGACGAAGGTACGCAGACGCCGGACGACGGCGGGGTCGTCCACGGCCTTTTTCCATTCACAAGCGTAGGTGCCGACGACATGGGTCATTTGTGCCTCCAACTCGGAGGCCAGACCCAGGCTGTCGTCGATCACAACGGCCTTGAGGTAGTCCAGACCGCCTTCGAGGTTGTCGCGCCAGGTGCTGGTGCGCTGCAGCCGATCAGCGGTACGGATGTAGAACATCAGGAAGCGGTCGATCAGGCGTATCAACTGATCCTTGGATAGGTCAGCTGCCAGCAACTCGGCGTGGCGTGGCTTCATGCCGCCGTTGCCGCAGACATAAAGGTTCCAGCCTTTTTCTGTGGCGATCACCCCCACGTCCTTGCCCTGTGCTTCGGCGCATTCACGTGTGCAGCCGGAAACGCCGAACTTGATTTTGTGCGGCGAGCGCAGGCCCTTGTAGCGGTTCTCCAGCTCGATGGCCAGGCCAACGCTGTCGTCCACGCCATAGCGGCACCAGGTGGACCCCACGCAGCTCTTGACCGTACGCAGCGACTTGCCATAAGCATGGCCCGATTCAAAGCCTGCATCCACCAGCTCACGCCAGATCAGCGGCAGTTCGTGGACTTGGGCTCCGAACAGATCGATGCGTTGGCCGCCCGTGATCTTGGTATAGAGGCCGTAGTCCTTGGCGACCTTACCAATCACGATCAGTTGATCAGGCGTGATCTCACCTGCGGGCACGCGGGGCACGATGGAATAAGTGCCGTCCTTCTGGATATTGCCCAGGAAGTAGTCGTTGCTATCCTGCAGCGGCGCACCGTTGCGGTCGAGAACGAAATCGTTCCAGCAACTGGCCAGAATGTTGGCCACCGTGGGCTTGCAGATGTCGCAGCCGTGGCCTTTGCCATGTTGCTGCAGCAATTGCGCGAAGGTTCGGATTTCGCCAACGCGTACCAGGTGATAGAGCTCCTGGCGCGAGTGCGGAAAATGCTCGCAAAGGTGGTTGTTGACAGCTACGCCTTGGCGCTTGAGCTCGGCCTTGAGTACCTGGGTAACCAGCGGCACGCAGCCGCCGCAGGAGGTCCCCGCCTTGGTGCAGGATTTAAGTTCGCCGATGGTTTGCACACCGCCAGCGATAGCTGAGCACAACTGCCCCTTGCTGACGTTGTTACACGAGCACAGTACCGCAGCGTCAGGCAGGGCGTCCACGCCGAGGCCTGGTTTGGCCGCGCCGTCGCTGGTTGGCAGGATGAGCTGGCCGGGTGCATCGGGCAACTCCATATTGTTGAGCGCCATCTGCAGAAGCGTGCCGTACTCTGCGGCATCCCCCACCAGCACGGCGCCCAGCAGGCGCTTGCCGTCTTCGCTGACAACGATTTTCTTATAGATCTGCTGCAGCTCGTCGGTGTAGTTAAAGCTGCGACTACCCGGCGTCTTGCCAAGTGCGTCCCCGATGCTGGCTACGTCCACACCCATGAGCTTGAGTTTGGTGCTCATGTCGGCGCCCGTGAACGCGGCATCGGCCTGTCCTGCCAAGTGAGCTGCGGCAACGCGGGCCATATCGTAGCCTGGCGCGACCAAACCGAAGACCTGCTCATTCCAGGCCGCGCATTCACCGACGGCATAGATGTCGTGATCGCTGGTGCGGCAGTGGTCGTCAATGACCATGCCTCCGCGCGGACCGATGGCCAGCATGCATTGACGTGCCAGTTCGTCGCGCGGCCGGATGCCGGCCGAGAACACGATCATGTCGGTTTCGAGATAAGTTCCATCGGCGAACACCATGCGATGGCGCGCCGTGGCGCCATCGGTGATCTCCACAGTGTTGCGGCTGGTGTGAGCCTGCACGCCCAGCGATTCGATCTTGGTGCGCAGCACGCGACCGCCGCCTTCGTCCACTTGGACCATCATCAGGCGTGGTGCGAACTCCACTACATGGGTTTGCAGCCCCATGTCGCGCAAGGCCTTGGCACATTCCAGCCCCAGCAGCCCGCCGCCCACCACTACGCCGCTTTGGGACTTGGCCCCCGAGGCCTGCATGGCTTCGAGGTCCTCGATGGTTCGGTAGACAAAGCAGTGAGGGCGGTCGCGTCCCGGCACACCCGGTACAAAGGGTGAGGAGCCCGTTGCAAGCACCAGCTTGTCGAAGGCCAGTACTTCACCATTGGTCAGTTGCAGCGTACGATCGCGCCGCTCGATGGAGGCAACGCGGGCATTGAGGCGCAGCGTCAGGCCCGGGCGGTCGTAGAAGCCCTCTGGGACCAGGGACAGATCGTCGGCGCTGCGGCCGTTGAAGAACTCCGACAGGTGGACACGGTCATATGCCGGGCGCGGCTCCTCACCAAGTACCGTCACTTCCCATCCTGCTGCGCAAAGGTCGGGAAATTGTTCGGTTAGAGCTTCGACATAGCGTTGACCCACCATGCCGTTACCAACAACGATGAGCTTTCGTGGTGTTTTATGAATCGCGTGGGGCATGCGATATCCCTTCGTCGGAGGGGAGTGAAGCGAGTTACGCTCCCTCTCACGGTTAAAAAACAAAAAAGGCGCTTGCGCCATGACCTAGCCACCTTTGGCCAGGTATGTCGCAAACGCCGTTGTCCTCAACTGTCGGAGCTACATTGCCCAGACCGTCGCTATCAATAAAGCATTTTTTATGCCAATCGTTTTCTTGCTCATGGAGCTTGGCAGTGCCGTGGTTCCAAACGAAGGTGCTGCTGATTCTGATCTACCGATGCATCAGTTCGGTGCGGTGTCCGCACAGGTAGGCACTCTTGTGGGGCGCGATTGCAAGGAATGCCATTACGGATTCGCTCATGCCTTTTGAACTGGATATCGGATGGGTCTCACGCTCCGGCCGTGCGCAGGACAACGAGGACTTCGCGGCAGTACAACTGCAGGACGAAAGTTCTGGCCACGCCAGCATGCTCGCCGCCGTTGCCGATGGTGTCAGTGCGGGTGGCTGGGGCCGTGAAGCTGCACAGACCACGGTAACCTGTTTGGCACGCGACTTCTTTTGCACGCCAGCCATCTGGGAGCCCACCGTGGCGCTGGACCGCATCGTGGGTGCACAGAACGCTTGGCTCTATGGCATCAATCGGCGGCGTCAGCCGGCCTATGGTCTGACCACGCTGACAGCTCTGGTTCTACGCGGGCAGAGTTTCACGCTGGCCCATGTAGGCGATACCCGTGCCTACCTGTTGCGACAAGGGCAGATCGAGCAGCTGACGGAGGACCATGTGATGGGCGGCGTGGACTTCGCGCACCGCCTCACGCGCGCCATCGGCCTGGAGGATAGGGTCAGCATTGACTATCGGCAAGGAGAAGTGCTTCCTGGCGACATTTTTGTACTGCTGTCCGACGGCATACACAATGACGTCAAGCCGCGTGAGTTTGCCCAGTGGGTGGGCGAGGGCGGTGCACAGCCCTTGGCCGAACGCTTGGCTGATGCCGCGTGGCGCAACGGCAGCCGCGACAATCTCACAGCCGTGGTCGTTCGCGTGCTGGGCGTGAAGGAAGCAACCCTGGACGACACTATGCGTCGCGCACAGTCCCTGCCGCCGTTGCCTCTGCTCAGGCCCGGCAGTCTGGTGGACGGGCTGCGTGTGGAAGCTTTAGTGGCCGACAGTGGCATTTACCGCGTGTACCGAGTGCTGGATGAGCGCAGCGGCCAGCGCCATGCGCTCAAAACGCTGCACACACAGCGTGCACATGACCGCCAGGAATGGGCTGCTCTGGCCCATGAAGCATGGATGGCCGGCCATCTGCAGACCGGAGCGGCAGCCCGACATCTGGTTCGGCTGCATGCTGCGCCGGTGGATCTGCCGTCAGCTTTCTATCTTTTGTACGAATGGGTGGAGGGCGAGACGCTTTCTCAGTGGCTGGAGCGACGACATCAGCCTGGTGTAGACCAGGTGCTTGCCATAGGTCAGCAGGCCGCGCGTGTGCTGGGTTACCTGCACCGGCAGGGTGTTATCCACCGCGACGTCAAGCCCGCGAACCTTCACTGCGGTGTTGATGGGGTGTTGCGTCTGCTCGACCTTGGCGTTGCACTGACTGGCCGAGAGCCTCCCGAACTGCGTGCCTTACATGCGGGTACTGCTAGCTACATGAACCCCGAGCAGTGGGACGATCCGCCAGTGCCAGCAAGTGCGGGCAGCGACCTGTTCGCTTTGGGCGTGACGCTGTACCAGCTATTGACAGGCGGACGTCTGCCCTATGGTGAGGTTATCGCTTACCAGAGAGGGCGCTACTGGCGTGACCCAATACCTCCCAGTCGTCACAACCCACAAGTACCAATCTGGCTGGATGCCATCGTTCTTAAGGCGATCGCTCGCGATCCTGCACAGCGCTTCGAGACGGCCGAAGAAATGTTGCTGGCGTTAGAGCGCGGAGCTGCGCGGCCACTATTGCCGCAAGCGTCCAGTCCACTCCTTGAGCGCGATCCAGCATTCGGTTGGAAGACAGCGCTCGCCTTCAGCGTTGTGCTCAATGTGGCGCTGCTTTACTGGTTACTGTTCCTGCCACGCTGAGCTTTGAATCAAGCCGGAACGGTGCGTGCGCGACCGCCTTTCTCCGCCCAGGTGCGTGTCCAGCGCAGTTGCATGTAGCGCAGCATCACCAACATGACTAGTGAAAAGCAGGCAAACACAGTGAATCCTGTGAAGTAACTGCCGGTGTGCTGTTGCGACAAACCCATGCTTGCAGGGATCAAGCCGCCGCCCAAAGCGCCCAACTCTCCGATCATGGAGCCGGCCACAGCAGTGGTTGTTGGCCACCGCAGAGGAACCAATTGGAACAAGGCACCATTGCCAGCTCCCAAGGCGGCAAAACATACCAAGAAGAACAGCACTGTGAGAGTTAAGGAGTTGCCGCTGAGTCCGCAAAGCAGCAAGCTAATGAAGACGACGACCAGCACTGCTGTGAGCGTGTTCACTCCGCCCCAGTGATCCGACAGCCAGCCGCCAAAAATGCGCGTAGTCGCACCCATAAACGCAGCCAGCATGGTCAACTGCCCAGCTTCAACTTTGCTCACACCGAATTGGTCATAAAAGTAGCTTGGCAGAAAAGTGGCTAAGCCAATGAAGCCGCCAAAGGTGACGGCATAAATTAGGCTGAAGGCCCAGCCGTCCTTCTCGAAAAGACAGGCAACATGGTCGCGCAGAGTGGCATGTGCATCACGGTCTGCGGGTTCTCGGGCAAACACAATCATTACGACCATAGGCACCAGAATACCTAGAGCCGCAAAGCCGTATACGGCCTGCCAGCCAAAGGCCTGTGCCAACTGCGGTGCCAGCAGTGCGGCAAAGGCCGTTCCGATGTTGCCGGCACCAACTAGTCCCATTGCTAGTCCCTTGTAGCGCGGTGGAAATGAGCCTGAACCGAGTGAAAGAGCTACGCCGAAGCTGGCACCAGCAATGCCTAGCAAAACGCCCATGGCCAGCAGATCACCAAAGGAGTCAACGGCGAAGTAGCCGTACAACATTGCGATGGCGATGCCCACCATCTCAACCAGGGTGGCATTCTTTCTACCGATGTACTGAGCCAGTAATCCCAGCGGAAAGCGCATCAGCGACCCCGCGAAGATTGGGATGGATAGCATCAGGCCCTTCTGCGCCGGTGTCAGATTAAAGCTCTCGCTGAGAAAAGGGGCCATTGCACCATTGATGACCCAAATGCCGCATGAGCAGGCGAAATAGAAGAATGATGCGCCCAAGGTTGGTGCATGCCCAGCTTGTAAAAAGTTTCGGAAGCCCGTCATTGCTTTCTGTCCCTACAAAAGAAAACGTCTACGCAGGCATTACCCACAATAGCGGCCTATGCCTAACGTAGACGTCGTTGTCTTGATACAGCCGAATCTGCTTCATTGCAAAAACGGCTACAAGTCAGTTAAGCAAGATTCGTGCTCATCCGATAGCGTGTGCGAACAACACGATGGACTGATGTTCTACTGAACCAGATGGCCCAATTGAAAAGCCTGACAAGGCTGCATCTGCTTCAACGATGCGGAGCGCCTGGAGATGTCCAGCGAGGCCTGTAGCGAATGGATTTAGGGTGCCAAGTTCAACCCCTACAGAGTCCCTGTGAAACCGCCTCCAGCGCAGCTGCAAGCGCCTAAGCAGCAGGTTGGCCAGTCGATGCACTATGAAGCCCCCAAGGTGCAGCAGCATGCAGACATGACAGCCGTCACCAAGGCCGCCAAAACGGCGCGCTTGGTCCAGACCGGGGCGCTGTAAGGGGGTATCGGGGGCCGCGCCCCTGAGGTTCACCCGCTGATCAGGCAATACCCGGCGCAATTGAATCACGCGATCGCGGCACCGCTGGCAAAGTATGGTGTGTGATGGAGGGCGTGCAATTCACCAAAAAATGCCGGTCGCCACTCTCGCTTGAAAAACAACCGCCGTAGGCGCTCTGGCCTATGATTCCCATTGAGGGGGAATTATGGGAATACAAGATAGAGATTATTGGAGAGAGCGCTATGACCAAAATCTGAGCGCTAGAAGGGATCCAAGTGATAGCCCGTTTTCGAGTGGTCGTAATGAAATGGGCTTTATGGGAAAGCTCATTGTCACTGCGATAGTGCTATTCATTAGTGTAATCGCATACAGGTACCACTTTGAAATCATTCGTTTTATCAAGGGTTTTCCACCCACAGCTGTCCACCAGCGGGCTCCGCCGCCGTCTGTTTTGAAACCAACGGAGCCTGCAACTGCGGTAGCTCCTAAGCCAGGGACTCCGGAGTTTCCGAAACCTGAAGCTACTGGGCAGATTTATAGGTGTGGGAATACCTACAGCAATTCTCCATGCGAGGGAGGGCGTCAGATCGCGCAGCAAAGCACTCCGCGAGTGGATACACCGACAACAAGAGAGATTTACCTCTGCAAAGATATTCATGATCGCCTGACTTGGGAGAGCGTTCCGTGCTCGGTCAATGGCCGCTTTATAGATCGCATAGCGCGAGTACCAGCAAATATTCCATGGGAAAGTCAAGTTGCTTTAGCTAGGCAGCAGAGAGACAAGGCTTATGCGATTGCTGCTGAGCAAGTTGTACCAGTCGCTACTCGACCTTCGTCATCAGTGCCCGGTGAGTGCAGAATTTTGGAGGAGCGAATTAGGGTTCTCGACGCTGAATGTCGTGTCAAGGCGTGCGGAATGGATCAGCTTGATTACGTTAGGGCCGAGAGAAAGAAGACGCGTGACCGGCAATTTCGTATCGGTTGTTAGCCAATTTGGAAAACCGGTAGATTGGCCGGCCCGGTGTTTGACCTGGCTAACTCGGCTTCAAGCACAGCAATTTGATCGATGAGCCTCTTGTTTCGGCGCTCTTGCGCTTGTGCCTGGGCGAAGTATGTTGAGGTGCGCAGGTTTGAGATTGACTCGATGTACTGGATGCCCCAGGTGGACTCCCAAAAGAGCGCCAGATGAATGGCTCTGGGCGCTTGACCTTGCGCGCGATACCGTCGGAGCGTTGACGGAGAAATGTCCAGCAGCCTAGCTTTTTGTTCAATGCTGCCGGGGACGTTCTCTAGGATGCTGAGGAAGTGAGGGAGATGTGCAGGGTATGGTGCTCTAAACATCAACTGACGTTCGAGCAATTGTTATGAAAACTGGAGCGATCGTTGTTTTGACCAATTTTGTTCCTGCACCTCGATCTACCTTCCCATGGCGGTGTCATAAGTCTGGAACATATTTTTTCCAAGAGTGTGTAAGCAAATTTGTAGCTTTGGCTCGCGATATAAGTAATTTTGTAGCTTAACGCTACCTGTTTTTCCCAGAGCGTATTAGGATAGGTCTACTAGCAGTCTTCCGTAATTGGGAGGTCCCTTGCCGGCAACTGAAATTGTGAGTTTTGACACTCATTCATCTAGAGTAGTAGGTGGGCAAAGTATCGATTGTTCGTGTTGGGCTACTCCAGATGAAGGAGCGCTTGAAGGCAATCAACGTCGCTCTTACCTAAGACGAAAGCATGCAATTTCACTGTTCCTAGCTGGTGCGTCCGCCAGCACAGTCAAAGAGCTGACATCGCTGAGCGCAAAGCAAGCGTATCGATTAATTCGGGAACGTTGCCTTAAGCCACATCCAGATGGACAACCTTATGGTTGGAGGGCCTTAGTTCCTTATGAGCGTATTCAGCCGTACACGCGGAAGAAATCGGTTCGAGCCGACTCATTTGGAAATGGTGCAGCGGGTGCCTTACAGGCTTTACTTAATACACGGCCTGATTTGCGAGCTGAACTAGATGCGCGCATTCGTCCTAAGCTTGGAGCTAAAAAAAGGCTGAAGGAAGTTCACATATCAAAGCGAAGACATTGGAAATGGTTTATCGACAAGCTACGTGATTTGGGGTATGAAGCAAGAGGCGAATGGCCATTTAATACTCAAACCCGTGCCTACTACTCAATAGTTAAATATGTTGACAACCTACTTGCTTCAGATCCTGTATCTTTGGCTGCAGTGACAGGAGGACCAGATCTCGTTACGAAGCTAAAAACGGGCGATGGGGTTGATCGACCCATACTGAGTTTTATGCAGCGTGCGGAGATGGATGCGCATAAACTTGATGGAAGATTTTGCGTTGTATTGCCAACAATTGATGGGGGTGTCCAGGAGAAAATTGTTCACAGACTGTGGGTTGTCGTAATACTAGAAGTAATGTCGCGTGTAGTGCTTGGTTACTACTTCAGCCTACGTCGCGAAATATCTCAAGAAGATGTGCTGCGTGCAATGAAAAGAGCACTTACTCGATGGGTATTACGCCCTGTGACATTTTGTGATAAAGCTTATGTTTCAGGTGCTGGATTACTTTCAACTCGTGATGATAATTTCATTGGGTTATGTTGGGATGAAACAAGTGTTGATGGTGCGCTTGCAGAGGCTTCAAAACGAGTTCGTGCAGTTTTGCTCGATGCAATAGGTTCAAAATTACTAGAACCTAAAAATTCATTTTCGAAGAGGCGTAGCAAAGATGATAGACCATTTATTGAAAACTTTTTTCGTCATTTGGCCAGTGGGGGTCTTCAACGATTATCTAATACAACTGGCGGAAAGACCGAGGATCGCAAGGGAACGAACCCGGAGGAAGTCGCAGTAGCTAGTCGCTTTCAATTTGAGTACGCGGAGGAGCTTTTAGATGTGTTGATAGCGAACTACAACGCCACTCCTAACAAGGGGATCGGCTATCGAAAACCACTTGATTATGCTGAATTTTTATACAAAAGATCAGAGAAGGAATTTCGTAAAGTTGAATATTCGGCAATAGATAATTTCTTAAGTATAAGAAAGCTTTGTGTTGTACGGGGCGGTGCGAAAAAAGGACGTGCGCCCTATGTTGAGTTTTTTTATGGAAGATATTCAAACGAAATTCTTCAAAATAGACAGGATCTTGTCGGTAAGAAAATTTGGGTTATAAATCATATAGAGGACGACGCTCGGATTGCCAAGGCATCGACCATAAATGGTGAATCTCTAGGAGTTCTAAGGGCCGCACCTCCATGGAGTACTTCTCCACATAGTCTTAGTGTCAGGGCTGCAATTCAGCAAGCTAGTTCGCGCGGATACTTTCTTATCGAATACGGTAGTGACGCTATTGCTAACTTTATGAACTATGTAGAAAGTCAGCCAAAGAAAAAGCTACCGGTTCATCCATCATATCTTGAGGCTAGGAGAATTCTTTCCGCTGCAGCGAGTCCATTTATCAGCGATGCAAAACTTAATGAAGCAATGGCTCGTGCTGATGAGGTGGAAGAGC
Source organism: Comamonas sp. A7-5 (assembly GCF_039581385.1). Taxonomy (NCBI): domain Bacteria; kingdom Pseudomonadati; phylum Pseudomonadota; class Betaproteobacteria; order Burkholderiales; family Comamonadaceae; genus Comamonas; species Comamonas sp. A7-5. The sequence continues at coordinate 18,614 of NZ_JBCPWO010000025.1, forward strand.
ATTATGACAATAAGAAGATATTAAAGAAAACAAAAAAAAATAAGCCTCTGGTGGATGCTACAGCAAGTATTCGTGATAAACCATTGCCGCCACGCAGGATGGCCAAGTCGGAGTAGCTATGGATTCCATATTTCCTGATCATATAGATCTAAATCATTGTTTGATCACGAAGAAATACGCGGTCTACACGCCACCAATGCATGACATGATTTTGCAGATAGGAGATTGGATAGACCAACAAAAGTCCGGAGGGTACATATATGGTGCATCGCGTTTAGGAAAATCTCGATGCATCCAATGGCATTTAAAAGAGGTTCTAGAGAATCGTTTTAATGAAGTGCTTCCGTTAGTTGTTTGGAATCATCGACCAGATTCATACAAGAGTGAAGTGTTTTTCTGGTATCAACTGCTTGCAGCATCTAAGTTTAAATTTATATCTCCAAATAAGTTGCCAAAAAGAACCGAGATGATTTATATGTGTTTGCAGAGATTTATTGCGATTGCGAACAATGCAAACCGAAGCTATGTCATTTTACTAATTGATGAGGCGCAAGATATGAGTTTTGACGAATGGAAATGGCTGGTGGGCTTTCAAAATGAGTTGGATTACAATGGAGTTTCATTAAGTGTTTTTTCTGTAGGCTCTCATCAACTCAACTATCGTCATGAATTCATGGCAAGCACTGGAAATGCACATATTGCAGCGAGATTCATGGCTGCACATTTCCAATTTCACGGCTTGAAGTCTCAAGACGAAGTTGAATATGTCCTTAATGGATATGATGCTGATTCAGAATGGCCTCCAAAAACAGGCATTTCATATTTGCAATATTTCTCACCTGAAGATTTTTCCGAAGGATTGAGACTGTCAAATTCTTCACAGGATCTGTGGAGGGCATTAATTGAGCTTGCTCCTTCTGGTGTTACTAGTAAAAAGTATGAATTCCCAATGCAACACGTCGCAAGAACGATAGAATCGATTCTTTTTCAATTGGCGAAAGGAAGAGATTGGGGTTCTGCAACTTCATACAAAAATTGGTTGACTGAGCTTTCTAAAACAAACTTTTCTGATCACATGCGAATAATATCAAATAGTTAACGAAGTGAGATCATATCCGACGATCAACTGGTGGCCAGGAAATCTCCGGCCTCATGAATCAGTTTTTTCTTTTTTGAGCCGCTTTTGTGCTCTGAATTCAATCAATATTCCTCAGTGTGAACAGTATTTTAGAGTGCGATTTAGAAGTGTAATTTTATTCTCCAGAGTGGAGGTGAATTTTATTGCGAAGGCTTTAAGGGAAAATATTGATTTGGTCGAAACAGTGTTTTCTCCACTTTTGACGAAAATTGACCTTGGGCGTTACGCAATACCAACCCAGAATCAAGCAAGATTTATTAGATATTGTGAATCTTGCGCAAGGCTTGGCTATCATAGCTATTTGCATGAATTATACTGGCTTGCAAAATGCCCATTTCATTTGTGCGAATTAAAGACTAAACCCATCGGGTTGGGTTCTAGTATATTTATGTCTAGTTTAGACACACTTCAGTCTTTAATGTGTGAATTTTGTAGTTCTTGGCCTTATAAATCTAACGAAGAATTTAGTCCTTACAATAATAATAATCTGGCGGTGCTTGAAAAATGGATGCTTTCTGTGAGTAAAGCAGCACTTGAAATTTCTAATGGAGAAATTTGGTCGTCTGATTCTGGAGAAAACTCCATGATGAGCATTTATCAAGTTTTTTCACAATTGCGTACTTTAGAGAATATTCCGAAAGAAATTGAGTCGATTTTCACAAATGCAGGTGAAAAGTGGGTAATAAAGAAAAGAATTTTTCCTAATGCAGTCAAAAAAGAGCTTCACAGAGTTTCAAAATATTCATCATTTGGAGAAATTTTTTTTCTTTATAAAAAATTTCAACCGCTATCGCCAAAAATGTCGAAATATGTACTTCATCTTAAGAAAGCTCAGGAAATCATAGAAAATAAGCATGGTGTATGTCAGTGCAGTTGGATTTTAATTAAGGCAGGATGGTCTTATAGGTGGATAGAAATTTCTCCAGGGGATAGGCCTTACTACAGTTTATTTTGTCCCTATGAGAAAATAATAAATGATCTGGAGCTTGATTGGGGGCGATATGACGTTGCTTTGTCACGACAGAGGGCATTCAATCTAGAGTGTTATTTGCATTCCAGTGCTGCAATAATTAAAGATGCTGAATTATTTAATAAAGTTTCTACTACATTTTACATGTGGAATGAAGAATCTGTCTTGACTGAACTTTTTAATGTAATGGCAGGTTGTGAAATTGATGAATATTTCAGAAATTCCAAGGCATGGTTAACGCTTATTGATGATGGGAAATTGACAGCTAGGACAGAAGATCACATACACTGCGTGCGGCTATTGGAAAGTGAAGATGGTTTAGTTTTGATTTATTGGAATTCTGGATGATATTAGTATTAATGAATTGAGTTTTTGTGTATGCCAGTGTTGACGGGAGTTTTAAGGATCTGCCTGAGATTCAGAATATCGCCGCGCACAGGAATTTAATCTCTGGTGACAACGTACGCGATGCCTGAAGACGGCTTTCGGTTTAAGACAATGTGTTACGCGATTGGGTTACAAGGAGTAGAGGTGAGAAACTCCATACCCATATTCATTTTTCAGCGCTTTCAAAGTAGCATAACTGATGATGCATTAGATGAAGTTGTTCAAATTATTTCACTCTCGGTGAGAAGAGCCGCGGAGGTAGTGGCAGAAGTGAAGGCCTTTGCATTAACCAGATGAACTTGGCGCATTAGCGTCTGGGTTGTATAATTGGAAAGAAATGTGAAGGCTTTTAGCCATCGAAACCTTCTAGCATCAGCTTAATTCTCATATAAGGAGCAAGGTGTAATCAAGCTTATGCGAAGCTCGTCGCATCGACTAATCTAATTCTTCAGTATCTTGCGCGGCAAGCAGCAGTGCCTGCAATAGGCGGTCCACGTGTTCTGATTTCTCTCTCCCTTTGGCAGTGCAGATGAGCATTTGTCTCTTGCCCCATTCATCTTTTAGCGCCCGGGTTTGGAGCTTCATGCCATGCAGATATGCGGTCGCTTCCACTTTAGGAAGCACTCCGATACCCATCCCTGCTTCAATCATTCTAGATACGGCCTCGAAGTGTTGATTTCCACCCAGAAGTGACCCACTGGGGATGCGGCATAAATCTTGGACTCGCTCATGAAGCGCATGACCCATTGACCGGCCACGGACTCGACTAGCAGGCCGTGCTACTCGCCGCGCGGCGGCACCTCGCCCATGGAGCGCTCCTGCGCGGCGTTGCACTCCTCAAAGACTGTCTTTTGCAGCGCATCTTTCAGCGATCTGCATATCGCCTTGCCAGCTCTTGGCGATTCGGTAAATGGTCATATTTTTGGACATTGGGGCTACAAAGGAAATAGCCCGCATGCGTGGGGGCTGCTACATGAACTTGGTAGTCAAGAGGCGATCCAACAAGCACGTACCTAGGCTTTGGATTGAGGGAGTAGCCTAGAGATTCCACTTTCCTTGGGAGTTGCCATGAAAGTGCTTCTTGTGATTACGATAGTTACCAGTACGCTTACTGGTTGCGCGGTGTTGTCGGCGCCTGAATTTGTTTCGATGGCTGATCAGCGATCAAGTTTTGCAATGGGATCAATGAACATGGGAGGGGACATTGGTCGATGGATGTATGGCCCTGATAGGCAGCCATGGACTGGTGGCGATGGTTCGTTCTTTGTTCGTAGCAACATATAGAGCGGATTGATTCTTGCCAGAATCCGGGAGAACGGGTGAGGAAGGGCATCGTCATACCAGGGGCTTCTTGCTGACCGAGTGCTGCTTCTGTGCATCGCTGCACTAGGGAAGGACAGTTTTTCGCAAGGCTCCCAGCAAGTGCTGCTCGTCTTTGCAGCTGTTGGCTCAGCGTTAAATGTTCATGTTTTCGATCATCGATGCTCCATTCGTGACACCTCGCTGGGTACGGGTTCGGTTATTTTCTTGTTGCATTGCAATATTTCGAGAGGCGAGCAGCGCCAGAATTGGTCATAGATGACAAATTGGGTTATCGAAATTTCTATTGGTGTGTCATGGGATGAAAACTAAAGCCATTACGTACTTGCTGATGCCTACTTGTCTCGCAATCTCGCCTGTAGGAGTGATTGCGAAAGGCTCCAACTCAATTGCCAAAGAAGTGAAGAAGGCTGCAATAGATTCACTGGAGATCTTCAGGAAAGATGGTGTTTCAGGGTTGGCTGATGCCGTGTCCGACTGCTGGAGGGAGCCTCGTGACTTTTGCCTCTACTTGGACTTCGCATCTCACCATGTTGCGCTTGGTGCGACCTACACAGGGATTGAATTGGACGAGTACTTTTACACTGCATCTGTGAATCAGCGTGGTCGAACTTGGCTAGAGCCAAACGGTCGTGGGCAAACGGCTAATGATCAGTTCCTGGATGCAGTCGACCAAGTCATGACTCGTACGTTGGTGATACATCAGGACAAAATGTTCGAAGGCATGCCTTAAAGCCCAGACTCACCAGAAGTGCTGGCATGTCTACGTCATTCAGCATAGCTCTAGTACTCTAAATGGCAGACCAAAGTATCGCAAAGTTGAACCTGTCTGCGGCCGTAAGTATGTGGCTGAACTTTTTGATGTTTGCGATCTACTTACTTACTGCTCCTCGCGGACACACTTCACAATACTCTCACTGATCCAAATAGCTTTCATCCCGGGACACTGCCAGGAACTGAGCGCAGCCCTTTTGATGGAGGTAGCAGCTTTGCCAAGCCCTGGCCCAGATTCGGCTTTGCAGCCCGCCAAGCCGAAGAAGACTGCAAGGATCACTAGGGCGCTGAATATGAAGCCTGCTGCGATCGAGATGTTGCGCTTCCTGCTACGCCTAGACGGTAAGCGCTCAAGCTGGATTGGTGGCTTGGTCATAAGCCTTTGTCTCTATGTAATTGGCGTGAACTCAATGGCATTCATCCAGGGATCGGGGGCTTGCAGCCAGAATGTAGATCGCTCAGCGTATGTTCTCGGCAAAACATCCTGACTGCTTGGCTTTGAGTCAAGCTATTGTGCTGATTGCTTCAATGCTAATTCTCTATATTTTTTGGGGGAGGAGAAGAAAGGTCCACATTTGACATGGTCTTGTGGCCGTCAATTTAGGGCCATTCGTGAAGGCATCGCACAGTTTTTTCGTCCAGCCACTCGGCATGCATGCCTGGGCACACGAACTCATCGCACGGCATCTTAGCGGGAGATGAGGGCTCATCGGCTTGAGCATCCGGTACTGCTAGCCATGCAACCCCGATGCAGATGCCTACTAGCAAGAAAAGGCCTTCAAGTAACTTTTTCATGATCTCACTCCATAGCACTTATGTAAAAAGTGCAATCAGCTATCGAAATTGAGCCGAACGCGCTCGAATGGGCCAAGCATCGGGCGTCTTGGCGACTACCATGGCCGCGCCAATCAGGCAGAGAAAACCGAAGAGGGTTAGCGTCCATTGCGCTGCGACCAGCAGCATCGTCGCGGGGAGGGGCGTTGGAGGGGAATGCATGGAGTCTCCTGTGGGTAAAGAAAAAGCCCGCGAGCGGGTGTTGCGGGCTTGAGTAAAGAGCCTGTGACCTTTCGGGTCTGCTTGGGGAATGGTTCAGAGATGGAGAGAAGAAATGAGCCCATGCTTGGCTGGAAACTAGAATGGATCAACAGACTGGAGTTGCTTCATGACCCAGGAGGAGTCTGGCGCATTCGCTGCGCTGTCCATGATCTTAGCGGCAGTCGTCAAGGTGCTTCCACCAGAGACTGCGCACAAGGTGGCAAGAGAGCTGCGCGCTGCACAGCTAGATGCCAAGCACCAGGATGGGCCGGATAGAACGGACCCCGCATTTAGGCTTGGCCGCGATCACTTAGTGAATGCGTATCGCGAGCTGCTCAACAGCGTGTCAGAGGGCACCGTCTACCTTGTCAGTGGCGGGAATAAATGAAGCTGACTTGCCACTGGGCGCGACCGCTGTCGCATCTAGCGGCACGAGACATTGCGCCAGCTGAATTTGCCGTCATTGAAGAACTCAGTCCATACCGACATGATGGGTGCCTGGCGGTAGGAGAACGTAATCTGGTTAGGGATCTTTGGCCCTAGTGCAGCTAACTTGCCGTTCTTGTCGAAGACTTTGACGATGTACAGCGTAACGCCTCCGTCCTCGTCGGTGTTCAAGACTACGCGGTAGTCCTTGGTGAAGAGATCCCAGTCAAAATGTTTCGTCACATACGTGTGCATGCGTACAAAAGCGCGATTTGCGTGCTTGGCAGCAGGATTAACTTTCTTCATGAAGACACTCCCTACATCTCAGAGACTGGCCGCAGAACCTGCGAGCTAACGTTTCTTGGTGACTCCGTCTTGTTGTAACCAGGAGATGTAAGTAGGTATGTAGGCGCTTACAGATTGAGCTATTGGATACTGTTGATTCAAATTGTGATATCTGTGGAACCTAGGATAGTTCGCCATCCCTTCGCGGTCGTCATCTCTATTTCATAAGGTCGCCAAGCTTGGTGTGGCGAGCACAAATCTTCGTTGGCTGGCGGCGGGCTGAGAAATCTCTGCTGAAAAGAAAAGCCCGCTAGCGTTTGCTGCGGGCTTGAATAAAGAGCCGGTGACCCTTTCGGGTCATGCCTGGGGAGAGGTCAGTAAGGGAGGGAGGAGATATCCCAGGCCCGGCATAACAGGTAGATGGGGCCGAATTCTGCATGATGCTTTATGGGGGATCAATACGAGTTTGGCTTACACCAAAGGGGGTAGAACCATCTGGCGTGACCTCTGTTGCTCACGACGCATAGGCCGCGCCATGTTCCTAATTGACGACAGCCCAGGCCCATTCCTGAGGTGCTATACGAACGTGAGTGGTCACGCCAGTAGCTCTGAATTCAGAGCAAAAAAAAGCCACCCGATGGGTGGCGAAATGAGGCTCCACCTACGTCCTAATAGCTGGGCCCATCGTTAATGCTACTGGAATAATTTCACGAGGGGCGGGCTTTTACTGCTCAATACATTGCGAAGTGCGTTGGCACGTACATATTCGCGCTGTGGAGGCCCCGAGAGGGCCCTGTAGGTAGGCACATACAGGTAAGCGCATCAGGCTGGAAAAATTCGCCTAGAAGGCAGCATGCTGAAGAAATCGAAGACTTTTGATTCAGTGGTGTGTTGGCTAGTCTTCGAAGTTGCATATTTCGACGCACAGACGAATTTTGTGGCCGATGTTCGAGCCACGTATGTCCCAAATAAAGTGAAGTACATCCTTTACACGTAAGAGCTGCCCTGTGTGGGGCTCAGGATGCCATCGGGCATTTCTAAATCCATTCCAGCTCATCTTGTCTCCGACGGCGAAGGGTTGAAATGGTGTTGATGACTCAAGATGGACGACAGGTTCGCTCTTGATTGAATCCTGTGAAATTTCAAGGTGATAGGTAATGGGGCGTACCAGCATCTTTACCTCAGCTTGGCTTGAAGTTCTCTGCCGCGTAAGCTTGCTCTTCGTGCATTTGCATGCATAGAGTGCTTTCATTGATTTTTGCTTGAAGCACTCAGCGCCACTTCCGCAAATTACACGCGAAGCATTCATTCGTCATGTTTAGGAAAGTTGCTGGGCCATCTAGTGTTACCACTGCTGCCACGACGCGAAAGCCGCGCCGTGCTCTTGATAGATGGCTAGCCCAAGCCCATTCCTGAACTGCCGTGCCTGCGTGAGCGAACACGCCAGATGGTCTTCTCGGGGAGCGCTGCATGCTACTTCGTGCAGAAGGCCGGTAACCCTGCAAGCAGGTGTCAAGACTGGTTTGCTGGAATTGCTAAAGCAATGTGGGAGGCTCAACGTAGCTGCAGAGAGCGTGCTTCTTGATATCAAGCGTGGGAGAGCAGTTCGTTTCCCATAGAGCTTGCCCGCGGCAGGTCTTGATCAAGTTTTTCACTTTGGCAACTTCGTCTTCGTTTTCGAGCCTGTCCTCTATAAAGTTCTTGAAGTCCTTATCCTGAAGCATTTCCACTAGGCTTGCGGTGTGCGTGTTGACTTCATAGACAAATGGTTTCTTGCCTGGATAGGACGCTAACTCACCTTGACGAAAGCCCACAAATCCGCAGACAGCATCGCCGTTCTTTCCCAACTTCACATCTTTGAACTCGGCATGCTCAGGGAAGGCAAGCAGCCGCCTGGCAGCTCGCCTGGCCTCAAGTTTGTGGCTCTCCTCATTCGTACAGGAGACGAGGACGAAGCCTGATATGGCGATCGATATGCTGATAGACAGCGTTGATGGACGCATAGCTATTCCAGTATTGATTTGGCTAAGCCGGGACTTCGCAACGGTCACAGACACGATTGCTAGTTGGCGTTGGCTGCTAGATGAATAGCTAGATCAAGCCGAATTCAAGCGGCTTTCACGGAGATTGCGGTGGCGCTTGGGAAGCGCTTCAGGGCATCTTCAAGTGCGGCGCATGTGCTTGGGAATAGGGCTGTGTAGCAGGCTCCTGCTACTTTGATGATGCATCGCTTCAATGAAATCTCCTTGAGTCTGTTCAGCTCTTATGAGGTTATCGGCTGATATGCATCAAACTGAAACATTGAAAGTGAAGCAGTTATGATAGTCTTCGAAGGCTACGGGCAACAGTTCGGCCGTCTAGGTGAACGTATCGGCTTCAGCCACGATCTTGATATCCGCCATGTCGAACTTGGCGCCCTTCGGCTCTTGATCTCCAGACTTCAGGTAAGCCGATGCGGCTGCATTTCTTCAACTGGCTCCTCTCATGTCTGCATGAGCCCCACAGACACCAATCTGCTGAGCTTTGGCCAAGCAAAGTTGATGGCGTGCAACTGCATCAACGTCAGTGATGCCGCTTGTAGCCCGTATCTACACCCAAGCAGCACGTACTAGACGTAATGTTAGCTAAGGGTGTCAGCAACGCCCACATGCACGAAGTTATCGGTGGTCCCTGTTTCGTCAGAACACTGCTGAAAAACAACGCCCGTAAGCGCCGTCAACTGAATGTGAGCCGTCAAGATGTCACTCAGGAGTAGTCCCTCCCTCCATTCAGTGGGGCGCATCGCCAGTTTCTGAGGAGACCCTACAGTATGGGGACTTTACGAGTACATCAACCAGAAGCATTCCCGTCCCATCGGCCGCAATCATCACTCGCGTGGTGTTGCGGTCGATTTCAAGGGGTGTCCCATATTTCAGCTGAGGTTTGTTTAGAGCCTCTAACTGCAGGCTTGCTTATTTGGGGAGCAAAACCTTGTCGATCACGTGAATTACGCCATTGGATTGATACACGTTAGGAATGGTCACTGTGGCAGTGCCGCCTTTTTCATCCGTGAGCATGATTTTCTTACCGCTGGCCCTGGCCGTCAGGGTGCCGCCACTGACTGTTTTGATCATGGCCTTGCCTTTGCCGTCCTTGATCATCTTGCTGAGTGCTGCGGCATCCCATTTACCAGGGACGACGTGGTATGTGAGGACCGTGGTCAGCATGGCTTTGTTTTCAGGCTTCAGCAGCGTATCGACGGTGCCAGCGGGAAGTGCATCAAATGCGGCATTGGTCGGCGCAAAGACGGTAAATGGACCGGGGCCCTTGAGCGTATCGACGAGGCCAGCAGCTTTGACCGCCGCGACCAGCGTAGTGTGATCCTTGGAATTGACTGCGTTGTCTATGATGTCCTTGGAGGGCAGCATGGGGGCTCCACCCACCATCACATCAGCCATTGCTGCGACGGATACAGCAGACATCGAGATAGCTAGGCTGAACGAGGCCAACTTACGTGCAGATTGAATCGAGAACATGGATGCTCCTTGATGTACAAGCCGAAAAATGCCGGCTGAAAGGAATACGCAACCACTTTCTGTCTGGATTCATTGAATTTCGCTATTTATGTTCTGCTGGCGATTCGTCGGGGCACGGGTGTAAGGCAAGGCGGCCTGTGACGGCCGCTATGTTTACTTTTGGAGATGTCGGCAAGTGGCTCATCAAGGCTTAACCGGCAGAAGTCTTAGATCTGGACGGCTCGGCCAATGAACTGAATGGGGCCAGTGGGTCGTCCAATCGGGGAGCCGCCATAGGGTTCCAGGGTCAGCTCAAACAATTGATTGGGCTGTAGGGGGGGGAGCTTGTCCACTGGAACCTCTATGGCCTCGCCTGGCTTTACGAGGCCAAGCGATACTGGAGCGCTCCAGCCATCAGCCTTGGTCCAGAACTGCAGGGATTTTTCTGCAGGAACACTATTGGTGCCTAACGGCACCAGACGCAGCCTGCCTTCTGTCTGGGCCTGCACGAGCCAGCCTGGAGATTGGTTCTGAGGCGCGGCCAACACCACGAAATAGCGCGGCGCTGTTGGGGGAGACGCTTCACGCACCACAAGAACAGCGGCCAGCACTGCTGTGGCGGCGAAACCTGCGCCCGTCAGGCTGCGCCATAGGGCGAGGCTGTCCCAATGCCACCAGCGTATTCGGGCTGGCACGACTCGAGGGCGGCTCGCTGGCGCGATGCTTGCGGCGATGCGCTGCCAGAGGCTGGCTCCTGGCTCCACAGGCTCGGCTAGCGTGGTCAGCGGCAACAGGCGCTGCTCCCATTCGTCCACTGCTGCGCGCAGGGCGGGCTCGTAGGGAAGGCGCGCTTCAATAGAGCGACGCTCGCTTTCATCAAGCGTGCCCAATACATACTCTCCGGCCTGTGTATGCAGGTCGTCTGGAGGTTGTGGTTGTTGGGTTTCGCTGCTCATTGCATGCATTCCCGCAGTGCGCGCAGTCCGCGCTGAATCCAGGCCTTGACTGTGCCCAGGGGGGCTTTGACTCGCTCGGCAATCTCGCTGTGGCTGCAGCCGTCCACATAGGCGTGCAAAAGGCAGGCGCGGCGCGCTGGCTCCAAGCTATCAAGACAATGCCCCAGACGGCCAAGTGAGGCCTGTCGTGCAAGCTCATCACCACTTTCCTGCCAGGCCGCAAAAGCCGCTTGTGCATCCAGGTGTGCTGTAGCCGGTTCATCCAACATGGTTTCTCGCCCGCTATCACGCACCCGATTTAGTGCAGCATGTCTTACGATGCTGTAAATCCAGCCTCGGCCAGCACCACGGCTGGCGTCGAAGCTCGATGCACGCTCCCAGATGGACACAAAAGCGTCGTGAAGCACATCCTCTGCCGTAGCGCGGTCACGAACTATTCTGAGAGCAACACCCAGCAGATAGCGTGTTTCGCGCTCATAGATGCTGCGCAGGGCTTCGCGATCACCTCGCGCACAGGCCTGAAGCGCAGCGTCATGGTCGAAAGCGTCGTCTTGGAGGGCGGCAGCAGGCGGCACAAATAGAAGGTCAGAAGGAAATAGAGGTAAATCCTTCGATCATTCTAGTCATGCCGTTGCAAAACCTTACATCGTGGGTTTCCAGAAGATGTAATCGGCCTGGTACTTGACCATGGTCTTCTGGCCTTTGGTGGCGGTGGTGCAGGGTTTGTCTGCAGGAGCAACACCCCCTTGGAGTGCGACGCGCTGGATGTAGCTCACGTCTACCAGCGCGCCGGCCCCCATGGCGGGATTGGCCTTTACCAATTGATAGGGCAAGCTGCCTGGGCTGGAGGGTGCGACTGCGAGTTGCGTAGCTGTGAGCTTGGATCCGTCATTGGCTTCCCAGGTTGCGGGAGGTCCGTAGTAGCGGCCCACAGTCTTGCCGGAGCGATCTTTCAACACTGCATCGGGACCGACGAAGACCCATTCGGTTTGGCCAGGTGCGTTGGCCTTGTCCCGGCACTCATAGGTGATGTCGCCGCTGCCAACAGTTTCCCAAGCGACCTTGTGACCGGCAGGAACCTGGATGGGAGCAGGCAGTGAAGCCTGAGAGAAGTTGCTGGCTGGTGACTTCATCGAGCCGCATGCAGCGAGCAGGGCTGCAGCGGAAGTGACGGCAGCAAAGGCGGCGAGGCGGTATGCGAAGCGAGTGGTCGACATTGAGATTCTCCAATTAAATCGGTTGGAAGGATTCACTGAAGCAGCACATTGCTTGTGTTGCTGCAGGTACTACCCACGAGATCGATGTTTGGATGCACCCGATGCAAATTTTTTTAGGATGTACCGTTATGCCATAACTAGAGGCAGCCTTTGTAGACCTCAACCGAAAGCATCTATGTTCTATCGACTGCAAGCATCACGCA
>NZ_JBCPWO010000026.1:0-28279 GCF_039581385.1 Comamonas sp. A7-5
TCACTCCGGTGTTGTTCAGCGTGATCCGGTTGACCGTGCTCTCCAGGTTGACCGTGGGCGTAAAGGTCGCCGTCCAGGTGATGCCGCCGTCGCTGCTGCTGATGTTGCTCAGCGTGCCATTGGCCACCGTCAGGTCGGTATTGGTGAAGTCGTTCACCGCTTCGCTGAAGGTGATGGTCACCTGCGAGGTTTCACCGACCGCAAGGCTGGTGTCCGCCACGACAATGGTCGCCGTTGGGCGCAGCGTATCGATGGCGTAGTTGTTCGAGTCGGTGGTTCCCACTCCCGCATTGCCCGCCTTGTCTGCCACACCAGCGTTGTTCAGCGTGATCAGGTTGCTGGTGGCCGTGGTGTTGGCGGTCGGCGTAAAGGTGGCCGTCCAGGTGGCGCCGCCATCGCTGCTGCTCACCGCGCTCAGGGTACCGTTGCTCACCGTCAGGTCATCATTGGTAAAGTCGCTCACCGCTTCGCTGAAGGTGATGGTCACCAGCGAGGTTTCACCGACCGCAAGGCTGGTGTCCGCCACGACAATGGTCGCCGTTGGGCGCAGCGTATCAATGGCATAGTTGTTCGAGTCGGTGGTTCCCACTCCCGCATTGCCCGCCTTGTCTGCCACACCAGCGTTGTTCAGCGTGATCAGGTTGACCGTGCTCTCCAGGTTGGCCGTGGGCGTGAAGGTCGCCGTCCAGGTGACGCCGCCATCGCTGCTACTGATGTTGCTCAGTGTGCCATTGGCCACCGTCAGGTCGGTATTGGTGAAGTCATTCACCGCTTCGCTGAAGGTGATGGTCACCAGCGAGGTTTCACCGACCGCAAGGCTGGTGTCCGCCACGACAATAGTCGCCGTCGGTCGCAGGGTGTCGACAATCACGCCAGACGTCGCGCCCAGGCCGTTAAGGGTCAGATCTAGGTTGTTGCCAGCGGCATCACGGACGCGGCCACCATTGAGGTCAAGACTGGCGCTGACGCTGATGCCGTCGGCATCGTTGTCGCCAGCTTGGACGGTGTACTGAAAGACCAGGGTCGAGGTACCAAAGCCTGAAACCAGATTGGCGAAGACGGTGTTGCCACCGATGTCCAGCGCCAGGCGCGGGACGCCGTTGACCATAACCGCTTCGCTGGTGTTGACCACGAAGGCGAGGGTATCCCCGGCATTGTAGGGAGCACCGGCCGGCACGCTGACGCTGCTGACCGTGGGCACCACGGCATCGACCAACACACTGGTGGTGCTCGCCACGCTGTTCAGGCCTGTGTTGATGTCGTTGCCGGCGCTGTCACGCAGGGTGGCACCATCGGTCTGGATGGACGAGCCCAGGGTGATGCCGTTGGTGTCCAGCTGACCGCTGGCCACCACTAGGCGGAACACCAGGGCGCTACCACCGCTGCCGCTGAGGTACTGGGCATAGACAGTGCCGCCGGTGTCAAAGGTCACCGCAATGCGCGGTATGCCACTGGTGGCGTCGACCGTGACGTTCTCACTGAAGTTGACGGTGAAGTCAAGGCTCTGCCCCGCCACATAGGTGCCACTGGCCGGCACGCTGACACTGGTGACAGTGGGCGCCACGCCGTCGACAACCAGGTCGGCATGACTTGCCAGGCTATCGCTGCCGGACAGATTGGGCAGCGTGAGGATAGCGACGTCGTTCGCGCCGTTGCGGATCTGCGCGCCGTTGAGCGACAGCGCCGTGGTGCTCGCGTAATTGAGATCGGTGCTCAGATCGCCGGCCTGCACGGTATAGACGAACGTCAGCGTGTTGCTGCCGCTGCCGCTGACGTAGGTCGCCGTACGATCGATCGCGCCGGTTTCCAGCAGCAGGGTCGGCGTGCCGCCGTTGCTGTCGACGAAGACGCTCTGGTCGAACTGGACCTGGATCTGAATCTGGTCGCCGACCTTGTAGGTGCCATCGGGCGTGCTGGTGTCGACGCCGAGGACCTGCGGGTTGGGCTGCTCGACGGAAATCTGGATGGTGTCGAAGTCGGTCTGGGCTCCCCCGGTGCCCGTCATGCCCATGTCGTTGCTGATGATCTGCAGCGCCGCACTGCCGTAATAGCCGGCGGTGGGCTGGAACGTCATGCCGTTGAGTGCCGCGTTGATGCTGGCCAGGGTGCCGGTGAAGGTCATGCTGCCATCACCCGTACCCGTGCCTACCAGGAAAACGAGGCCGCTGAAGCTGCTCAGCGAGATCGTTCCATTGGCGGCCGTGAGGGTCACTTGCATCACACCGCCGCCGGCATCCACATCGCTGATCGAGATCTGGTTGCTCTGGCCGGCACTGAACACCAGCGAGCCATTGCTCAGCATGCTCTGGCTGCCCGGCACGTTGTTCACCGGTGCATCGTTCACCGCATTGACGACGAGCGTCACGACCTTGGTGTCGGTCTGCGCGCTACCACCAGAGTTGCCGTTGTCGTTGATCGACACCGTCAGCAAAACGCTGCTGGTCTGGTTGGGAGCCGTCTGGAAAAAAACATTGCCAGCGGCGACAAAGGCATTGATATCGCTGAGCGTGCCGGTGAGCGTCAGCACGCCGGTCCCGGAGTTGAGCACGTTGACGCCGCCACCGGTGGTGGCGGTCAGTGCGCCGGAGGCGACCGAGAAAGTCGCGCTGACCGTACCGTTGCCGGCATCGACATCACTGAAACTGATGCCGGTGAGGCCGCTCGACACATCCTCCGTTACCGAGATCGCGCCCGGCACGGTGACCACCGGCGCATCGTTCACGGGCGACACATTGAGGGTCATGGTGGTGCTGTCGGTGGTGGCGCTGCCGGTATCCACGCTGATGGCCAGCGTCACGTCAGCGGCGGCATTGGCCGCCGTGATGTAGGTCACCTGGTTGCTGGCGATGAAGCTGTTGATGTTGGCCAGCGAGCCGGTCAGCGTCAGCGCGCTGGACGTACCGCCCACGGTCACACCCGCCGCGCTGACCGCGCTCAGGCTGCCGGAGCCGACGCTCAGGGTCACGGTGCCGCTGGTGGAGTCGCTGTCGCTGATGCTGATCTGGCTGATGACCGAGGCGCTGTCCTCAACGACCTGGGTGCTCGCCGGCGCCCAGATGACGGGCGAATCGTCCACCGCCGTGAGGGTGACGCTGCGGGTCACGGCGGACGCGTTCAGGCCACCGCCATCGGTCACCTGGAACTGGATGGTGCGGGTCGCGGTGTTCGGGCTGTCGGACAGGTTGTTGTAGGTCACCGAGCGCAGCGCCGCCTGCCATTGCGCCAGGCTCGCCTGGTTGCCCGCCGAGCTCAGGATCAAGGTGCCGGTGGTGGCGTCGAAGCTGGCGGTGATGTTGCCCATGGTGGCCGGGTTGTTGGTGAAGGCCAGGACGTCCTGGCCCATCTGGTAGTTGGCGACGCTCACGGTCGCCTGGAGCAGGTTGGGACCGTCCGGGTCGGCAAGGGTCACGCCGGAATCGATGACCACCGGCGTCGAGGTCACGTTGTTGCCTTCGACCCAGGAGGCGCTGCCGGAACTGCTGGTCATGGTGGGCGCATCGTTGACCGCCGTGACAGTAACGGAGGCGGTGTCGCTGCCGATGGAGAACGCCGTGCTGCCGCCGGTGCTGGAGGCATTGGCCTTGCTGCCTTGCATGCCGGCGGTGGCACCGCTCTGGTCCCACGCCAGGAAGGTGAAGGAAGCCGTGGTGCCATTGATACCATCGGGCACGAAGCGCACGCGGTCGCTGCTGCGCAGCAGCAGGGCCGAGGTAGCGGAGACCGCTCCGGCATCCTGCCAACTGGCACCGCCATCGAGGCTGTACTGCCAGGTGCCGTTGCCGCTGTTCAGGCTGGTGACGGCGATACCCTTGAACGCGCCGCTGTCGACATCGGTGTTGTTGCTGCCGTACAGCGAGCTGACCTGCACGCCCACGTTGTCGGTGCTGGTGTCCGTCAGGCCTGGCAGGGTCGGCGCAACCGGGGTGAGCACGGGCGCGTCGTTGACCGAGCTGACGCTCAGCGATGCCTGCGCGATGCCGGTCGAGAACGCCGTGCTGCCGCCATTCACGCTGGTATCCGCCATAGTGCGTGTGCCGTTGGAGGAGGCCGTGCCGATGCTCTGGTCCCAGGCGCGGAAGGACAGCGTGGCGGTTTCGCCGTTGCGCCCATCGGGCACGTAGCGCAGTTGGGTGCTGGTGGACAGCAGCAATGCCGAGGTGCTGGACACCGCGCCGACATTGGTCCAGGTCGTACCGTCGGTGGAGTATTGCCAGATGCCATTGCCGGCGCTCGCGGTCAGCGCGATACCGCCGCCGGGGCCGTCGGCGTCGGCGTAGCTCAGGCCGGCCAGCAGGTTGCCGACGGTGGTCGCCTGGGAACTCACGTCTTCCGAGGTAGCCGCCCATACGTAGGGCCCGCCGGACAGCGTCGGTGCATCGTTCACCGCGTTGATCGATACCTGCGTGGTGACCAGGTTGGAATCCGCGCCGGCGCTGTCGGTGACCGTGAAGTTGATCTGCCGGGAGTTGTCGGTGCCGCCGAAGGTCGGGTCGTCCGAGCTGGAGTAGAAACCGACCGAGCGCAGAGCGGCCTGCAGCGCCGCCGCGTTGCCAGAGCCAGAGCCAGAGCCAGAGCCGGTGATGGTCAGGGTGCCGGTGGCGCTGTTGTAGCTTAAGAAGAAGCCGTTCTGGGCGACAAAGGTCAGCACATCGCCGCTGCGCACATCGGCGATGACGACCGTGGCCCTCTGGAAACTGCTGCCATCGTCCACCAGCGTCAGGCCAGGGTTCAGGATCGAGCTGGAGCCGTTCTCGGTGAAGCTCACCACGCTATTGGCCGGCGACAGCACGGGGGCGTCGTTCACCGCCACCACGCTGAGTGCAACGCTGGCGCTCGCGCTGGTGCCGCCGTCGCCGTCGGTGATCGTTACGCTGAGTGTGCGCGCTGTCGTACTCGGGTCGAAGCCGTTGCTGTTCAGGTAGGTCAGGTTGCGCACGAGCGCCTGGGCGGCGGCCGCGGTAGCCGCGGAGTTGAAGGTCACCACCAGGTTGTTGCCGCCGCTGCCGCCGGTATAGCTCCCGATGACCACGCCGCCGTAGGTGACGTTGACGCCGGACACGCCGATCTCGCCGGCACCGGTGCCCTGGTTGCGAATACCCAGCACATCCTCCAGCGATTGCCCGCCCGAGGAAATGGCCACGCTCAACTGGCCGCCGTCGAAATTCGCCGAGTCGCTGTCGGTCACCACAGCATTGCTGCTGGTGTCGAGCAGCACATAGGGGCCGTTTTCGACATAGATGACGGAGTCGCCATGGAGGTTGGCAATCACCGGTGGCGCGTTCGCTGTGACCATGATGTCAAAGGTGTCGGTCACCGCTCCACCTTTGCCGTCGAAGGCCGTCACATCGATGCTGAATCTGCCGCTATCGCCATGGCCAGGCGTGCCGCTGAAAGTGCGGGTCGCTGTATCGAAGCTGAGCCAGGCTGGCAGAGCACCGCCTCCGGTCAATCGCGCGCTGTAAGTCAGCGTATCGCCGGCATCCGCATCGCTAAAGGTATTGGCTGCAAACTGAAATTCGAAGGCCGTCTCTTCGCGGGCAGTCCGGTCGGGTATTGCGTTGGCAACAATGGGAGCGACATTGGTAATCGGCGCCGCAATCACCAGGTCATCGATATCGAGATAGATCAGCTCTCCCGGCTTGCTTATGAAGCTAATGCTGGTGATGTTGTAGAAGTTCGCGTTGTTGGAAAAATCGACGTTTGAGTGTGTTGTGTCGGTCGCATACTCCAGAGCCAAGCCACCTGCCGGTGTCAGATAAAAAATGTTTGACGGACCACCAGAGGCTTGGGCGTCCTCTACAAAGAAACTCAGACCTATCAGGCGGAAGGCGCTGCCATCGGCCAATTCGATCTTGATACTGGTCGCACCCTCACCGAACGTATCAAAGCGGAGGTAGTTGTCAGGCCCCAGCCCTTGCCCAGGCGGAGCAAACTGCGCATTGGTCAGAAAGTGGTCGTAATTGCTGCCCCCCGGCCCGGTGACGGTGTACCTGAAACCATCCAAGACAAAGGTGTTGCTTCCTCTGATCTCATGCGTGGGGTTGTCATCAAAATTTTCACCTGCGGGAGCGCTCAGCAATCTGCCATAGGCCTTTTGTGCTTCAAACATCGGCCCATGGCGCAGACCACTGGCAATCTCCGCCGCAGGATCTGCGCCCTGGGCCACATCCGCCGCAGCGGCGACCGCTGCGCCATCAAACATAAAGCGCTGCTCCAATGCCAGCGGACGCACGGCAGATACTGGCCGCGAACGCTGGGAAACATCGGTCTTCACGGTCTGTGTCGTCAATGACTGTGTCAGACGGCTCCAGAATGAGCGAGATTTGCGGGTCATCAAAGTGTCCTTCCTGTGTGAAGGTGGCATGGCGCTTGCCTGCCTTGCAGTTTCAGACCGCCGGCTTGCCCTCTTCCCGGGAGCTGTCGGTCTCGTGCTATCGGACTATAAAAATATGAGCTCCTGGCGCCTTTCATATATAGACTTCAGAATTAAATTGATCTGAAACCTTTGAATGGCATGCGCAATATGCTCTTGTATTTGAATGTCTAGGGCTTGCCGGTCTGGGGTGGTGCCAGCAGCACCTGCCCGCTCATTCCGGCGATCAGCTCGGTAAACTTTCCGTGAATGGCCGCATTGACTTTCACCGACTGGCTCACCGGGTCCACGCGCGCAGCCAGGCGCTGCACCTTGGCGGGATAGGTTTTGCCGGTCTCGTCAATGCGCACCTGGAATTCCGAGCCCGAATGCAGCCAGCTGAGCCAGCGCGAAGGCACCAGAAACTCCAGCTCCAGCGCGGAGTCGTCCAGAATGTCCAGCAGCGCCTGGCCCGGCTGCGCATATTGCTGCTCGCGGATCTTCTGCTCGGCCACACGACCGGCATAGGGCGCGGTGATCTGGCATTTGCTCAGCAGGCTGCGGTTGGCGGCGACCTCGGCCCTGGCCTTGTTCCATTCGGCCTGAGAGACATCCAGCTCCACCTTGCCGACGGAGTTCAGCTCCGCCAGGCGCTGGTTGGCCTTCCAGGTCTTCTCGGTGGCATCCACGCCCGCCTGGGCCTTGTTCAGCTGGGCCTGTGGCAGGCTGCAGTCAAACTGCACCAGCAACTGTCCCTGACGAAATGCGCCCCCCTCCACCACGGGCAGACGCTGCACCTTGGCACCGATCTCTGCTGCCAGAGTGGTGTAGCGGCGCGGTGAAAGCTGGGCACGGATCTCACGCTGGTCCAGCACGCTGGGCAAGGGGGCTTGAGTCTTGAGAAGGCTCTGGACTGCCGAGCCGTGCTGGGCGTGGGCGGTGAGCGACAGGCCCAACGCCAGGCCCAGAATCAAAGGAGACACGCAAGACTTCATTGGAATTGGCCCGCGTCCCAGCTTTGCAGCGATTTACCCACGGCCTGCGTGAGTTCGGGCAAGGGCATTCTGTCCGAGCCTTCGATCACGGGCTCCATGCCCAAGGTGGCTTGCAGGCGGGAGCTGGCGGCCTGCATATTGGATTGGGCCTGATACCGGCGCAGCACGGAAAGAATGGTCGTGGTCTGCTGGGAGACGCGCTCAAGCGCATTGAGCTTGTCGGCCTGCACCTGATTGTTCACATGCTCGGACAGGCGCTGGTCCACCGAGGCAATGGTCTGCGCTCTTTCATACTGGCGCACGGCGTTCGCAAATTGCAAACGCGCTACATGCAGCTGTGTCAATACCGCCATCTGGGTAGCCAGACGACGCTGATCGGCCAGTTGGACACCCGCATCGGCCAGCTGACGCTGCGCAGGCAGTGACAGCAGCCCCAGCAGATTGAAAGAGATCTGCAGGCCCGCATCCTGCCAGCGGTCGTTGATCAGATAGCTGTCGCTGCTCTTGTTGATGCCGTAGTTGAAGGAAAGGCCGGGGAACATGCGCAGCATGACGCGCTTGGTCTCTTCGTTGGCGATACGGGCGTTGTAGAGGCTCTCGCGCAGATCCGGGTTCAGCAGCAGGGCCCGGTCCTCCAGCTTGTCCACCGGCTGCTCCAGCCAGCGCTGGGCATTCGAGGCTGCAGGCTCGATCACGCGCAGCGGCTGGTTCAGCTCTGCGGGCGAGACCCCCATCAAGGATGCCAGCTCGATGCGCGAGGAAGACAGCTCCTGCTGAATGGCCTCCAGCAGCCGGATGTTCTCCAGCAACTGGCGCTGATAGCGCAGCGGCTCCATGGGGGAGCGCAGTTTTTCCGCTTCGACCTTGCGCGAGTCTTCCAGGGCTTTGTCTGCATCCTGGCCTGCGGTCTGCAGCGAAGACTCCAGGGCCTGGGCCGCAGCCACACGCCAGTAAGCGATACGTACATCCTGGATCAGCGTGTGTATGGCCTTGCGGCGACGCTCAGCCGCAATTTGGGCGCGATCGGCATGCTGGCGTGCGGCGTAATAGCTTTGACCGAAGTCCAGCAGGCTCCATGAGAAGCTCAGCGAAGCCAAGGTCGACTCACGATCCGACGAGATATAGGGATGGGCCAAGGAAGGCGCGCCCGTGACCGAGTCCGTGCTGCGGCTGATCAGGTCCTTGTCGCGGTAGCGGTAGCCGGCCGAGGCCACCAGCTTGGGCAGCATGTCGAACTTGGCAACATTGGCCGTGCCCTGGGCCACTGCCTCTTCCATGCCACGCAGGCGCTGGGCTGCGTTGTATTTGATGGCCCGCGCGATCGCCTCTTCCAGGCTCACGGGCCCGGTCAGCGAAGCAACGTCCTTGCCAAGGCTTTGCCGATCGGCCTGAACCTGGGACTGAATTTCTTCCGTGGAAAGAGCCTGGCTTGTCAAATTGGCGCAGCCGGTGAGCCAGATGGCCGAGCCTAGCAGGGCTGTGAGCCGGACACGGCCACGAAAATTTGTCTCAGACCGGTGGTAAGCAAAGGCGTTCATATCTGCAGGGGGATAGTGACGAAGGCTGTTTGACAAGAAGACACCGGCGAGCTCTAGCAACAAGCCCTCAAAAAGTATGCAAAAGTCTTAATTGTCAAAAAATGTGCCAAGAATATTAACTAGGCAAGGACTGCAAGGGCAATCACTGAAATCAGGTATTTTTTCTGCCAGAAGCACCATGCAGCCGCACTCATTTTTTGCCCCAATTGGTGCATTGAGTCCTTGGTGGTGACTGGTCAAGCGATTCGCTTGTGATGCAGTGTGTCGCTGCCTGAGGCTGCCTCCAAAGCCGCTTCCGGCCGGAGACAGCAAGGCGCTCTTTCGGGTTTTCTCAGGGCTTATGGCTCAAAGCTGGCTATTGGAGATTCCAGCCCTGAGCGGTGAATCTCGGATCAACACCGTTCGCAAGCGCGCTTGCCACGCATTCCGAGGCATTGGAAGACGCGCAACAACGCCCACCAGGCACATCAAACTGCTGCACCAGCAAAGCCAGGCAGTTCAATCGCGGCAACTCCATCGTCAAGCTTGAGAGATTTGGACGCCCAATGGAAATCGACCGCAACATCATGGGCGTGACGATTGCGGTCGATGATGCGGAAATGCCGCGTGAAGGGTCCTGAAAACCCCGGCAATCAATCCTGGTCGCTACCTTGCCTCAGGTCGTCCGCGACCGACGCGACAAAGCTGACGCAGAGCATCAATACCATGAGCGCAAAACTGACAAGTAGCCATTTCATCGCGTCCTCGTGCAATTGATATTTGCAAACAGTATGCTCGCATTGATTGACGGCACTAAATAGATGTTTACGCTAGGGCCCAGCACAGACCAAGCACCTGTCATCCGAAGCTCCGTGCCCTCTACAAAAGAGTCACGAGAAAAGCCAAGGCCTACTCGATGCAGGCGTACGAAGCTCGCAAAGTCACCTGCCTGCTGAACGAGATCAGCTGCCAGACACTGAAACAATGCCACCGCCCATGCAGCGACACATCCCACAGCACACCGACTAGTGAAGCGAGAACACAGCCGCAGCATCAATCTCCAGTGGCCTGGAAAGCAGATACCCTTGCGCACAATCCACTCCCAGCCTTTGCAGCATATCCAGCTCTTCCGGCCGTTCAACGCCCTCTGCAATCACCAGACTTCCTATTTCATGCGCGAAGCTGATGAGACCTCTGGCCAGTGCACGCCGCTTCTCATCTGTATCGATAGAGTGAGTAAGACTCATATCCAGCTTGATGATCTCGGGCTCGAGATTGAGGATATGCCGCATGCTGGAATAGCCTGCACCAGCATCGTCAACCGCCAGTTTCACGCCCCGGCGACGGTAAGGCTCCAGCCCAATGGCAAGAGCCTTGTAATCCTTGACCGCAGCATGTTCTGTAATCTCCAGGACCAGACGAGAGAGATCATCAATGCCATCAAGTAGTTGATGGAATTTGCTGCTGAGCAGCAATTGTGGCGAGCAGTTGACACTTACGCTGCTGCTGGCGGGCAGCCGCTCCAGCGCTGGCAGCACCTTGGAAACAGCACACAGCTCCAGATCGATGCCCAAACCGGCCTTGTCTGCCACATCGAACCAATAATCCGGCGCATGCCTGGGCTCGACATCAAAACGCGAAAGGCTCTCAAATCCGCAGATGGCCTTGTCACGCAGACTGCAGATCGGCTGGAAAACCATCCTCGGATCACCGTGTGCCAACGCGGACCGGACCTCACCGACCAGCCGTGCCTTGACCCGCTCCTCGGCAGCCTGCTCTTCGATACGGTCTGCCAGGATCTCTGCAAATGCGCGCAGCAATTGCATGTCGCGCTCCCCTAGCGTTGGATTCGGGAGGTAGCTGAAGCAGCAAAGCGTCCCATACACATGCCCATCCGTGAGACGGACGGGAACACTCAAATGGGACCCAATTGGCATTGCATGTGTTGCAGAAATGTGCTGAGTAGCCGGCACACGACTTGTGTCCGGAATGCATTCGGGCAGCTCGCCATGCACGACCTTCAGACAGTATCCCTCCTGCATGGGAATGCTCTGGCCTTGATGGAGCGGCCCACCCGAAACACTGTCCAAATGCCTGAGCACCCGTTCGGCGGCGCCGAAGTGTGAGACAAAGGCGATATCCATTCCCAGGTGCTTGCGAACCGCACGCAGTATGCGATCCACTCCTTCTGCACACACACCTGATCTCATCAAATGATTGAGATGGCGATTTCCGTCAACCTCCAGATCGTTCATCTGCATGCCCCCTCTTACATACAGTCGACTCACACGGCTTTTGTCAAAATTCAATCTGGAAAAGCATGCAATGTGAAGCGATGACCATCGATATCCAGCAAGTGTCTCAGCAGCGGCCGTGGCGAAAATGTCAATCAACCCATTAGTTTCGCCATCCACCTGGATTCCCGCTGCTGCTCCAGGCAGGTTTCCGCGGTGAGTTCTTCTGTATGACGGCTTCGTGGCATAAGTCGCCACCTGTTGTCCGCTTTGAAGCCTCCTCTCATCTTCGCTCCACCCAAAAGTAGAGAGCCCACCCCTGGGAGGTCTACGCATGAAGAAATCCAGAGTTAGTGAAGCGCAGGTTGGCTACTTGCCTCGGGCAGTCCGCTCTTGTGCGAATCAGCCCTGCATCTGCTGCATGCTCGTCAGAATCAAGAACTCAAGCATGCCTGCTTAACGCAGGGGCAGTCTTGCCCGTACCAAGGACACGATGCGATTGCACCGCTCCCCATCGAAAGTGAAGGCGTCGCTGAGCGCCATATCCAGATCCTGTGAAAGCCCTTCACGAAGCATGCTTCGTGCACGGAAGAAGCGCGTGCGCACCGTGGCCTCTGGAATTTCCAGTATCTGCGACACCTCTTCCGCACTCATCTCTTCCACCCCGCGCAACATGAAAACCCGGCGGAAGTCATCGGGGAGCAGGTCAATGCGTGCCTCCATGATTTGACGCAACTCCGAACGCATGGCTGTTCGGTCGGGGCCACGGTCCATATCGTCGTGTTGCCAACTGGCATCCGTCTGCTGCGTCGATGCCATCACGGACTCCAGCGGCACGATCTTCAACTGACGACGTCTAAGCTGTCCAAGTGCTTCGTTGACGACAATGCGTACCAGCCATGTCGACAGCTTGGCATCCGCCCTGAAATTTCCCAATGCCTGCCAAGCCTGCAAATAGGCCTGCTGAACGACATCTTCGGCATCCGTGTCACTTTTCAAGATGGCTCGCGCAGTGCGGAACAACAAGCGATTGTGGCGCCGCATGATGGCCTCGAAAGCCACCTCATCGCCAGCTGCAGCTCTGAAAGCGAGCTCCAGATCCGAAGCATCAGCAACCGCAGAGCTGTGGTTCGAAGGTTGAGTGTGCGGCATGTACGCCTCCTTTGACCATTGGATGGTGTATCCGCGTCCTGCGTTCCCGTGTCGATCTGATTCTCGGCCCTGCTGCCAACAGGGCCGGAACATGGTGACGCGCCGATCCATCCAATGGATGAGTGCTTGCCCTGGATGCCGGATTTTCGGTCTCCCAAAGCAGGCCTCGTCACCGACGAAGGAGTGCATCATGTCGTTTTTGCATATCGCTCATCCACAGGAGGCCCGCCGCCTCTTTCTTGGCCAATCCGGGCTGATGCTTTCAGGTGCCGCTGTTGCGCTGTTAGCCGGCCGTGAAGCGCTAGCTGCCAAAACCGGCGATGGCAAAGCCCAGGACACTCAAATCCTGAACACCGCCCTGAGTGCAGAGCTAGAGGCCATCGCTGCTTATCAGTTGGGAGCAGAAAGCAAACTGCTGCAACACTCGGTGCTGGATCTGGCCCTGACCTTCCAGGGCCATCACAAAGCGCATGCGGAGCTACTCGCCAAGACGGTTGAAAAACTGGGCGGCAAGCCGGTAGTGCCCAAGACTGCTTACAACTTCCCAGCAAATCAGCTGAAATCACAGGAGGATGTGCTGCGCTTTGCGGCACGACTGGAGCAAGGGGCCGTCAGTGCTTACCTGGGAGCCGTTCCCTTGTTCGGCAATCGAGAACTATCCAAGGCTGCGGCCAGCATTCTGGGCGATGAAGCCATGCACTGGGCAATACTGCGCCAGGCAGTGGGCGAAGCACCGGTCCCCACGGCATTCGTATCATGAACACCGAACAGTGGCTGCTGCTTGGCACGCTGTCGTTCGCGGCGACAGTGCATGCAGCACCAGACAAACTTCCTGGCGAGCAGATATACGCCCGCTGTGCGGCCTGCCATGCGCTGGCATATGACCGAGTGGGACCGCATCATTGCGGTCTGCTCGGACGGCGTGCGGGCACGGTCGCCGGCTTTGCCTACTCGGATGCCATGAAGAATTCCGGCTTCATCTGGGACGAAAAAACACTCGATCGTTTCCTGGCCCAGCCCATGAAGGTCCTACCAGGTACAACGATGACATACGCCGGAATCCCTGACTCCAAGGAGCGTAGCGACTTGATCGCCTACCTCAAGCAAGCTAACGATTCACAAGAGTGTCATTCACTTCGAGCACTCCCGCATTGAACGCGTAAGCCCCTTGCGGCCCGTCGCAATCGGCCTGAAGCAGTTCACCAGGGAAATGCTCAGGCTGACCGCTTCAGGCCGTGGATTCAATCGGCCGATGCAACACCATGCCTCGCCTCCGGGGCGAGGAATCGGCCCAACCGGATGCGCATCGAGGCAAGATGTGTACGACAGATCGCCGGCCGCATTTATTGGGGTCTGGCAGTCACAGTCGAAGACATCGCCCACCTGGGCACAGTGGCATGCAGCAATCAAGGCGCATGGGTCAAAGGCCAGAGCATCCAGGACGACGGCACTCACAGTCCCGCACCACGACGCCAGACATGAACTGACTGAATCCAGACGGGGAGCCGTGCATGGGCCGGCTTTTTGCTTGCCAAAGCCTGTGCCTTTTGCTGCCGCTTTGCACGATATCGCTGCAATGCTTGAACTACTGTGCGACAACCTGCACACGACTTAGGTCAACACCCAGTGACCGAGCCCTTTCAAGCAGTCGTCTGAATTGCTGCTCAGGTATGGTCTTGCTGCGCGAAAGCAACCAGAAATAGTCCAAGCTGTTGCCTATGACCAAGGAAGTCTGGTACTCGTCATCCAGGCTCACCACGTTGTAGCCGCCGTAGAACGGACCAAAGAAAGAAACCTTGAGCGCAGCCACGCTGGAGTCGCCCTGAAAGCGCGCCCTGCCCCTGGCCTCACGCCATTCCTTCTTCGTTTCGTCATAACCTCGGTTGACAACCGTCACCGTGCCATCGTCGTTGAGGCTGTATTGCGCGGATACCTGCGTTAGTCCTGTTTCGAAGCTGTGGTCGATCCTTGCCAATTCATACCAGGTGCCCACATAGCGCTTGGCATCAAAGCCGCTCACGGGTTGCAGGCCGTGGGGTACCGAGACAGAGCAACCCCAAAACGCAGCCGCAATTCCTGCTGCAACCGCAGTCAAAGCAGCAGTACGAAGCAAAGCACTTCTCGACAAATGCATTGTTGTTCATTGAGGTTGAAAACCTCATTCAACCATCCATCACCCTGCCCGTCTTGCAAAGCGGGCTTTTCTCACTTCGGGGACCAAGATGTCGGACGAGAATTCTCCGGCGCTCTGTTTGCAGCGTTTGAGCTCCAACACAGGCCTCAGGCCGTTCCAAGGCTGGCGCCCTGACGGGAAGACAGGCCCATCCCCAAGCAGCAACTATCCGCATCTACCCTAAAAATATCCTCTAGTAGTCGTGATTCCAACGTAATCCAGGCGATCCGTCATTCATCAGGCGAATTCACTGGACTCGCCATCCCGGCAGCTGTACCGTCTTCTTTAGGTTCAGAAACTTGATTGAAGGCCGTCTTCCCCATGAGCAAATCCAAAGAGTCCACAGTCCATCGCATCGTGGATGCAAAGCAGTGGGAACTCAATCGCGAAAAAGAGCGCATCACCTATCCTGCCAACCATGCCGGCCCGATTCAAATGGACTGGCGCAAGCGTGAGAACTACTCGGCCACTGACCTGAACTACCGGGGAAGAAGCAAAACCCCGTAACAGCAACTCGGTCTCCGATCTCCTGACGAACCCCGCCACTGTTGAACTGAGCGGGGTTCTGCTTTTTCGACAAGCACACGGCGACCAGCGCCAGCACCGCTGGCCCGCCAGAAGACAAGGCCTGGCTCCACCATCACCTCAACTGACCGATCTGCTGAGCCGCAGTCTGTCCAGCGGAAAGCAGGGTCGCTACTCCGACGGACAAAGCCTTTGGTGAAGCACAAAAACTGGCTGCAGAGGTCACTCGGCCTCTGCAAGAGTCGTTTCTGTTGATTGATAACCCGGCACAGGAATCGATACGGAGCGCTGCCCAAGCTGTAGGCCGACAGAGCAAGGGCCGCCCGTGTCCATGAACGCTCAAGGAGGGCAAACCACAGTTCCTTGGAGCGATGAATATTCCTGGAGCAGGAATAAAACAGAAAAGCCGCTACAACTTTAATAGCTGTAGCGGCTTATGTATTCTGGTGGGTCCTGCGAGATTCGAACTCGCGACCAACGGATTAAAAGTCCGAGCGCTCACCCCACCGCAAGGCCGCATGGTTGAGCCAAGTTAGGCAATTCAATGTCTCATAAAACGTAGCTCGATATGTGTTTTGTTTCCTATGACTATCCGCCTTTGAGACCTGTATATGAGACGGTCCTCTTGCGGCTTCCTCATGTAACAATTTCGCAATTCAACTTTAAAATCAGCCCCATTGATCACAACTATGAAACGCTGCCCGTATGACATTGACACCAGAACAGATTGCAGCCGCCCTACTGGCAGCTCGAACAGCAGCGGGTGAAGCCGCAAACGCCGAAGTTCAAAAACTGAAACATGATGCAGCAGTAAATGGCGGCAAACCGGTGGAACAAGACTGTGGCAGCGCCAGTCTACTAATTCAAATGGATGGAAGAACCAAGTTTGCTAAGGCACTCAAGGCAGCAGCCGACTCAACAGGCGTGACGGTAACACGCACAGGCTATCGCGGCCGCCCCTATGAAGTCTCTATTCATCCAGAGATTAATGGAGACCCTTCTGTCTGTTTACAGAACATGAGCATCCACGTTCACGGCGCCAAGGCAGCAAAAGAAACCTTAAACAGTGTCCTCGGGACAAAATTTGTCGTGCATGACCGCAGAGACTAGGCGAACTGTGAAACAGGCCTCGCATCAAACATAGGGGCCGGCAGCAGTCTGAGCACTTGCTGAGCTTCGTGAACTGATCCGGCCAGCCACTACTTAGTGCTTCAATGCTTCGTTTGAACAAACAGCTGGGTGCTCTGTTCCTGACTACGCTACCCTTTGTATCCTCTGCGGCAGGCTTTCCCAGCAAATTTCTCGCTTTACTCTTTCGGCCGCGCCTCTAGTTGCTCCAACAGCGCGGCAAAAGACGGCGTGCCAATCAGTAATTGATCGAGGTCGGCAGCGCGGGCAAACCGACGCGCGACTTTCCCGGCATAGCCTGAAAGCATCATGCAGGCGTTGTAGTATTCCACGCCGACATAGTTGCCCAACCAGTCCTCCAGCGAATGTTGCAGAACTACTAAGGTGGCACCGCTGTGCTGTAGCTCCTGCATGTGTTCCTGCATGTGTTCCTGCTGCGCATCCGCATTCGGGATCGGAGTGACAAAGGCTGCCACATGAAGATTGCCTGTGCTACGCAGATGCACGGCCAACGGCGCTACGGACAGTTGACCGCCGGCTGGAAACACCGTGACCTTAGCTGGAATCACAAAGCGCGCAAGCAACTCCTGGATGGTTCGGACATCATCCACTCCTTCGACGATGATGGTCCATTCACGCTGTGGCTTTGGAATTGAGGCTTCCTCGCCGAGTCGTGCCTGCTCGTCGAGATGAGTAGCCAGGCCAAAGAAGGGTCGGCCATATTCGGCGGCATAGCGCAGCTTCACGCGAAGAGCCTCGCGCATGGAGATTTGCTTATCTTCAATCAGCAGCAGATCCTCGCGCCCGAATAGGATTAGGTTGAGCTCCTTACCGGAAAGCAGCGCGTCTACAGCCTCGGCGCTGTAATCGGACATCGAGAAGAAGGCCCCAATGGTGCCGACGAGCTTGCCATCGACCTTGCCCTTGAAGGCGTAAAGGGCTGAGGCCGCAATGGGCGGAGTGTGCCATTTGGCCTCGAGCAAAAAGAAGCGATCATCCATGGCAAAAGACCCGTCAATTTCCTCCCCACTTGGACGCATGCTGGCTCGGGGACGCATTCCTTCGAGCTCAAACATTTGCTTGAGAACTCGCTCAAAACTGCGACCGCGACGTTGGAACCAAGCCGGATTAGCCGGCTCGGGTGGTTCTAGGAAGTCTTTAAGTCTCAAGAGCATTGCGCTGGGCCCTCTTCGGTCACTTGATGTGTGCGGGAACTGTACTGTCAAATGCTCGGCACCGCACCGGTGCTGACCTGCAACACCGTGAGGGCGTCCACGTTCAACAGCTGAAGGAACTTTCAAGTATTCAGCCTCATAGCCAAAACAGCAGCTGTTGGCCGAACGCAGCCGGTCACAGCCCATGACAAGCGAAAAGCATCCAGCACCAAAGTGGATTCCCAACAACTGACTTTTATCAATCGATATACTGTATACATGTACAGTCATCGACTACTGAGCGGCATGCCCGTCCAACTCACTGCCTCCCCAGTTGCTTTGCCTCTGGCAGATTGCAGCGTGCGCGCGGGCTTCCCCTCACCAGCCGAGGACTTCTCTGGCAAACGGCTGGACATAGCCGAGCTGCTGGTCGAGCACCCACAGGCCACGTTCCTCCTGCGGGTGGCTGGGCCGTCCATGCGCGAATACGGCATTGATGATGGCGACATGATCGTGGTCGATCGTGCGCTGCGCCCCCGCCATGGGAGCATCGTCGTGGCTGTCATTGATAGTGACTTCACTGTCAAAGTGCTGCATACCGCCAGCGGCTCCTGCAAACTCAGGGCCGGCAACCCCACCTATCCCGACATCGTGCCCAAAGAGGGGCAGACTCTGGAAATCTGGGGCGTCGTCACCAGTTGCATCAAGCGCTTTGCAAGGTGAACACATGCACATTCCCGCCAAACGACGGCCAGAGTTTGAAGCGGCCCGCGTATACGAGTACCCCGAGCACCTGCTCGCCTCGCTAGAGGGCGTGCCAGCTGCTCCGGGCGTCTATATTTTTCATGCAGCCGAAGGCGAGCTACCGCTGTACATCGGCAAGAGCATCAACCTGCGCGCTAGGCTGCTCTCGCACTTTCGCACTGAAGATGAGGCCCGAATGCTGCGCCAGGCAGCGCGCATCAGCTTCATACGTACTGCCGGCGAAATCGGGGCCCTGCTGCTGGAAGCGCAACTCATTAAGCAGCAGCAACCGTTGTTCAATCAGAAGTTGCGCCGCAACCGGCAACTGTGCGCGCTGCAGCTGGCCAGCGATCAGCCGCAAGTCATCTACTCCCGGGACATCGACTTTGCCAGCACACCGGACATCTTTGGTCTGTATGCAAGCCGTCATTCAGCCCTTGAGGCGCTGCGTGATCTAGCCGACCAGCACAAGCTTTGCTACGGCGCGCTGGGCCTGGAAAAGCTGGCCCAAGGCCGCGCCTGCTTTCGCAGCATGGTGCGTCAATGCGCCGGTGTCTGCCACGGCGCAGAAACCGCAGAGCAGCATCGGGCCCGGCTCATCGAAGCCCTTGAAGGCCTGCGCGTGGTGACCTGGCCCTTTGCTGCAGCAGTCGGCATCGAGGAAAAGTGCGAGGACATGCGGCAGATCCATGTCATCCACAACTGGTGCTACCTGGGCAGCGCCCCGACCTTGCAAGCCGCGCGCAAGCTCAACAGCGTGGCAACAGGCTTCGATGCGGATGGCTACAAGATCCTGTGCCGTCCCATCCTCGACGGCAGCGCCAAGATCATCCCCTTGTAGGGGGTGCAAATGTTTGCTCTCATCGACGGCAACAACTTCTACGTCAGCTGCGAGCGGGCTTTCCGGCCCGCATTGCAAGGCATTCCTGTCATCGTCCTGAGCAACAACGACGGTTGCGCCATCTCACGCTCCGACGAGGCCAAGGCCTTGGGCGTGAAGATGGGGCAGCCATTTTTCCAATTGCGCGATCTGGTCGAGCACAAGGGCCTAGTCTGCCTCTCTCCGAACTTTGAGCTGTACGGCGACATGAGCGACCGCATGATGTCGCTGGCTGCCGGCCTGGGCCCCACCCAGGAGATCTACAGCATTGACGAGTCATTCATTGGAGATCTGGACGGCGTACGGGATCTGACGCGCCGCGCCTTTGCCATTCGCGCCCGCATCCTGAAATGGACAGGCATCCCTACTTGTGTGGGCCTGGCCCCCACCAAGACCCTGGCCAAGCTCTGCAACCATGTTGCCAAGGACTCAGAGCGCAAGCCTGGCAGCTACCCTGCCGAGCTGCAGCGGGTCTGCAACTGGGCCGAGCTGTCCGAGCAGCAGCGCACCGACATCCTCGGCCGCACCGCCGCCGGCGAGATCTGGGGCGTAGGCCGGCGCATCTCGGCCCAGCTGGCCGAGCAAGGCGTGCTGACGGCGCTGGATCTGGCCAAGTTGCCGGCCCATGCCGCGCGCAATGGCTGGAGCGTCGTGCTGGAACGCACCGTGCGCGAGCTGCAGGGCGTGAGCTGCATGAGCTTGGAGACGGCCCCGGCCGCCAAAAAGCAGATTGCATGCACCCGCAGCTTCGGCCACCCCATCACCACCCTCCCCCCACTGATTGAAGCCGTGAGCGAATTTGCAACCAGGGCCGCAGAAAAGCTGCGCGCGGGCGGTTTGCGCGCTGGCGCCCTGCATGTTTTCGCTCACACGTCTCCATTTAGGCCAGGCCCCAGGTTCTACAAAACGGCCGTGATTCAGCTGCACCCTTCCTCATCCGACACCAAAGCACTCGTGAACGCAGCAGTGCGCGGCTTGCGCATGATCTATGAGCCCGGCTACCAGCTCTCCAAGGCTGGCGTGATGCTGCAAGACCTGTGCCCCGCAGAAGTGCAGCAAGGTGACCTGCTCTTTCAGGAACCTGGCCGCGATCAAAGCAAGCTGATGGAAGCCATGGACAAGGTCAACAAGCGCTTTGGCAAGGGCACTGTGCATGTGGCGAGCACCGGAGTGCCCGGGCAGGATGAAAGCGGCTGGCGCATGCGCCAAGAGCGCCGCACACCACGCTACACCACCAAGATCCAAGAGATTCCGATTGCAAGAGCTTGAAATTAGACACTTTGAGCACTAATCAACATTGATAGGCATAAACCAAAATATTTGCCATCCTATCAGACAGGGAAAGTAAGCATACACATCAAAAATCTTTAGATGAATTTATTAGAATAATTTACTTACATGTAAAATATAAATTTTACATGTGCACAAATTAAATTATGGGATCAGCTTGGAAATTCGTTACGGATTTATTTAGAAAAATATCTCCATCAATTCCTTTTGTGTTGCTAGCCATAGCAGTGGGATTATATTTTTGGGGATTTCATATCTCCACAACTACTTATATAAATAAAGAAATTTTCAAAGACATTCTTTATTCATGTGCTTCAGCAATGTTAAGCGGCGGCGTTTTTGCTGCCTTTCTGAAATCCATTCAATTTCTTGGCGTCTTTGAGGATGCCATGAAGAAAATAATGATTAAGAATGAATGGATCACGTCACTAAGCAGCAGTGAACTCTCATCACTTCTGGACCAAATTTTAAAAACAGCTGTAAGCAAGGGATTCCCTCAGGTAAGCAGCCGCTTAAGTAATGATATTTTTAATAACTTCATACCAAAGCTTTCAGACTTCTACTACTCAGGCATGGAGAGGCATCTGAAATTCAAAAGCTACGACAAAGAAACAGATATTTTAGAATACATAGAATTATTTAAGCTAACCATCAACTCACACAGCGCGGATATAGCGTTCCCATACAACTTCAAACTTACTTATGGTAAAGACGAAATATTGGGTAAAGCAGCAACTCTTGACAAATTGACAATCAATGACACGTGCTATGTCAAAGAGCACAAGATAGAAGATAATGACATAGAAAAATCAAGCGCTCTTTCTTGTGAAGTATCGTTAACAGGTAGTCAAAAATACGAAGTTGTTAGACGCATCGTGAAAAGGACCAGAGTCTCAAACGACCCAGTCATGCAGATGACGTCTACACGCTTCTCTGATGGAATGCAACTTTGGGTAGACACAGGAACAACAGGCCTACAAGTAGACATCTATCCAGTTGGAATTGACACCCAACACCTCGTTCAACAAGAGACAACTGAGCCAACCACCAACTATCGCTGGACAGTTGATCAGCTAACCTTCCCAGGGGATGGCTTGACAGTGGTAGTTAAGAAGCCTTAAGATTCCTTCACCCATCACTAGTAAGAATAAGCCTATGCGTAGCACCGAAACTTTCTAAGGTTTGGCCTCCATATGTACAACCAAGCCCAGAAGGCAACTTCTGGGCTTTTCTTTTGCCCAATGAGTCAGACACTGAACTAGTTCAGGCGCTCAATCAATGCCCTATCCACAGCCATCTGCCCACGCAATAGATCTACCTGGGCGTCTCGGCGCTCGACCAGTCCGACAAGCTGGCCAACCACGCCCGCGCCTCCCGCAGCAAGGGCTGCGAGTCGCTGGTGCTGATCTGCGAGATCTCGGCAGGCAGCGGCGTCACCGGCAAGCTGGGCGTTGCGGGTGGCGGCACTGCGGATGTCGTGCTGCAGGCCTGCAATGCGGGCAGCATCAGCAGTGCGCCCAGCCTCCAGGCGGGCCATTTCTTGCGTGTAGTCATGGGTGTTTTCCTGCTGGGCAGCGCCGTGCTCAACCACAGCCGCCGCTTTGTTTTCTGTAGCTGCTTTAGCTTGCTGGGCAAGCGCCGCAGCCGCTTTCGCATGTGCAGTCTCGACCTTGCCCAGCCGCTGCGTCTGTACAGCCAGCAGCAGGGCAAGGGCCAGGGCCAGCCACGGCCAGATTCGAGATGCGCCGGTCATCCCAGGCCCACCTCGCACAACTGCCGCTCTGCCGCGCGGCGCTTGACCAGGCCGGGCAGCTCCTTGCCGCTGGCATAGATCCAGCGGCTCAGCTCGGCGCAGGCGCCGCCGAAGTCGCCCGCATTGGCCTTGCGCACCAGGGTACTGCGGCAGAAGGCGTCATCCCCCACATTGAAGGCGAAGCTTAGGAATGCCGCCCGCTGCCCGTCCGTCAGCGGCGCACGCACGCAGCTCAGCGCGTCGGCATGCTTGGCCAAGTCCTTGTAGAGCATTTCCTCGCACTGCTGGCGGGTGTAGGTCTGGCCCATCTTGAGCTCGGGGCCGGTGTGGCCCGTGCAGGCGGTAATGATGCCCACCGGGTCGCGGTAGCTGCGCAGCACTGTGCCCTCGTATTTCTCCACGAGCGGCACAGCCAGGACGACGGCTGCGCCGCCGATAGTGGCAATAAGTTTTTCTTTCCAGTTCATCGGCTTGTCACTCCCTTGATTGCAGTCCAAAAGCCCACGCAGGCCCCACCCAACATGACGATTGCGGCAAGCGGCTTTGCCACTTTGCCCACCCAGTTCAGCACCTTGAAAGCGCCCTTCATGGCGGCGAAGAACTCCAGCATTTCCGCCAGTTGCTGCTTGAGCTCCTGCAGCTCCTGGCGCTCCTCCTGTAGCCCCTGGGCTACTGCCTTCAAGTCGCGCTCAATGGCGGCCATACGCTCACTCCCCTTGTCAAATCGTTCATTGATCTGCTGGCGCGTCACCGCCGGCAGCTCATCGCCGTAGTCATCCACCATTCCCTCTCCTTTCGGTTTTAGCTTTCAGACCTCAATCAGCACATAAGCCATTTCTGGGGCAGAGCCCGTTACCTCACCCCCTTGCACATACACACGTGAACTACTTGCCTTGCCCAGCGGATTGCGCACGCGCAGCAGACCTGCGGCACCTTCGAGCGCGACCAGCGCTGTGCCGTCGGCAAACACGGCGCTGACCTGCCCGGTCATCACGGGGTCGTCAGGCAGCAGGGCCTTGAGGCGCTTGTAGAGATTGGTTGTCATGCCGCGACCCTTTCGACAGTGACCTGCTGGCGCACGCGGGGCATGGCGGCGCTGACGCTGACGCCGCGCACCAGGCCGCGCCAGGTGCCGTCGGTGTCGGCCACCTCCAGCAGCTGGCCGGGGTTCAAGATGCCGGGGTTGGTGCCGCCAGTGAGCACGGGCATGCTGATGCTGTGCTGCAGTTTGTTGCCGCTGGCCGCCAGCGCCCAGCTACCGCGCATGCGGGCGGCGTCTGCATGGGTGATGAGGTCGTCCTGAATCTGCGGGGCCAGCTTGTCGCGCGCGCTGAGGCTGCGCACTACATGACCCAGCACGCCGCCCACGCTGCCGCCGGCGACATAGATGGCGTTGTATTCAGCACGCGGATCGGGGCGCAGCTCGTCCGTCACGATGACGGCTGCAGGCATTTGCACATCGGGCACGGCTGTGCCCCACTCCCACGGCAACACCGGGTAGCGCGGCGCAACGATGAGCTGTTCTGCCGTGCGGTGGCTGCGCACCACGGCATTGACCGAATCGGCCATGCGCAGCACGGCCTGCAGCGGCGTTCCCTGAAAACTCCAGGCGCCGGCGGGCACCTGCCAGTCGGGAATCTGCCAATCCAGATCCACGCCACTGAATTCCAGCGCGCTCACAGCCAGTTGCTGCGCTGTTGCCACCGAGGTGGAGAGCCAGGCCTGCTTGGGCATGTAGGGGTTGCCCAGCATGGCTGTGACACTGATGCCCTGCACCGCCACACGGCGGCGGTCAAACGAGCGGTTGCGCGCCGTGCTGGTGACGGCAAAGACAAACTGCATGCCATCGATGCCGACCTGCAGCCGCTGCGGCAGCCCGCCCACGGGTGCGAGCTGGTCCAGCAGATGCTCGGGGCCGCTGGCAGACAGGCTCCAGCAATAGCTGTCGTCGCCGGCGGCAATGGAAACGTCAGTGAGCACTACGGGCTCAAGGCTTGGCAGCAGATGCGCCGTGAGGTGGTGAACTTGCATATAAACGGGCAGCAGTGGAATGACGAACTGAGGTTGCGGCTCTGGCCCGACGGCCTTGCAGCACATGAACAGCAGATCTGCCGAAGCGGCCCAGGATCTGCAGAACAGCAAACGAATGGGGCCGCCCACCAGCTGCTCATAGCAGCCGGGCTTTTCAGGCTCTGGCGGTTTGGTCTGAGACCTGCCAGCGGGCGGCTTCATGGCCTGTTGATAGCGGCCCTTAAAGCCCCGGTACAACGGCACCGCTGGCCCCGCGCCCGTTGTGAACTGGTACTGCAGGCCTATTGCATCCTGCGCCGTTGCCTCGACCATGCGTCGACGGTCGCGCAGGGTTTCCTGAAACCTCACGGCCAAACCGGCCCGCACGGGCGCGGCATCTTGAGCCGCAGCCAGCAGACCTGCGCGCACGCTCTGAGCCTCCTGCCAGCGGGCTTGGGTTGCAGCACCAGGCAGCGCCCGCGCCTGCTGAAACCTGCCCTGCAGGGCTACCCCTTGCCGCTGGCCGTCCTGCCAGGTAATGCCAAACTGCTCTTGCATGAGCATGGCATCCTGCGCGGTCGACACCCAGCCCGCATGCAGTGCATCCGTGTCTTGCCATCCCGTGGCCCAGCCCTGCGCCACAGGCCGCGCCTGCTGGGCATCGGCCACGACCTCGGCCACCACGGGTCGGGGCGTGTCGGTGTTGTAGCGCACGACCGCGCTGCAGCGCAGCCCAGGCATGCGGCCAGCCGCAACCAGATCCTTGCGCACATGCACCAGGGATCTGACCCGCAGACCCGGCATGCGCGCGGCAACGACCAGCGTTGCGTCGGGCACTTGCCCGCCGCCGCCCTCGTCGCCAAACACCAGCTCGACCGGGTTGCCGGTCTTGAAGGCGCGGCTAAAGATCAGGTCGACGCCGGCCATTAGTCGATCCTTGTCTCGCCCAGGATGGCCTTGCCGCCTGCATAGAGCTGGGTGCCGGTGCTGCCCAGCAGCTTGAAGTGCCCAGCGCCCGCTTCATCCGTGACCAGGCCGCGCCCGATCAGTTTGCCGTCACTGGTGCTCCAGACGCCGATAGCAGCCTGCCCGCTCGCCAGAATCATGTCGCCGCTGCCGCTTGCCTGGGTCAGCAGCAGATAACCGGCCTCGGTGATCTGGCCGCAGGGCTTGGTCAACGTCAGCGTCACCAGCAGCTGCTCTGCTGCGTCATACAGGGCAATAGTCGAGGCAGCGGGGCCGGAGTCCGCAAAGCTTGCCGTAGCCTGCAGGCGGGCCAGCGCATGGGCTGCCGAGATCTCGAAGGCGGGTGAATCACTCATGCAACCTCCGCCAGCTGGTTATTGGCGACGGTCGAGTACTCCTGCAGCTCGTGATCCCAGGCGACCACATCCCACTCGTAACGCGTGGAGATCTCGCGGAACTCATAGGAGCCGTCTGCCTTGCTCCAGGTCTCACGCGCCAGATAGCCATCGACGCTGCGATGCAGGCGCACGCGCCGGCGCAGGGGCACATTGGCAGGGGTCTCTTTGCGCGAGACTGTCCCGTAAATGCGGCCCTGCCCGCCGCACTCCACGTCGATCAGCTTGGACGCGCGGTAGCGGGCCATGCTCTGCAAGCCCTGCTGCGGCGGCACTGTGTTGCTAGGCGACGTAGAGAGCTTGAAAGACCCGATCCGGGAAACAAACGGCGCATGTGTGGAGGATGGTGCCCAGATACGCACCCGCGCCAGGAACCCGGATTCCGCCGAGGCCGTCCAGGCAACACCGTAGGCATCCACCGCTGCCGCCTCCATGGCCAGGGCCGCAAAGCTGAAGCTCTTGACGGAGCCATCTTTATTCCTGGCATAGAGCACCCGCGCATTGTTGCCGGTGCCTGCGATGTAGAACTGCCCGTCGCCCGACAGGGCAATATTGCGCCACTCCGACGCTGCTGCCTGCGTGTCGCGGCTCCAAGAGAGGCCGCCGTCCCAGCTGACATAAATCCATCCTGCACGCGCGCAGACCGCCAATGCAGTGCCGTTTCTGGAGACAGCGCAGCGGGTCAGAGGTGCAGACGGAACTCCTGAGACCTCGGCCCAAGTTGCGCCCCCGTCGAAGCTGATCGATGGCGAGCTGTTTGCAGCGGTCGCAAGCACGATATCGCCCAAGGCCGAAACACCGACACCAAGCCAAGCCTTCGCCCCCGCTGCCGCGCATATGGCCCAGGTCGCGCCCCCATCGGTAGAGCGCCAGAGGCCACCGCCAGCGGTGCCATCTGCGGCCAGCAGCGTGCTGCCGTCCCCGGACACTGCGCAGGATTCCCAGCCGCGCGAGCCCGCACCATCCACGGCAGCAAAGGAGGCTCCGGCATTGGTGCTCAGGTAGAGCGGCCCGCCATAGTTTGAAAACAGGATGACGCCGCCGTCATCGGAGACCGCCGCACGCGAATACTGCAAGCCTGGTGCGCCCGATGGCCGCGACCATGTGACGCCGAAGTCCTTGGACAGGTACGGCGACTCGGCATGCGGAGCGCATGCCACGACCCCGCCATAGGCCGAAACGCCCGCCCCATAGATGCCGCCCGATGGCCCCGCAGTGAGGCTGGTCAGATCGCCGCTGATTTTCTCAACGTCGGGGGGTGTGCTTTCCCCTGCGCTCAGCGCCCCGGCCACCCAGATCGGGCCGCCCCGGTAAATCGAGTCTGCGCCTGCAGCCGTCAACATATAGGCACACGGCCAGCGGGTCGCATCCGGCCCTCTAAAACGGAAGTCCAGCAGCTCCACGGCACTTGCAAAGCCCAGCTCAATATAGAAACCGGGCTGACGCACTGCCGCGCCGGAAAACACGACCTCGGCAGTCGCCCCCGAGATCAGCTCATTGAGCGAGCCCGAGACCGGGGCCACGCTGGCCTGGATCGATGTGGGCACGACGTCGCCCGCCGCCGCCCAGCCGACGATCTGCAGCAGGGCCAGATCCGCCCCCAGCGTGTCCAGGCCGCACAGACGCCAGACCAGGCTTTTCATGGCTGCCTCCAGGGGCCGGTGACGTCAAAAAATCCTATCCCAGTCGTGGAGGCAGGAACTCCAACAGCAAAACTCATCACCTGCTTTCCCGTAAACGATCCTTGCCCGGCTGTAAGGGCCACGTTCCCGCCCAGCGACGCAAGGACATTGGACTGAGGGCAGTGGTAAGCGCCCGGCATTACCCCCCGGGCCGGTGCAGTAGATGGGCCATCCGTCAGATAAATCGCGGACAGTTGCAGGCTGTTGTCAACCACGGACGGAAACGTGCCCAGATAGCTATCCGAGCCAGACACGGCGCTGACATTGCCGAATGCTTTACGGCCGCATTGAGCTGCGCCACCCATTCCATGCGCCAGGCGCTTGATGGAGATGCCCGTCGATCCAGCTGTCTGGAATACGCAGCCGCTGGTCTGCGTAAAGTCCGTGTCGGTCGCCCCAGACAACACGCCGCACCATGCATCTCCGCTGCGCAAGCTGTTGAGGTCGCCCGCGTAGTAGGAAAGACCTGCATAGCTGGCGTTCGTCGGCGTAGTGCTATAGGGAAACAAGACCAGGTAAAAGCCGCGCGAATCGCCAGCAAACACCCAATAGGAGGTGCCCGAGCTGTAGCGCTTGTGCCAGTAGTAGCCACCTGTGACGTTCGTAGGCGCAGCCGCAATGCCCGTGTCCACATCTGTCATGGACTCGTACATCTGCACCCTGGCATAAGAGGCATTGCTGTCGTCGACGCGGTAGAACATACGAGTCGATGCCGGATCGATTTGCCTATACACGGCCTTGTTCGTGCCAGCAAAGACCTTCTCCCAGCCCAGCGGAGCCATCTTGAAGCTGATGGAGCCCGTGACGGCACCGTCTGCCAGGTCGGTCTTGAACTCCACCCAGCCATTGGCGACCGCCGTCACTTTCTGCTCGCCATTCAAGGCCGAGGGTGTGGCCCCGGTCACCGCAATGACGGCATGGGCCTCGGCCGCACTCTTGCCGCTGGCAAAGTTCAGGCGGCAGATGCCGTTGCTGATGACCGCCGAATCCACGGCCTTTGCGCCCCAGCCGTTGACCAGGAACGCATCGAGCGCGCCGATCAGGGAGCCGACCGTGCCGCCGATGGCCGGTGCCCCGGTCATGGAGCTGTATGCGTGCTTGACGCTGGTATCTACAGGGGATGCCATATCTCTCTCCGCTCTCTTGAGTTCTTTAGTTGGATTGCGGACGGTTCACATCGCCGCGCGCCAGGATGGAAAAGCTGTGCTCGATGCCGGTCTCCGGCCCCGGCTGGATGGTTCGCACGACCCAGAAGGGGTAGATCGCCCCCACGGTATTCATGCGCAGGATGTTCCCCACAGCCCAGCCGCTGCCCCAGCCCAGGGGCTT
>NZ_JBCPWO010000027.1:0-28001 GCF_039581385.1 Comamonas sp. A7-5
CCCTGCGGCCTTGCTGGCCTGCTTGCCAAACTCCGCCGTAATCGCCACCTGCGCATCGATCTCGCGCTGCACCGTGTTCTGATCAAATATCCGCTCGATACCCGTGGCATCGCCCGTGCGCACGCTCTGGTCGCCCGCGATGCCGGAGATGCCCGCCGTGGTGGTGCCTTGGGCACTGCCGCTGTCCTGGCCCACGCCGGCTCCCACGCCCTTGACGCCGAACTTGCTCGCATCGTTACCCACGCTGGCATTGACCCCCACGGCCTGGCCTTCGTAGCTAGCTTGGTTGTGCAGGTCGCTGGTGGTAAGCGCCCCTGCGGCGCTGAAACGGTTCTTGCCCTGCTCCAGCGCCGTCTGGTTGCTGGCGATGACGGCGCCCTTGAGGTCGGTGTCGCCCTTGACGTTGACCTGGAAGCCGCCGTCCCCTGCCTGTATGCCGCTTTGCTCGGTGACGCTTTGGTAGTTGCTGTTGACCTTGCTCTGGCCGGCATTCAATCCACCGCCGATGGGCACGCCCGCAGGGCTGAGGGTGAGGCTGCCACCGGCCGACTGGTTGCGGCTGGCGTAGCTGCTGCTGTCCTGCAGGCTCTCGATATGGAGATTGCCACCCACATCGGCCACGACCTGCTTGCCGCCAGCCACTGCGCCGCGCAGATTGGTATCGCCACCGGATTCCAGGGTCAGGCGCTCACCGGCGCTGACATGGGTGTTGGTCCAGGTGACGTCCTTGCCTTCGCCTTTGCCCTTGCCGCGGCTGGCATTGGCGGTGACGCCCATGGCGACGCCGCCCTGGCCGACTGAAATCGCCACCCCCACGCCCGCGCTGGAGCTGCTGCTGGTGCGGTCGGTCTCGACGGTGTTTTGAGCGGCAAGCAGGTTGATATCGCCATCGGCCTTGAGGTGGGCGTTGCCGCCCGCGCTGATGTTGCTGCCGCGCACGGTGATGTCCGAATCCTGCCCGGCGCCGGTGGCGCTGATGCGCACATCGCCGCCCGCCGCCACGGAGGAGCCGGCAGCGGTGTCATAGGTGGTGGTGGATTTGCTGTCGCTCCTGGTGGAGCCGGCCGTGATGGAGATGTTGAGGCCGCCGGCGGTTTTCGGGTCTGCGCGGACGGCATCGTAGGCATTGACGGCAGCAAGCCCTGTGGTCGCGGCGGTCAGCGCCTTCATCCGCGTGTCCGAGGTGTTGCCCGAGGCGCGTTTCATCTGCTCGCCGGTCTGGACCGCCGAGATGACCGGCGAGGTCAGGGCAACTGTCAGGCCGGACTGGCGGAACTTGCTTTCCTCGGTGCTGGTGCCGGTTTCCCGCGCTTCGACGATATCCACCTGCCTGGCCTGGATGTCGATGTCGCCCCTGGGCGCCAGGACATGGCTGCCGGCCTGCTGGTAGCGGTTGCCGGCCACCAGAGTGACGTCGCCCCCGGTAGAGCCGACTGTCGAAGCAGCCGCATGCGTGCTGACGTCCTTGCGGTCGCTACTGTTCATCTGTCTGCCGACGGTGAAGGCGATGCCGCCGTTATAGAGGAAGCCGCTTTTCCTGGTTTCCTTGAAGCGGCTGTTGCTGCTGGCCTCAGTGGCGGCCTGGATGGTCAGGTCGTTCCCGGCCACGATGACGGTGCCGGCATCGGACACGACATTGCTGCCGGTGACGTTGACGTTCTGCCCCTGCACCGCGACCGTGTTGCCGCTGAAGGTGCTGGATACCGCCTTGGTTTCTTCGAGGCTGTCGCGGGTGGTCTTCCTGCTGGAGCCCAGAAGGCCGCTGTGCTTGTGCTGGCGGCCTTCGCTCCAGTTGCTGCCGGCTTCGCCGGCGAGGATGTTCACATCGCCTTGTGCAAGGGCCACCAGTGCGCCTTGTTCGCTGGTGACGTTGGCCGCGATGGCGCTCAGGTCGCGGCCGGCTTGCAGACGCACATCACCAGTGGCGTCGATGGCGGTGCCCACATCCTGCACATAGCCCTGATTGAGGTAATTGCCGACATTGCGAACATTGTTTTCCTGCTCAGCCACCTTGATGGTGCCGAGGTGCAGATCGCGGCCGGCGACGATGGCGGTCTGGCCGTCCTTGCCGCTGTTGATGACCTTGGCTGCAATCAAATTGGCGTCGCGACCCGCCGAAGCCAGCAGGATGCCGCCGGGGCTGGTGACGTAGAGGCCCGCCGCGCGGTCGAGGTTGGTCCGGCTGAAGTCGCTGCGCCCGGCCTGCCTGGCGTCGCTGCGGGTGGTGCTGGCGACGTTGAGGTCGCGCCCCGCCTTGAGCAGCAAGGCGCTGTCCGTGTCCAGAGTGCCACCGATGTTGTCGAGGTCGGTGCGCGCCGTGAGCGCCACTGCATCGCCGGTGATGCGCCCACCGAGGTTGCGCAGGTTCTCGCCGGTGAGCTTGACTGCCGTGCGCCCTGCGATGGTGCCGGTGTTGACGAGATCGCCCTGGAGGCTGAGGTCGGCGGCATTGGCGGCCAGAAGCGTGCCCTTGCCGTCGATATCGCCAGGTTTCACGCGGACATAGACCTGCGGCACCAGGGCGCGCGTGGTGCTGCCGTCGGCAAGCCTTACGTCGCGCTCCACCAGCCAGACGATATCGCTGGTGAGCTGGGCCATCTGTTCGGCACTGAGGGCCACGCCCGGACGCAGGTTCCAAGCACG
Organism: Comamonas sp. A7-5; assembly: GCF_039581385.1. Lineage (NCBI taxonomy): Bacteria > Pseudomonadati > Pseudomonadota > Betaproteobacteria > Burkholderiales > Comamonadaceae > Comamonas > Comamonas sp. A7-5. The sequence continues at coordinate 2,644 of NZ_JBCPWO010000027.1, forward strand.
GGCATAGGTGCTGCCGGCGTCCAGCAGCGCACGGTACTGCGCTTCGTCGCTGGCATAGCCTTCGAGGAAGCGACGACCTGTCAGCTGGCCTATCTGGTCGCGTACCAGCTTCTGCTCGTAGAAGCCATCGCCCAGGCGCTTGTGCATGGCGGCCGGGTCATGGCCCAGCTGGGACAGCATGTAGTCGGAGCTGAGCCAGTTGAGGTAGTCGGCAAAGCGCGGGTCGGTCTCGATGAGATAGCCGCCAGCGTCGGGGCCGGCGCTGAACAGGCTGTTGACAGGCATGTCGGTGCTCACCTGGAAGGTGCGAATGACCGTCGGCGCATCGCCGCCGGCATGGGCCACCGTGGCGCTTTGCCGGCTGCCGGGACCGCTGCGCTCGGCCATGTCCTGCGCGTTGGCCGTGCCGGGGCCGGCCACCGTCTCGACCAAGGCTTCCTGGCTGTCGCCAGGGCCATCAAGCGCCTGGACGCCATCGACCCGAGTCTGGCCCGGACCGCTGTTGCCGGCCACGGTCTGCTCCCTGCTGCGCTGCGGAGCGCTGCCGCCAGCGACCCGAGCGCCCGCGGCGGTGTCCGGACCGACGACATCGTTCACCTGCGCCTGAACTTCCGTCATCTGCTTCTGGTCGGTGCCGACGGTCGCATTGGCACTGCCGCCCACAGCGCCACCCACCTGGGCTGTCTGGCGGCCGCCCACGGCAAAGCCGCTGCCGCCGCCCGCAGCGTTTTGCACGACCTTGGACACGCCGAGGTCAACCGTCTGCACGGTGTCGGCGGGGTTGTAGGCAATCTTTCCGTCCCACCGGCGCTGGTAGTAACGCCTCAGTCCGCCGCGCCACCTTGAGTAGGTGTACTGGCTGGTGCCAGTCTTGCTGGTGATGTGCTCGCCAAAGGCGGCCACATTGTTCAGCCGGTCCAGGTCGCCGTGCAGGACGCCACCGGCGATGACCTGGCTCTTGTCATTGATCAGTTCGCCGCCCCGCAAGCTCATGTTGCCACCGGAGCGAATGAGCGCGGGCGCGCTTTCAACCACCTGTGTTTCGTACTCGGTCCGGGTGACGTCGTACTGCGTCCAGTCCCGTACTTCCGCGCCGGTTTGCTTGTGGCGGTAGCGCCCGGCGCGGCTCCAGCTTTCCCATCGGTATTCGTCAGCGCTGTACTTGCCGGGGTCGCCCTTGGGCTGGATGTAGAGGTACTTGGTGGGACCGCCAACCTGAGCCAGTTCGGTGCGGAAATGCAGGTTGCGATTGAGCAGGCGAGCGCTGTCGATGCTCAGACCACCCAGCGACTCGATGGTGGCGCTGTCGTTGAGGATGAGGCCCGAACGCCCGGTGGCCTGGTAGCTGGCATCCAGCGTGCCGCCGATGTTCATGGCGTCGCTGCCGCTGCCCGCGCTGAAAATCAAGGCCTGTTCACGGTTGTTGAGGAAGCCTGCGCCGATATCCAGACGCTGGCGCGCGGCGATGACGGCGGCGCGCCCGCCTTCTTCGCGGTTGTTGAGTGCGCCGGCCTTGATGGCAAGCTGGTCGCCGTAGATGCGGCCAGTGCCGACGTTATCGAGCGTGCCGGCCTCGATACGGGTCTGGGCGCCGTCGATGAGGCCGCGGTTGGTCAAGGTGTCGCGCGCAACGACGGTGGTGCGTCCACCGCTCATCTCGCCGGTGGCGGTGTTGTTGACGCCGGTGCCGCGCACTTCGAGGTCGCCGGCCTGCAGAACGCCGTGGTTGGTCAACAGGCCGGCAGTGCCGATGAGGGCATGGCCGTTGACGGTGATCTGCTTGACGTTGGTGAAGTCCTGCTGGAGGTTCAGGCTCAAGTCGCCCTTGGACAGCAGACTGCCGTCGCCGCCAAGGGTGGCAGCGCTCACTCCCAGGGATTTGCCGGCAAGCAGCGTTCCAAGCTGGTTCAGCACACGGCTGGCCTCAAGCTCGATGCTGCCGCCCGAGGTGACGTTGCCAAGGGTGTTGTCCAGCACACTGTCCTCACCGGTGCCCCGAATGCCGATACGGCTGTCGGCGGCAATGGTGCCGGCAGTGCTGTCCGTGCGATGGGCCATCAGTGCCACGCTGTCACCCTGCAGGCCGAGAGGCCGGTCGGCATCCGTGCTTTGCGTGTCGCGGTTGAGGATTTGCGCGGCGTTGAGGGCCAGGCCACCAGCAGCAACCATCAGGCCGCCGTCATTGTTCGCCACGCCGAAGAAGTTGGCAGTCAGGTCGCTGCCCGCCTGAACCTTGCCGCCGGCGTTGCCTATCGACACGGCGCCGATATCGACATTGGCGTTGCTGCCCAGTTGCCCGGCAGTGTTGTCGATGCCGCCGCTGCGGGCGATGAGGTCGCCCTGGCTCTGCACGACGCCGCCGCGATTTTTCAGGTCGCCGGTGTTGAGCGCCAGCGTGTCGCCGCTGAGGATGCCGCCGGTGCTGCCGGCGTCAGTGTTGTCCAGTTCCCGGCCGTGGGTGTCCACACGCAGTCCTTGTGCCGACTGCAACAGGCCGCCTGTGTTGTTCAGCGCGCCGCTGTTCACACCAAGCGCGCCAGTGGTGCTGGCAATGGTACCGCCGGCGTTGTCGAGCGAGGCCAGACGGGTGTCGATGTCGACACTGGCACCGAGCACCGTGCCCCCGGCATTGCCGAGCCCGGCATTGGCAAGGCTGACATGGCCGCCGCCTTGCAGTGTGCCGCCTGCATTCTCGGTGCGTTCGCGCGTATCCACGCTCAGTTTGCCGTTCGTGGAGACGAGCAGCCCGGCGTCGCGGTTGTCCAGCGCGGCGGCCGTGACACCAAGATCGGCGGCGCTGACCAGTTTGCCGCTCCGGTTATCCAGCGCCTGCCGGACGGTGGTGGTCAACTGGCCTGCGGCGTTGAGCGCGCCGCCGCGATTGTCGAGCGAACCGGCGCGTACATCGGCATTGCCGGCGCTGGCAATGAGGCCTTCGGTCCGGTTGTCCAGGTTGTCGACGACATCCACGGTCAGGCCGGCGGTGCTGGCGGTCTGTACCTTGCCGCCCTGGTTGACCAGTTCACCCGCCTTGACGCTGGTGGCGCCGGCCGCTGCCAGTGTGCCACCGGTGTTATCCAGGGTGCGCGCCACGTCGATACGAGTGGCCGCATTACCCGCCGCCTGAACGGTGCCGTCGCGGTTGGTCAGCGCGCCGGCCTGAAGGTCCAGCGCGCCATTGCCGGCGATGGTGCCGCCGGTGTTGTCCACGCTGTCGGAAGCCGTGACCACCAGGAGGTCGGCGCCGACGGCAATGAGCTTGCCACCGGCATTGAGCAGTTGGCCGGTCTCGATGCGGATGCGCTCGCCGAAGGTGTTGCCGCCGCTGAGGTCGGTGAGCGTGCCGCCGATGTCCAGCGTGCCGTTGCTGGTAATGCTGCCGCCTGCGCCTTGCAGGTCGCCCACGAACAGGGCGGCGCTGCCATCGCCGGCGTGCTGGATGACGCCGTCGCGATTGTCGAGCACGGACGCGCTGACGGTCAGGTCGCCGTCTGCGGCGAGCGTGCCCTTGGCGCTGTTGTCCAGCCGGCCGTCCACAGTGACGTCGAGCGCCGATTGCCCGGTGGCGGCAACCGTGCCGCCCTGGTTGTGCAAACTGCCCGCCGTGACCGTGGTGTTGCCAGCAGCAACGATGCTGCCACGCAGGTTATCGAATTGTCCGGTGACGGCAAGGCGGCTGTCGCCGCTGCCTGCCGCCTGGAGCTTGCCCGCCTGGTTAAAGAGCGCACCGGCCTGCAGGTCCAGCGCGCCGTTGCCGGCGAGGGTGCCGGAGCTGTTGTCGATGCGATCACGGGCGCGCACGACCAGCGGGCCGGCGCCGGTGGCCGCTATCGTGCCGTCCACGTTTTCGAGCGTGCCGGTATCGATGGCAATTTGCCGGGCCCGGGTTGTGCCGCCGCCAACATCGGTGGTGTTGCCGCTCAGCGCCAGGGCGCCATTGCTGACGATGGTTCCATCTGCGCCTTGCAGGTCGCCGGCTGCTATCGTGGCGGTGCCGTCGCCTGCGTGCTGGATGGTGCCGGCGCGGTTGTCGAGCACGGACGCGCTGACGGTCAGATCGCCGCCCGCGCCTAGCGTGCCCTTGGCGCTGTTGTCCAGGCGATTGGCGACGTCCACCGTCAGCGCCGCCCGCTCGGCGGCAAGAACCGTTCCGCCCTGGTTGGACAGGTCGCCAGCCTTGACATGCATGCTCCCGCTCGCGACCAGTTCGCCGCCGCGATTGTCGAAGGCTGCATCGACCTCCACTCGGGTATCGGCAGAGCCTGCTGCGCTGATCTTGCCGCCCTGATTGCCGAGCGAGGCCGTATGCAGGTCGAGCGCGCCATTGCCGGCGATGGTGCCGCCGGTATTGACCACGCCGTCGCGAGCGCGGACCCGCAGCAGATCCGTGCCGGTAGCGATGAGCTTGCCCCCGCTGTTCAGCAACCGGCCGGTCTCGATGCGGATGTGCTCGCCGAAGGTGCTGCTGCCGCTGAGGTCGGTGGTATCACCGCCGATGGCGAGCGCGCCATTGCTGGCAATGCTGCCGCCCGCGCCTTGCAGCTCGACCGCAACAATATCCGCCGTGCCTTTGCCGGAGTGCCGGACGGCGCCGCCGCGGTTGTCCAGGACTGCTGCGCCGACGGCCAGGTTACCACCAGCAGCGAGCGTTCCCTTGCCGCTGTTGTCCAGCAGGCTGTCCACGGCGACCTTGAGAGCCGCGTCACCGGCTGCCACCACGGAGCCACCTTGGTTGCGCAGTGTGCCGGCTGCAACCGAGGTGTCTCCGGCCGCGACCAGGGTACCGCCGGTATTGTCAAAGGCACCGGTAACTGCGACGCGGCTCGGCGCGCTGCCGGCGGCTGAAATCGTGCCAGCTGCATTGCCGAGGACGCGGGCCTGCATGTCCAGACTGCCATTGCCGGCGATGCTGCCGCCCGTGTTGTCGACCCGGTCGCGGGCACGCACCACCAGCAGGTCGGCGCCGGTGGCCGTGAGCTTGCCGCCCGCGGTGGTCAGCGTGCCGGTGTCGATGCCAAGGCGCTTGGCTACCGTGGTCGCATCGCGCAGGTCGGTGTGCTCGCCGGTCAGGTCCAGCCCGCCATTGGTGGCGATGCTACCGCCCGTACCCTGGAGGGTATTGGCGGTCAGGAGCAGCGACCCGTCGCCGGCGTGCTGAATGTTGCCGTCCCGGTTGTCCAGCGTGTCGGCCGAAACCGCCATGTCGCCGCCAGCAGCAAGCGTGCCCTTGCGGCTGTTGTCGAGGGTGCCGTCCACTGCGACTGTCAGTGTGGCTTGACCGGATGCCGTGACCGAGCCGCCCTGGTTGACGAGGGTGCCGGCCTTCACCTTCAGGTTGCCGGCCGTGACAATGCTGCCGTCTGTGTTGTCCAGGCGCTGTGCAACCTGGATCTGGCTCGGGTCCGTGTCAGCGCTAGAAATCTTGCCGTCGCGGTTGTCCAGCACCTGGGCGGCGAGCTTGACCGCACCGTTACTGGCGATGGCTCCGCCGCTGTTGTCCATCGCCCCGGCGACGGTCACATCGAGGGTGTCGTTGCCCAACGCAACAAGGCTCCCGTTCGCCGTGCTGAGGCTGTCGGCGGCAATGGATATCTTGTCGGCCTGGGTGGCGCCGCCGCTGAGGTCGGCACGGCCGGCCTTCAGGTCGAGCGCGCCCTTGCTGACGATAGTGCCGTCCGCGCCGTCCAAGTCGCCCGTGGCAACGGTCAACGCGCCGCGGCCGGTATGCTGGATGGTGCCCTTGCGGTTATCCAGGGCGCCGGACTGGAGGGCCATGTTGCCGCCTGCGGCCAGGGTGCCGCCAGCGCTGTTGTCCAGCGTGCCGTCGACGTTGACGGCCAGGGCGGAATCCCCGGATACCACCACGGCGCCGCCCTGGTTCACCAACTCGCCGGCCTTCAAGGTCGTGTCACCCGCCGCGACCAGGTTTCCGTCTGTGTTGTCCAAACGGTCTGCCACGGTGATGCGGCTGGCGTCCGTGCCGGCGGCCGACAGCGTGCCGCCGGTGTTGTCGAGCGACTTGGCGCGCAGGTCCACAGCGCCGTTGCCGGCGACAGTGCCACCGCGGTTGTCCATCGCGCCACGGACCTTGAGGTCCAGTGGCGCGCTGCCGCTGGCCACGAGTGTGCCTTTGGCCGTGGTCAGCGTGCCGGTGTTGATGGTGATGGCTTTGGCCTGCGTGGTCGCCCCGGTCAGGTCGGTGGTTTCGCCTTTCAGATCCAGCGCGCCATTGCTGGCGATGCTGCCATTCTCGCCGTGCAGGGTGCCGGCCTCGATATCGAGGCGACCGTCGCCGGCATGAAGGATGCGGCCCTCCGCATTGCCGAGGGCCCCTGCGCGAATGCCGAGATCGGCATTGCTGGCGATGGTGCCATCGTCGCCGTTGTCGAGCGTACCGGCAACGTCGATGCGGTTGGCCTGGTTGCCGGTGGCGATGACCTTGCCGCCACGGTTGTCGAAGGACTGTGCGCCGAGGTCGATCTGCGCGGCGCTGAGCGTGGCCTTGCGGTGGTCACTTTCGCCCAGGCGCAAGGTGGCCGCGCCGGCCGTGGCCGTCTCGCCGCCCGCGCCGCTGAATGCCCCGGCATTGACCACAAGACCACCGTCGCCGGCATGGGCGATGTGGCCGTCGGTGTTGACCAACTGGTCGGCGTCCAGGGTCAGACGGTTGGCATTGCTGGCCAGCGTGCCCTCGCTGTTGTCGAACCGGCCGCTGACCTTGATGTGGGTGTCGGCCTTGTCGCTGTGCTGGAAGATGCCGGCGCGGTTGGAGAAGTCCTGCGCGCTCAGGGCAACGGGACCGGCCAGCTGCATCAGGCCGGCATCGTTGTTGAGTTGACCTGCCGCGATGCGCGCATCGGCGGCGACCTTGATTTCGCCCTTGCGGTTGCCGAGGTCGCCGCCGCTCACGGCGAGCCGACGCGCGCCAAGGTGTCCGCCATCGTTGTTGAGGCCGGCCCTGGCCGTCACGTCGATATCGCCGCCGGCCATGATGCGACCGCCGTCGTTGTCCAGTGCGGACGCGATGTTCAGCGCGCCATTGGCTAGCGGCGCGACGCCGGTGCCCGGCTGGCCGCCGTCGCCGGTACCTTCGCCCGGCGCACCGCCGCCGGTGCCACCCGTTTCTCCGCCCGTCCCGCTGCCGTTGCCCGAGGTGCCGCCGCTGCCCGGCGTGGTGCCGGTATCGGCCGCCGCCAGCCCGATACGGCCATCATCGCGGTTGCTCAGCCGCGCGGCGTGCAGCGCCAGGTCCTGAGTGCCGGTCTGCTCGATGGCGCCGCCACGATTCTTCAGAGACTGCGCGTTGGCCTCGATGCGGCGTGCGTTGAGCGTGCCCTGGCTGTTGTCGATGTCCTGCGCGGTGTTGACCAGAAGCTCGCGGCCCGCGCTGACCGTGCCGGCGTTGGCAAGGCCGCCACTCACGTCGATGTGGGTGTCGGTCCTGGCCTGCAGGGTGCCGCTGTTTTCCAGGCGGCCATCGGCCGTGACCACCAGTTGGCCGACCCCGGCGCCAATGGTGCCGGCGTTGCGCATCCCGACACCGTGTTCGGTGCCGACCAGCACAATCTTCTGGCTGTACATGCCGCCGAGCGCGCCCACATCCAGTGCGAAGGCTGGTGCATCGCCACTGGCGTCGGTCTTCCGTACCTGGGCATGGTCGACGCTGACCTCGTTGCTGCCAGTGGTGACCCGGAGCTGCTGTGCCCAGATGCCGGCATTGGCTTGCACGGAACGGGCAATCAGATCCGTGTAGTTCGCAGCACCGGCATCCATGCCCTTGCCGTGAATCTGGATGGCGCCGCCCTGGACGCGATAGCCTTCCAGCGAGCCGCCGTTGATGATCGGCTTGCCCGTCGTCATCGTCACCCGGTCGGCGTTGATGAAGCCGCAGCCGTCACAGGAGATACCTGCCGGATTGGCGATGACCAGCTGAGCCCGGTCGCCGGCCACTTCGACATAGCCATTGAGCCGGCTCGGGTTGCTGGAATTGACCTCGTTGAGGATGACGCGGGCGGTGCCCCGCGCCAGCCAAGGATTGCCTTGCACCCAGCCGCCCAGTTCCGTCTGCGTATTGGTGCGGGAGTTGTTGAGGATGGTGCCTTGTCGGCCGATGTCGAACTGCCTGTAGGCATTGCGCGAGACGCCTGCACCACTCGGGGTCCGGATGTTCACCAGCGGCACACCATTGGCCGTATCCAGCACTGTCGGGCGCTGATTGCCGGGGGCGCTGGGGTCGGCAGCGATCTGGGCATTCGCCAGCGGGACGATGACAGCCTGGCCGATGGCGAGTGCCAAGGCGAAGCACAAGGGTCTGAGCGTGACCAGGAATCGGCTGCCTGCGGCGGTTGCACTGGCGCCTGCGCGCGGTCCATTGCGCCGAGCGATCTCTGCAACGACCTGAAACAGGCCCTGCACCCGGTTGAAGACGACGCGGTAGAGGTTCTTGTTCATGCCATCACATCCCTTGCTTGCACGAAATCGGTACGGATTCAGTAGGACCAGCCGAGACTGAAGCCGCTGGTAATCGAGTCGGTCCGGAAGCCTTTGGGCTTGTAGAGGGGCGTGGCGGCGAAGAGGTCCCAATGGAAGCCCTTGGCGCCGCCGCGCAGGCCGATGACCGAGCCGGCCAGGTTGCGGCCTTGAAGCCTGCGCGTGGACTGGCCGCTGACATGGCCGTAGTCGACGCCGAAATAGAGCTCCTGGCCAGCGCCCAGCGGCAGGCCGAGTTCGTTGCGCCAGACCCAGCCGCGCTCGCCCATCAGCGTCAGCTCGCCATCGAAGCCGCGCACGGTGTAGCGGCCACCGATGGACAAGCGGTCCTGCGGCACCAGCGGCGTGCGGTCCCACTGCGCACGCCAGCTGCCGATGTAGCGTGCGCGTTGCGCGCCGAGGCTGAGGGGTGCCATGAGCTGGGCTTCAGCCGTGAAGACCTTCATCCTCGAGCTGCCTTCGCCGAAGTCCTCTTCGGGAGCAGCCATCGCATGAAATGCCCCGGTGCCCCGGCGGTAGGCAAAGCTCGCATCCAGCGTGGCTTTGCCCAGGTATTCGCGGTGCGCGAGCCCCAGCTCCCAACCGCCCGTGCGGCGGCGCTGCACCTCGATTTCGGTGTCGTCGATGAAGTTGCTGGACTTGCGCATCCAGCCGCGCCCGTAGAGCGAGGTCTTGCGGCTGGCATCGCGGTAGAGCAGACGCGACAGGCGTATTTCGGCGTTGTCGCTGGTGCCGCTGTAGAGGTAGTTCTGGCTGTAGCCGGCAACGCCCTGCCGGTACCTGTAGCCGCTGGCGGTGGCGCTGAGAGTCCAGTAGCCATAGGGAACGCTGTAATGCGCCGTGTAGCCCCGGGTAGCCTTGTTGCCGCCGTTGAAGACGTCGTGATTGATGTTGGCGTAGAACAGATCGTTCCACATGAGCAAGTCATCGAGCGAGAGCGTGGCCCCGCCCTGGAGCTTGCCGGTCGCCTTGCTGCCGGAGTCGTCCAGCGACACGCTGAAGCGCACGGGTGGGGAGCGCTGTTGCCAGAAAACCAGCAGGTCGCTTTCGCCGGGGCGTGCATCGTCGCCCTCGGCAGGGATGATCTGAATGTCGGCTTCGACGGTGGGTACGCGCTTGAAGTTCTCGAGCGCCTGTTCGATGTCGCGCAGATTGAGCAGGTCGCCTCGCTTGGCCGGCACGGCATTCCAGGCGGTGGCCTTGGGCGAAGTACCGGGTGCGAAACGGATGTTGCGGATGCGGCCGGGAACGACAGTCAGTGTCAGCGTGCCGGTTGTGAGGTCCTGCGGCGCGGCGAGGATGCGCGTGGTGACGAAGCCGCGGGCGACGATGGTGTTCTGCACACGCGCCATGACCATGTTGATGCCGTCAGTGCCGAGACAACGCCCCGTGGCGGGGTCATTGCCCGGGTCGGCCGCCTTCAGGGACCAGAGGAATCTGTAGGCGTCTTCACCATCAAGCCAGACGCGTTCAATCGGGAAGCATGGCGTTTCGTCCGGTGGAAGCCGGTCCGGCGGCGGCGCCTGCGCCGGCTGCAACCGCACATCGGTCGCTGTTTCCTGCTTCTCGCGCAGTACCCGCTCACGCTCTTGCTGGCGCAACAGCTCCTGCGCGGCATTGCTCTGCGCAGCACTCTCCTGCGCGGCACTGCTTTTCGTCTGTGCAGACGCCGGCGCCAGCAGCGCCAGCAGGCCGAACAAGGCCCAACGCCCCTGGCGAAACCAATCTCCCATCCCATCTCCTTTTGCACGCGTGTGCAGACACGCTGCTGCCCTGCGCGAACGCCGGGTTCGCCGTGACCGTTTGATCTGGAATGAGAAAGGATAGAAACGGACTCGAACGAGCGGGATAAGAAGATTCTCAAAAATGGCCGCGAGGGTGCGCCGGTGCGACACAGCGCTGGCCAGACGAAGCGCAATGGTCTTCGTTCTGACGAGCTTTGCGTTTTTTGGCCTTCGATGTCGCGGGTACGAGTTTTTTATGGCGGGCTGCTTCACCGACGAAGACGCGGGCTTGCGCGAGCCATGGCGGGGTCAGACCGGCCTTCCACGCCCCAAGCCAGCAGCCGCAGAACCACACCAATACAGGTATTAACCCGAATAAAGTCGCGGAAACTGGCTAGAATCGCGCCCATCCCGCGGGAGAGCGGAGCCTTTCGAGGGTTCCCGCCGAAGGCGCAAACTCCCATAATCGCTCAGGCAATAAGTACCGCAGGTGGGTCTGACAGGACCCGGATATCGCCAACTGGAGAGCAGCCCGCAACCACAAGTCTGCAGGGCTCACCGAAGGGGCAAGCATGTCCACCGCGAAGGTGCTCATGCGCAACTCTCAGGTAAAAGGACAGCGGGAGAGGCAAGCCGGACACTCCCGCCGATGTGAGTGGCTGGTCTATTTTCAAGTGCCTTCATGCTTCCTTCCGTCTCTTTGCTGGACTCGTTCCAGGCCTCCAACTTCACCGTCATGCTGGTCATCTATCTGGTGGCCATTACCGCCGAAGCCATGTCCGGCGCGCTTGCCGCAGGCCGGCGCAATATGGATATCTTTGGCGTCGTCGTCATCGCCTTTGTCACCGCCCTGGGCGGCGGCACCATCCGCGACATGGTGCTGGGCCACTACCCCATCGGCTGGACCCAGCACCCTGAATATGTGTACCTGGTCATCAGCTTCGGTCTGCTGACCACCGTGATTGCACGCCATATGCACAGGCTCAAGCAGGTGTTTCTGCTGCTGGACGCCATGGGTCTGATCGCCTTTTCGCTGATCGGCTGCAATACCGCGCTGGAGCTGGGCTACCCCACCATCGTCATCATCATGGCCGGCATGATTACCGGCATCAGCGGCGGCATCTTGCGCGATGTGCTCTGCAACCAGGTCCCCGTGGTGTTCCGCCGCGAGCTGTATGCCAGCGTGTCGCTGTCCGTGTGCCTGATGTTCCTGGGCCTGCGCTATCTGGATGTCAGCCCCAATATCAGCACCATCGTGTGTTTTGCCGGCGGCCTGGCCTTCCGTCTGGCAGCCATTCGTTTCAAATGGCGCCTGCCGGTTTTTTCATACCAGCAGCGCTGGGAGTGATCGAGACTCCCCCTCTCTTGCTACGCAGGAGGGGGACGCAGCCATCGCTGCGGAGCGGCCCTTGCTTGGCTGCTCTGAACTAGACTGCGCCATGCATTACCCATGTAGTTTCACTTTCCATGTCTGAACCGATCACATGGATGCCGGATGGCACCCCCTATAGTTCCAGATTCGGCGATCGCTATCACAGCGAGTTCGGCGGCCTCGACCAGGCCCGCCAGGTTTTTCTCGGTGGCTGCGATCTGCCAGTTGCCTGGGCCGATGCAGCGCAGTGGCGCATTCTGGAAACCGGCTTTGGCTTCGGCCTGAATTTCCTGGTCACCTGGGCGGCATGGAAGGCCGATCCCAGACGCCCGCGCATTCTGCATTTTGTCTCGGTGGAGGCCTACCCTGTCTCGCGCGAGGATCTGCTCGCGTTTTTGCCGGCCGATGAGGTACTGCGCGCGCTTGGCGAACAACTGGCCGAGCAATGGTGGGGACTGCTGCCGGGCGTGCATCGCCTTTCCTTTGATGACGGCCAGGTGCTGCTGACGCTCTATATAGGCGATGCCAGGACCATGCTGCGCAAGCAGCAGATGACGGCGGACAGCGTGTATCTGGATGGTTTCTCTCCCCAGCTCAACCCCGAGATGTGGGATGAAGATGCCATGAAGAACATTGCCCGCCATTGCCGCCGGGGCACGCAGCTTGCCACCTGGTGCGTGGCCGGCCATGTGCGCCTGGCGCTCAAGGCTCAGGGTTTTGAAGTCAAGAAGCGCGCTGGCGTGCTGCCCAAGCGCCATAACCTGCATGCAGCCTACAACCCGGCCTGGGAGCCACGCCATCGCCCTGACGGCCTGCCTGCGCCCGTGGGCCAGGCCGGCCGCTGCCTGGTGCTGGGCGCGGGCCTGGCTGGCGCCGCCACTGCCGCCAGTCTGGCCAGACGCGGCTGGGAAGTGACGGTGCTGGATGCGGCGGCCGAGCCCGCGGCAGGAGCGTCAGGCCTGCCAGCCGGCTTGTTTTGCCCGCATATTTCGCCTGATGACAGTGTTCTATCGCGCTTGTCCAGAAGCGGCGTACGCACAACGCTACAAAATCTGCAGCAACTGAGCCAGGCACAAAAGTTGCGCCCAGCCCAGGACTGGGCCCATGGCGGCGTGCTGGAGCATGACCTGAACGAGCCCTCCCATCTGCCCAGGTCATGGCTGCAACCCGGCAGCGAGACCTACCCCTGGGGCCAGCACTGGAGTGCGCCTGCACGGCCGGCTCAGCTGGCAGCGGCAAAGCTGCCTGCTGACAGCCAAGCCGTCTGGCATGAGCAGGCTGGCTGGGTACGCCCTGCACAACTGGTGCGCGCGCTGCTGCAAGCCCCCGGGATTCATTGGCAGGGTCACGCCCGAGCTTCGCGCCTGGTGCGCGATGAAGTGCGCAATATCTGGCAAGTGCTGGATGCGCAGGGCCAGGCCCTGGCCGAAGCCCCCATGCTGGTGCTGGCCCTTGGCCCGGACACCAAGCCCTTGCTGCAAGCCAGCGGCATGGCAGCGGGGGAATGGGAGCTGCAAGCCATACGAGGCCAGGTCAGCGTGGCCGAGCATGATGCCGGGACGCTGGCGGCCATGCCGCCCTTCCCCGTCAACGGTCATGGCAATCTGGTGCCGGACTTCCCCTCGGCCGACCAGGCCGGCGCACACCAGTGGATCATGGGATCGACCTTCGAGCGCGATGTGACCGAGCTGCCGCCCACCGCTGCCGACCAGCAGGCCGCCCATGCCAGCAATGGCGAAAAACTGGGCGCTTTGCTGCCCGGGTGCAGGCAGACGCTGAGCTCCTTCTTCGATGCCGACCAGCAGCCCGCCACCTGGGCGCGCCTGCGTTGCGCGGCCTATGACCGTCTGCCACTGGCAGGTCCCGCCGGGCAGTCAGCCACCGATCTACCGGGCCTGTGGGTGCTGACGGGGCTAGGCTCACGCGGGCTGACGCTGTCCATGCTTTGCGGCGAGCTGCTGGCGGCACGCCTGCATGGAGAGCCGCTGCCGCTGGATGCCAGGCTGGCTCAGGCCCTGGGTACGCAGCGCCTGTGGAGCCGCGCCCTGCAACAGCCCAGGTAAGCCACTCGCAAAAAAAGCACACAGCGCTTACGGAGAAGCGCTGTGTGCCGTTTCAGGCCTGATTCCGAAGCCGGGTTTATTCGCTGCTTAACGATGCCACGGTGACCAGGGGCTCCAGTTTGGTCGCCAGCACCTTGTCCAGCGTCTTGCCGTCCATGTCCACGACTTCAAAGCGCCAGTCTTCCCACTCCACCACGTCGGCTTCGGTAGGCACGCGGCCCAGCAGCAGCATGATCATGCCGCTCAAGGTGTGATAGCGGCCGCGCTCTTCCTCGGGCACGGTATGCAGGCTCAGGCGGTCCTTGAGTTCGGGCACGGGAATATGGCCGTCCAGCAGCCAGCTGCCGTCTTCGCGCTGCACGGCCCAGCTGGTTTCGGGATCACGCGGCTGGAATTCGCCGGTAATCGCCTCGATCAGGTCCTGCAGCGTGACAATGCCCTGCACCTCGCCGTACTCGTCGATCACAAAGGCCATATGCAGATCGGAGGTACGGAAGTTGTCCAGCAACTCCATGCCGGTAATGGTCTCGGGCACATAGAGGGCAGCCTGCAGAGGCTGGTCCTTGAGCGCCTGCTTGCCCTTGTTGCGCACGGCCTGCGTCAGCCACTGGCGGGCATTGAGCACGCCCACGATATTGTTCATATCGCCACGCACGACCGGGAAGCGCGCGTGGTCGGCCTGTTCGACACGGACCAGAGTCTCTTCCAGGCTCTCGTCGATATCGAGACAGATGACATCGCTGCGCGGCACCATCAGCGAGCCGATCTGGCGGTCGTCCAGACGGAACACATTGCGCACCATGGTGTGCTCCTGCGACTCAATCACGCCGGCCGTGTGGCCTTCCACCAAAATGGCCTGGATTTCCTCTTCGGTCACCACGCTGCCATTGCTCTCCTTGACGCCCAGGACCTTGAGCAGGCCGCGCGTCGATGCCGACAGCAGCCAGACAAAGGGCTTGGTAGCGAGGGCCAGGAAGTTGATGGGACGCGAGATCAGGCGCGCCAGGGCCTCGGGATGGGTCTGGCCCAGGCGCTTGGGAACCAGCTCGCCCACGACGATGGAGAAGTAGGTGATCAGCACCACCACCAGGCCGGTGGAGAGGTAGTCGGCATATTTCTGGGTCATGCCCAGGGTGATCAGCCAGTTCTCCAGCGGGCCGGCCAGAGCCGCCTCGCCGACGATGCCGTTGAGCACGCCGATGGAGGTGATACCGATCTGGATGGTGGAGAGGAAACGCGTCGGGTCCTCACCCAATTTAATAGCAGCTGCCGCGCCGCTGTCGCCCTCATCCACCAGTTTCTGCATGCGGGTTTTGCGGGCGGTGACCAGCGCAATTTCCGACATGGCGAAGACGCCGTTCAGACAGATGAGAGCGAAAAGTATGGCTATTTCCATAGTCAGGCACCCGCTTTCAATCCAGGCGCCTCAATCATTGAACAAGCCTTGATTCTAGAGAATGCCCGGCACAGGGGCGCTCACAAAATGCAAGCGCGCAGAAAGGAAATTGGTTCAGGTGCTCCGTACGAGCGTTCTGGCAGCCCTTCACATATTCATTCAGATATATATGAAGCACTAAATAATCGTTTGTTTTTATATAAAGCCTCTCTACAGTTCTGACCAACGATCAAAGTGCAATGCCACCCGAGGCAAGGCATCCGCTCCACGGAAGAACTGAAGACATGTATCAATACACCGATTTCGACAAAGCGTTCGTCAAGCAACGCGCCGACCAGTTCCGTGACCAGCTCCAACGCTGGCAGGCAGGCAAGCTCACGGAAGACGACTTCCGCCCGCTGCGTCTGCAAAACGGCTGGTATGTGCAGCGCTACGCCCCCATGCTGCGCGTGGCCGTGCCCTACGGCGAAATCAACTCGGCCCAGATCCGCGTGCTGGCCAAGGTGGCCCGTGACTACGACGAGCCCGAGGCCGAAGTCTTCAAACAAGCTCTGGAAGGCCAGGGCAAGCTGGGCACGACCTATCTGCCCAAGAACTGCGCCCACTTCACCACCCGCACCAATGTGCAGTTCAACTGGATTCCTCTGAGCAAGTCCGCCGACGTGATGGATCTGCTGGCCTCCGTGAACCTGCACGGCATCCAGACCAGCGGCAACTGCATCCGCAACACCACCACCGATGCGCTGGCCGGTATCGCACCCGACGAGATCATCGACCCCCGTCCCTACGCAGAAATTCTGCGTCAGTGGACCACGCTGCACCCCGAGTTCGCGTTTCTGCCACGCAAGTTCAAGATCGCCATCACCGGCGCCAGCGAGGACCGCGCCGCCACGGGCTGGCATGACGTGGGCCTGCACATGGTCAAGAACGAAGCCGGCGAGATCGGCTTCAAGGTCTTCGTGGGCGGCGGCATGGGCCGCACGCCCGTGATCGGCACCGTGATCCGCGAGTTCCTGCCCTGGAACCAGATCATGAATTACATCGAGGCCATCGTCCGCGTCTACAACGAGCTGGGCCGCCGCGACAACAAGTACAAGGCCCGTATCAAGATACTGGTCAAGGCCGAAGGCCAAGCCTATATCGACGCCGTGGAAGAGGAATTCCGCCAGATCGTCGAAGTGGACGGCGGCCCTCACACCGTGCCCCAGGCCGAGTTCGATCGCGTGGCCGCCATGTTCACCACGCCAGCTCTGCCCGTGGTGGCCGATGCCGCAGGCGATGAGCAGGCCCTGATCGCCCAGACCGCCAAGGAACCCGCCTTTGCACGCTGGATTGCCCGCAACGTCCACGCCCACCGCGTGGCCGGTCTGCGCGCCGTGACCCTGTCCTTCAAGCGTGTGGGCCAGGCCCCCGGCGATGCACAAAGCGAACAGCTCGATGCACTGGCTCATCTGGTGGACAAGTTCTCTGCCGGCGAAGCCCGCGTGACGCACGATCAGAACGTGATGCTGCCCTGGGTGCAGGTCGGCCAGCTGCATGCGCTGTGGACCGAGGCCAAGGCCCTGGGTCTGGCCAGCACCAATGTGGCGCTGCTCACCGACATGATCGCCTGCCCCGGCGGCGACTTCTGCGCGCTGGCCAATGCCCGCAGCCTGCCGATTGCCGACGCCATCACGGCCCGCTACCAGGATCTGGACGAATTGGACGACATCGGCGAAATCGATCTGCATATCAGCGGTTGCATCAACAGCTGCGGCCACCACCACAGCGGCCATATCGGCATTCTGGGCGTGGATAAGGACGGCAAGGAGTGGTATCAGGTCACGCTGGGCGGCTCCGACGGCTCGACCCTGTCCGGCCAGGCCGTGGCCGGCAAGGTCATCGGCCCCTCGTTCAGCGCAGCCGAAGTGCCCGACGTGATTGAAGCCGTGCTGAGCACCTATCGCGACCTGCGCCAGCCCGGCGAGCACTTCATCGACGCCGTGCGCCGCATCGGCCTGGATCCCTTCAAGGAGGCCGGCAAGGCAGCCCGCCACCCTGTGGAAGCCGAAGAAGAAGCGCTGGCCTGAAGCCACAAGAACAAGGATAGAGTCATGAAAATTCTGGCAAGCAACGAATACCAGGCCCCCACCGAAAGCACCGGCAACGTGCTGGTGCTGGCCAACGATGTGAACGCCCTCGAGGTGAATCTGGACGGCATCGCACAGGTGGATCTGTATTTCCCCAACTTCACCGATGGCCGCGCCTTCAGCCAGGCCTATCTGCTGCGCCGCCGTCTGAAGTTTGCAGGCGACATCCGTGCCACCGGCGATGTGCTGATCGACCAGCTGGTTCAGATGGAGCGCACGGGCTTCAGCAGTGCCGTGCTGCGCGAAGGCGTGGACGCCGCCGATGCCCAGCGCCAGTTCGAGCGCTTTGGCGGTTTCTACCAAGCCGATGCCGTGCACACACAACCCCATTTCGTAGAGGTGCAAGCATGAGCCAGCTCGCCCCCGTAAGCACCCTCGACCTGGATCTGGCACAAATCAATGCCGAACTGGGCCGCGACGCCCAGGCGCTGGTGAACTGGGCCGTGGGCCTGGATCAGCCCACCATAGTCACCACCAACTTCCGCCCCTTCGAGGCGGTGATCCTGCACATGGTCACGCGCGCCAACCCCGACGTGCCCGTGGTCTGGATGGACAACGGCTACAACACCGAAGCCACCTATCGGTTTGCCGATGCGGTGACCAAGCAGCTTGGGCTCAACCTCAAGATCTACCTGCCGCTGCGCTCACGTGCCCACCGCGAAGCCGTGGAAGGAGCCACGCCGGCGCTGGACGATCCGCGCCATGCGGCCTTCACAGAAGAAGTGAAGCTGGAGCCCTTTGCCCGCGCCCTGAGCGAAACCGCACCCAAGGTCTGGTTCACCGCCCTGCGCGCCACCGACACCGCCGTGCGAGCACAGATGGCGCCCGTGAGCATCAATCCCGACGGACTGATCAAGGTTGCGCCGCTGCTGCACTGGTCGTCCAAGGAGCTGTACGAATACTGCGAAAAGCACGGCCTGCCCAACAACTTTGACTATGTGGACCCGACCAAGGGTGAAGACAACCGCGAATGCGGCCTGCATATATCTCACTAACCCCTTGAGCCGCTTTGCGGCTCCCCCTTCTCGCTGCGCGGAAGGGGGACGACAGCATCGCGGCAGGGCGGCCCTTGCTCGCAGCCTCTTGTTCAGGTTGCGCCAGCTTTTAGGTCTTGCTTAATAAAAAGATAGCTGCTAGCCAAATATCCATAAGCGCTACAGCATTATTTGATTGGATAAAAAATGAACGCTCGTGTGGATACTTCCGTGTTGAGCCATCTCAGCAACCGCCACCTGGATGCACTGGAAGAAGAAACCATTTTCATCCTGCGCGAAGTGGCCGCCACCTTTGAACGCCCCACCCTGCTGTTTTCGGGCGGCAAGGATTCGCTGGTCATGCTGCGCTGCGCCGAAAAGGCCTTTGGCGCGGGCCGCATTCCCTATCCCTTGCTGATGATCGACACCGGCCACAACTTCCCCGAAGTGACCGATTTCCGCGACCAGCGAGCCAAGGAACTGGGCGCCGAGTTGATCGTGCGCAGCGTGGAAGACTCCATGGCACGCGGCACCGTGCGTCTGGCACACCCCGGCGAATCGCGCAATGTGCACCAGTCGGTGACGCTGCTGGAGGCGATTGACGAGTTCCGCTTCGACGCCCTGATCGGCGGCGCGCGCCGCGACGAGGAAAAGGCCCGCGCCAAGGAGCGCATCTTCAGCCATCGCGACAGCTTCGGCCAGTGGCAGCCCAAGGCCCAGCGCCCCGAACTGTGGACGCTGTTCAACACCCGCATTGCACAGGGCGAGCATTTCCGCGTCTTCCCCATCAGCAACTGGACCGAGCTGGACGTGTGGCAGTACATCGCCCGTGAAAACATCGCCCTGCCATCGATCTACTACACCCACAAGCGCGATGTGGTGGAGCGCAAGGGCCTGCTGGTGCCCGTGACCGAACTGACCCCGCCGCGTGAGGGCGAGGAAGTCGTGCAGCGCGATGTGCGCTTCCGTACCGTGGGCGACATCACCTGCACCTGCCCCGTGGAAAGCACGGCAGCAACGGCCGAAGACATCGTGATCGAAACCCTGGCTGCCGAGGTCAGCGAACGGGGTGCGACGCGCATGGACGACAAGACCAGCGAAGCGTCCATGGAAAAGCGCAAGAAAGACGGGTACTTCTAAGGCATCCCCTGAGGCGCTACGCGCCTTCCCCTTCTCTGGAGCTTCGCTCCGGAAGGGGACGACACCCTCGGTGCGCGGCGGCGCTTCCTCGGTGTCTCTGAGTTGGGACATGTCGGTTTTTAGAAAGAATGCGATGACTGAGACTATTAATTCCGTAGCTGCTAGCGCAAACCCATCAAGCGCTTCAGGCCAATTTGATGCACATAACAGCAGCGCGCTGCGCTTTATCACCTGCGGCTCGGTCGATGACGGCAAGAGCACGCTGATCGGTCGCCTGCTGGTGGACACCCGCGCCGTGCTGCAGGATCAGCTGGCCGGCGTCACCAAGTCCGGCGAAACGGATCTGGCACTGCTGACCGACGGCCTGGCCGCCGAGCGCGAGCAAGGCATCACGATCGATGTGGCCTACCGCTACTTCGCCACCGAGTCGCGCAAGTTCATCATCGGCGACGCTCCCGGTCACGAGCAGTACACACGCAATATGGTGACGGCAGCATCGAGCGCCGATGCCGCCGTGGTACTGGTCGATGCCACCAAGCTGGACTGGAAGAATGCCGATCTGGAGCTGCTGCCCCAGACCCGCCGCCACAGCCTGCTGGCCCATCTGCTGCGCGTGAATTCGCTGGTGTTTGCCGTCAACAAGCTCGACGCCGTGCAGGACCCGGCCCTGGCCTTTGCCCATATCAGCGCCGCGCTGCAGAAGTTCACAGCCTCCGCAGACATCAAGATCACGGCCACCGTGCCCGTGTCCGCGCTCAAGGGCTACAACGTGGTCAACAGCACCGACGGCTGGGCCGGCTACCACGGCCCCAGCCTGCTGCAACTGCTGGAACAACTGCCCAACACGCCCACCGACAGCGATCTGGCGCTGGCCTTCCCCGTGCAGTGGGTGGAGAAATTCTCTTCTTCGTCCGACACCAGCCAGGGCCGCCGCGTGTTCTGGGGCCGTGTCGCCACGGGCGTGGCCCGGGTCGGTGCCCAGGTGCAGATTCTGCCCAGCGGCCAGCTCGCGACCGTGGCCCAGGTCATAGACCACGCCCGCGCGCCCAAGGAAGTGGCTGCCGGCCTGTCCGCCGGCATCACGCTGGACCGCGAGGTCGATGTCTCGCGCGGCGACTGGATCATTGCCGCTCCCGTGCAAGCCGAAGTTGCCGAGGATGATTTTGATGCTCCTGCTGCCGCAAGCCCCTGGCCCAGCAGCCGCGAGATCACCGCCACCGTGGCCTGGATGGACACCGAACCCCTGGTGCCCGGTCGCGTTTACTGGGCGCTGCATGGCCATCGCTGGGTCAAGGCCAAGGCGCGCCGCTTGGTGCACCGCCTCAATATCAATACACTGGACAAGGAAGACGCCCAGCAGCTCGAGGCCAATGCCATCGGCCAGGTGGAGCTGGTGCTGCAGGAAGCCATTCCGGCCGCACCTTTCACCCAAGCCCGCCAGCTGGGCTCGCTGATTCTGGTGGACACCGCCAGCAATGCAACGGCCGGTGCTGCGCTGGTGAACTGAAGCCAATGAAGACAGGGCCGCAACCGCGATCTGGCCGCCAAACCAGATCTCCATACGGCCTTATCCAGCCAGGCACTGGCGCTGCGCGGGAAAAAACCTAAAATCACGGGGTTTTACCAATCCCCACCCAAGAAGAAGATTCTCAATGACTCACGTCGTTACCGAAAACTGCATCAAGTGCAAGTACACCGATTGCGTGGACGTTTGCCCCGTGGACTGCTTCCGTGAAGGCCCCAACTTTCTGGTGATCGATCCCGATGAGTGCATCGACTGTGCCGTCTGCATTCCCGAGTGCCCGGCCAATGCCATCTTTGCCGAAGAAGATGTGCCAGCAGATCAACTGGCCTTCATCAAGCTGAACGTGGATCTGTCCCAGCTCAAGAGCTGGAAGAGCATCACCAAGCGCAAGGCTTCGCTGCCCGACGCCGACGAGTGGAATGGCAAGCCGAACAAAGTGGATTTGCTGGAGCGCTAAGCCGGTCAGGGCGCGGACTGCGCTACGCTTGCCTGCATGAGCCTGTCCAACGCAACGACCAACGCTTCCCTCTCGCTACAACCCGCCGTGGAAACCGACGCCATCATCATTGGTGCAGGTCCGGCGGGTTTGTTTCAGGCCTTCCAGCTTGGCCTGCAGGGCATTCAAGCCCATTTGATCGATGCCCTGCCCCATGTGGGCGGCCAGTGCAGCCAGCTCTACGCGCACAAGCCCATCTACGACATTCCCGGCATTCCCGTCTGCACGGGCCTGGAGCTGGTGCGACTGCTGGAAAAGCAGATCGCGCCCATGCAGGTGACCCGCCATCTGTCCCAGCAAGTACAGACCCTGCAAGCCCTCGACGACGGACGCTGGCAGGTCGGAACCACGGCAGGCGCAATGTTCCACACCCGTACCGTCTTCATCGCCGCAGGCGTCGGCGCGTTCGTGCCCAAGGCCCTCAAGGCGCCAGGAGTGGATGAGCTCGGCACGGGTCAGCTGCACTATCACCCGCAGCAGCTGGATATGACTGCAGGCCGCCAGGCGCTGGTCTATGGCGGCGATGAGGAAGCCGTAGCAGCAGCCATTGACTGCAGTTCAAGCGCGGCCAGAACCGTTCTCATGCACCGCCGTGACAGCTTCAATGCCGAGCCAGCGCAACTGACCCGGCTGCAGCAGCTGCGCGAGTCTGGCGCTGTCGAAGTGCTGATCGGCCAGATCATCGAAGTGCGGCACGGCGATGGCCTACTGGAGTCCGTGCAATGGATGGACGGTGAGGGCAATGAACATCTGCAGCCTGTCGAACAGTTGCTGGTCTACCAGGGCATTTCACCCAAGCTGGGCCCTTTGACGGACTGGGGACTGGCACTGGAGCGCAAGCAACTGGCCGTGGATCCGGCAACGCTTGCCACCAGCGCCCCGGGGATTTATGCCATTGGCGACATCGTCAGCTACAGCGGCAAGAAACGGCTGATCCTTTGCGCCTTCCACGAGGCCACCATGGCCGCGTTCGCGGCAGCCGAATACCTGCAAGGCAGCAAGCCTTTGCTGGAATACACGACGACCAGCGCTCGCCTGCATGCCATCTTGGGCGTGTCCCACTGAAAAGCCGCCAGTGTCCTGCCTCGGACTCCTTGGAGTCCGCAGCTTCTGAGGCTGGCATAAAAAAACCGCTATCCCTCGGGATAGCGGTGTAAATCACGACGGGGTCAGACCCCACCGCGCGCACTTTGATCTCGGCTCAATGGCCATGTGCCGGCTTGACCGGAATGATGGGCACTTCCTTGCCTTCCTTGTCGTAGACCTTGCCACCTTCGACGCGGTCCCCATCGGCCAGGGCTTCAAGCACATGCTGGCTCAGGGCGCGGCCATAGCCGGCTTCAAAGACAGAAGGCTGATCGGAATTGCCTTGTTTGAAGTGGTTGTAGAGCAGGTTCAGGGTCACGGCAACCAGGGCCGTTGCGCTGATGCCCGAGTGGAAGATCGTGGCAAACCATGCAGGGAACTGGTCATAGAACTTGGGAGCCACCACCGGCAGCAGGCCCGCGCTCACCGAGGTGGCAACAATGATCAGATTCATATTGTTGTTGTATTCCACCTTGGCCAGGGTACGGATACCGCTGGCAGCCACGGTACCGAACAGCACCAGGCCGGCGCCGCCCAGCACGGAGGGAGGCACGCAGGCCACGATGCGGCCCATCACCGGCAGCACGCCAAACACGATCAGGATCAGACCGGAGAAAGCCACCACGAAGCGGCTCTTGATGCCGGTCACCGCCACCAGACCCACGTTCTGTGCAAAAGCGCTTTGCGTGAAGCCGCCAAAGATGGGGGCCACGATGCTGGAGAGCATGTCGGCGCGCAGACCATCACCCAGACGGCGACCGTCCACGGGGCTGTCCACGATTTCGCCCACGGCCAGCACGTCGGCCGAGGTTTCCACCAGGATCACCAGAATCACGATGAACATGGAGATGGTGGCCGCCATGTCGAAAGTGGGCCAGCCGAAGTGCAAAGGCGTAGGCACCGCAAAAATGGGGCCGTTGAACACCTGCGAGAAATCGGCCTTGCCGATGAAGACGGCCGTGATGGTGCCCACCACGATCGCCACCAGAATCGACAGGCGCGACAGCATGGCATTGCCCAGCTTGCTGAACAGCAGCACCATGAACAGCGACAGACCGGCCAGACCGATATTGCCCATGCTGCCGTAATCGGCGGACTTGGCATTGCCGCCCATGGCCCAATGCGCGGCCACAGGCATCAGCGACATGCCGATCACCGTGATCACGCAGCCATTGACCAGCGGCGGGAAGAATTTGGTGATGCGCGAAAAAACCGGCGCAATGATCAGACCCAGTACCGAGGCGTACATGACGGCCCCCAGCACTCCCTGCATGCCGCCACCGGTGTGCAGAATGCTGACCATGGTGGCCACGCCTGCGAATGAAACGCCTTGAACCAGAGGCAGACGGCAGCCGAAGAAAGGGATGCCCAGGGTCTGCAGCAAGGTTGCCACACCACCCATGAACAGGCAGGCGGTCACCAGCAGACCGGCATCGGCAGCGGACATGCCAGCCGCTTCAGCGACGATCAGAGGCACCGCCACGATGCCGCCGTACATGGTCAACACATGTTGCAAGCCATACATGAGGTTGGCTGTGACGCCAAGATTCTCATCTTCGGGGCGCTTGACGGCCGCATCCCTGGATGCTCCGGTCTGATCGTTCATCTTTGTCTCCTAAATTACCTACTCACCAAGGCTCTAGAGGCCTTTCGCTCTGTCCGGTCGACTTGCAGCATCTCTTTCGGCAGCGATCTTTTCCGATCACCCCGGCGAGGCCTTGTGCTGCAGCCAGTCGCTCTTCTTCGAGAGCGATCCGACCTATAGAAAAGAGCAAACCACTCTTTCATTCACCCAAGTCAGTCTTTCAATCTCCCTTGATTGCAGGACATCCGCCGGACGGACTATTCCATTACGCAATCAAAGCCATACCCAGAAGGGCATGAGTCGAGACTGTACGTTGCCAGGACACCAAAATTGTCTACAGTTTTGTATACAAAGTGCTGACCAGAACCTTTCCAAAGCAAAAAAGCACACTCATTGGCTGCGATCGGGCACTGGAAATTGACACAGATCATGCCCAACCAGGCATTCATGCCCTCTATAAAGAACAAAAGGATGCAAGACACATTCCCAGTTGTGTCTTGCATCCAGCAGAGAAGAGAAAAGAGAGATCTGGAGCGCTTGTCAGTGGCCGCTCAGTCTTCCTCGGCCTGAGCGATGCCGGGAAACAGCACATCGGTAAAACCGAAACGGCTGAAATCGCGCACCCTCATCGGATAGAGCTTGCCCCAGAGGTGGTCGCACTCATGCTGGACCACGCGCGCGTGAAAGCCCTCGACCGTGCGGTCAATCGGGTCGCCGTATATATCAAAGCCGGTGTAGCGCACCTTGTTCCAGCGTGGCACCATGGCTCGCAGACCGGGAACAGACAGACAGCCTTCCCAATCCAGCTGCTCCTCTTCACCGATGGGTGTGATGACTGGATTGATCAGCACGGTACGGGGCACTATGGGGGCATCCGGATAACGGGGATTGGGCTCGCCCGAGCCAAACACCACCATCTGCAAATCCTCGCCGATCTGCGGCGCCGCCAGGCCGGCACCGTTGGCAGCATGCATGGTATCCAGCAAATCCTTGAGGAGCAGATGCAGCGCATCCGTATCAAATTCAGTCACCGGCTTGGCAAGCCTCAGCAGACGGGGATCACCCATCTTCAAAATGGTACGTACAGTCATATATCAATACGGCGTGCAGCAACCACCGGGCCACCGCACTGTTCAATCATCAAAAGCATAGCGCCGCCGCCAATCCACGTGAACGATGCGGCCTGTTCAGGTATCAGGCACAGAGAATTTAATGAAATTGTGATGAACTTCCTGCGAGCTCATTTTTACACCCTATAATCTAGGTCTTCTTCCTCAATAGCTCAGTCGGTAGAGCGCCGGACTGTTAATCCGTAGGTCCCTGGTTCGAGCCCAGGTTGAGGAGCCAAGAATTTCGATGCTTTGCGGATATCAAAGCA
>NZ_JBCPWO010000028.1:0-26519 GCF_039581385.1 Comamonas sp. A7-5
CCCGGTGGCCAGCATGTCGATGCGGTTGCGGATCGGGGGCACCCACACGTTTGATAGACCCGGAACCTTGACCACCCGTTCCAGTTCTTCGACCAACTTCTCCGGGGTCATGCCAGGACGCCATTGCTCACGTGGCTTGAACTGGATCGTGGTCTCGAACATCTCCAGCGGCGCAGGATCGGTCGCAGTATCTGCTCGTCCCGCCTTGCCGAACACACGCTGAACCTCGGGCACTGTCTTGATAAGTCGGTCTGTCTGTTGCAACAACTCTGCGGCCTTTGAGACCGAAATACCAGGTAACGCCGAGGGCATGTACAACAGATCGCCTTCGTCCAGCGGCGGCATGAACTCACCGCCCAGCCGCATGACCGGAATTGCGGTGATAGCCAGGGCCAATGCCGCTGCCAGCAGCGTTGCTTTAGGGAAGCGCAAGACTAGCTCAAGGGCCGGTCGATAGAGAGCAATCAGGCCGCGATTGATCGGGTTCGCAGTTTCCTTTGGAATGCGTCCTCGAATGAGGTATCCCATCAGCACTGGAACCAGAGTCACCGACAATCCAGCAGCAGCAGCCATTGCGTAGGTCTTGGTGAAAGCCAGTGGTGAGAACAGCCGTCCTTCCTGGGCCTCTAGGGTGAACACGGGCAGGAACGACAACGTGATGACCAGCAACGAGAAGAACAGCGCAGGGCCGACTTCCACGGCTGATTGCGCGATCAGTTCCCAGCGCTCGGCCACGGACGGTGGGCGTCCATGTCGTTCTTCAAAGTGCTCCAGATGCTTGTGCGCAGCTTCGACCAGGACCACCGAGGCATCGACCATGGCTCCTAGAGCAATGGCCACACCGCCCAACGAGAGAATGTTCGCGCTCACGCCTTGCCAGTGCATCACGCCAAAAGCCGCTAGCACCCCAATAGGCAGTGTTACAACTGCCACCAGCGCGGAGCGCAGGTGGAATAGGAAGATGGCACAGACGACGGCGACGACGGCGAACTCCTCCAGAAGCTTGACACGCAGGTTGTCGACTGCACGATCAATGAGTTTGGAGCGGTCATAGGTTTCCACCACCTCAACGCCTTTGGGCAGACTGGGTTTGAGCGTCTCCAGCCTGGCTTTGACGGCTTCGATAGTGGCACGGGCATTCTTGCCGGAGCGCATGACCACTACCCCTCCCGTGACTTCACCCTCACCATCTAGTTCGGCGATGCCCCGTCGCATTTCCGGGCCTATCTGGACTATGGCCACATCTCTCAGCAGCACGGGTGTCGCTCCGCTGAGGGTGATCGGGATGGTTCGGAAGTCCTCCAGTGATTGAAGGAATCCGCGCGAGCGCACCATGTACTCGGTCTCGGCCATTTCCACTACCGAGCCGCCCGAAGACTGATTGGCCTTCTGCAGGGCCTGCACGACCATGGACTGCGTAACGCCAAGCGCTCGCATTCGGTCCGGGTCGAGCACCACTTGATATTGACGAACCATGCCGCCGATGCTGGCGACTTCTGCCACATCCGGAACGGTTTTCAGCTCGAATTTCAGAAACCAGTCGTTGAGGGCTCTCAGCTGTCCAATATCGTTATGGCCGCTGCGGTCGACCAGCGCGTACTCGTAGACCCAGCCCACACCAGTGGCATCCGGGCCTAGCGCGGCTGTCGCACCTACTGGTAAGCGGCTTTGCACCTGGTTCAGATACTCCACCACCCGTGACCGTGCCCAGTATGGATCGGTCTTGTCGTCAAACAGGATATAGACGAAGGAGTCGCCAAAGAACGAATAGCCTCGGACGGTTTTAGCCCCAGGTACGCTCAGCATGGTTGTGGTCAGCGGGTAGGTCACGAGGTCCTCCACCACCTGGGGCGGCTTGCCTGGGTAGGTGGTGCGAACGATCACCTGTACGTCGCTGAGGTCCGGCAATGCATCGACCGGGGTGCGAGATGCCGACCAGATGCCTACCGCCACGAGGAACGCGGTGGCAATCAGCACTAGAAAGCGGTTGGTGATGGACCAACGGATCAGAGCAGCAATCACTTGGCGCCTCCGGTGGTTCCAGCGGCGCTGCCGCTTTTCTGCACGGAGACGACTTCCCAATCTAGGGGCCCGCCTTTTCGGAACTCGAAGCGCACCAGATCTCCTGGCTTCAAACCCGTGAGCGTTATCGAGTCGGCCTTGCCAAAGCTCATTGTCATGGCGGGCCACTTGAGTTTGGGTACGGGACCATGCGAGATCGTGATCCCGTCGTCATCGATGCTTTCCACCTTGCCCTCGGCGCGGTAGATGTCCGAGGCTTCGGTGGCCGTAGCAGGCACAGGTTGGGGTTGGCCGGCTTCCATGGCTCCCAGAGCTGACTTGAGCCGCGCTTCGGAGTCCACCAGGAATTGGCCGCTGGTAATTACTTCCTCGCCTTCGCGCAAGCCTTGCAGCACCTCCAATTGATCACCCAAGTCCTCGCCCAGTTTGATTTCCCGAGGCTCGAAGTTGTCAGACTCCTTGCGGACGATGACCAATGCACGGGTGCCGGTACGGATGACGGCTTCAGCAGGCACGACCAGGCGAGAGGTTGGAGCCCCGCCAACCTGCAAGCGCAGCAGCAACCCCGGTATCAGTTTGCCGCTGCGGTTATCGACCTCGAATCGTGCCTGCAAGGTGCGCGTGCTGGCGTTGACCTGCGGTAGGATCTCCTTCAATTCGCCGTCGAAGGTTTGGGATGCATCGGCTTGCAGAACGGCCTTGACCTTCTGGCCACGCGTCAGGCGTACGGCTTGTGCCTCCGGCACTTCAGCTACGGCCCAGACCTTTTCCAGGCCGGAGATGCGGAATAACGTCAGGCCAGGTGACACCTGGGCTCCTTCCCGAACACCGAGTTCCGTCACCACGCCATTTACCGGAGCCTGCAAGGGGTAGCGAGCCTGGGCGACCCCGGTTTCCTCAGTCTTGCGGACCAGTTCTGCGGGGATGGACATGGCGCGCATGCGCTCACGTGCTGCCGTAATAAGTTCCAGGGGCACACCTGCGCGCTTGAGTGCGAGCAGCTCGTTCTGCGGACCCAGCCACTCTAGCGCAAAAATGGTGGCCAGCGCCTGACCTTTGCGAACCTGCTCCATTGGAGCACGTACTGCCAAATGCTCGACATAGCCGGTAACACGGCTCTGGACAGCGACACTCAGACGCTCATCGAACTGTACCGTTCCAACGGCATCGAACGACGCACCGATGTTGGCTCGCTTGACCATCGTGGTCCGGATGCCGAGGTTCTGCTGCACCGTTGAGCTGACTTTGACACCTGTGTCATTGGCATCGTCCGCATAGACGGGCACCAATTGCATGTCCATGAATGGCGACTTGCCGGGCTTGTCAAAGCGTGGTCCCGGCACCATGGGGTCATGCCAGTAGAGAATCTTGCGCTCGCCTGTGGGAGCCTTGGATTCCGAGGCGGCTACGGCCTGGGGGGCAGCGCCTTCGGAGGTCAAGCGGCCAATAAAGAAGCCACCGGCTGCCAGCAGTACGCCTGCCGTAACCAATGAAGTGACCAGTGCTGTGCGCTTCATTGGGCACCTCCATGAGCGATGGGTTTGAGGTTCAGTTGGGCCTGCGTACGTACCAAATCACGCTGCAGTGCGAGGAGTTTTCTCTGAGCTTCGACCTCGGCATGTCGTGCCTCAAACACGGCGGTCAGGGCCAATTGATTTGAGCGGTAGGCGGCCAGGGCGGCGGAAGTGCGCTGTCTGGCCGGAGTCACTACGGAGCCTTGGTATCTCTCGATACGCTGCTGCAGGCGCGCGGCGTCGCTAGTCAAGGTGCGGTAATCGGCCATGGCTGCGCGCATTCCCTCCGTCAGGTCAGCCTCTGCTTTGTCGACCATGGCCAGCTTGGCCGAGGTTTCGCGGTCTTGGCGCTGGCTTGGTGCGATTTGGAGCGGGATGCTGACGCCGACTGAAACCAAATCGGAATAGCCAGTGCGCTGGCCGTAGGACACTTCCCAGGTCCAGTTGGGAGAGCGCTCCTTGGCTGCGACGTTTGCACTCTGGCGAGCAATTTCGACGTCGCTTTTTAAGCCTGCGACGGCTGGATATCTCGCCACGTAGTCCCATTCCTCGGGAGCAGGGAAGGCAGGTGGCTTGTTGAGGGCATCGGGAAGAATGCCGATCCAGCGTTGCAGACTGACCATGGCTGCAGACTGTTGTTGGCGAACCTCTTCGCTTTCATCCTCTGCAATCCCTTTGGCGGATAGGAGCTGCAACGCTTCTGCGCTGTTGCCTGTGGCAGCTGCTATGCGGCTTTTTGCCGCATTCAGCTCCTCGTGCAAGTGATGCTCGGTTTGTGTGGTTAGCTTGAGTGCTTCAGTGGCGAACCAAGCATCGACATACGCCATGCTGACCTGCAGGCGAGCCTCGGCTTCGGCAATGTCTTTTTGTACGGCATCGCGGTCGGCCCGTGCACGAGCCGCACCTTCGCGTGCGGCTCGTTTATCGGCGGAGAGCCACTCTTGGCTGATACCGATGCGCTTCATCGTCATGGACTCACGGGTACCGCTGAAGCGGTCTGAGCCGGTAACCGGCAAATTGTCGATGCCGGCCCGCAGCATGGGATCTGGCAACTGACCCGCAGCCTGTATGGAATGGACAGAGCCTTGCATCGCCGCCTGGGCTGCGCGGGCTGCTTCGGAGCGTTGGACGGCCAAGCTTATTGCCTGGTCGAATGAAATCGATTCTGCAGCAGCAACGGCCGGCAGAAATACGGCAGCCAAGGAGGCTGCTCGCAAAAAAATAGGGGACATGGAAACTCCGTGGACGAACGAGGGCATTGCCGGCGTATGGACAAGCCACGCCAGCACCAGTCAGTCGACGGAGTGATCAGACTCTGAGTCTGAGAGTAGAGAGAAAAAGAGGGTCCGGAGGCGGTCGAACCTCCAAGGTGATGGGCCAGGACACTGCAAGTGCAGCATCAAATTCGAGCACTAGCGGCAGCTCCAACACCTGCACGATGGCAGGTAATGACGCCACGGGCAGTTTGACTGCTTCGAAGGTCACATCCGGGGCATTGGTGTACTGATGACACAGAACCGGTTGCTGTTGGTCCATACCTTCGCATGGTATGCCGGCCTCCATCCTTGCCGTCATTGCATCAACGCCTTCCTCCTGTGGGCAGACGTAACCCGCCAACGCCAGCTGTGCGAACAGCAGCGAAAGCACCACAAGGACTGCGGTGGATAGGCGGTGAATGCGACTTCGTAGCATGGCAGCAGTTAGTGTAGTCAATCTACCAGGGGTACGCGGTGAAGGCCATACGTTGCTACCGATCTTTAAATGCTACAGATCTTCGGCAAGCCAGTGGTTAACTCGCATCCTAGGAGCAAACGCTACAGCTGTGTCTGAAGGAAGCGCGACACCGTATGCACAACTCAGTTCTGAAGAAGGCGGTGTCCTGTCCCATCCTCAAGTTAATGGATGAGGAAACATGCAATGTGATGCTCGGTAGCGATATCCGCCTCGGTGAGTCCGCGCATCGTTGAACCCAGTGTCGCCCGCCTAAGTGATGATTGCGATCATCTGGGCCGAAATTCTTCCGGGAAATTTGTAGTTCGCTCAAGCTGATGTTCTACATGCAGAGGCCTCTGTTGCTTGAGGCCTCTGCGGTAGATCGGAACAAAAATGCAGGAAAGAGCTGCATCCGCGATGCATGCGTCTTTGATGGAGATCAGCCTGCAAATGATTGGAGGCGAGCATCTCGCGCAGCTGGCGATTCATTACGCGTTTCGTTGATCACTTGCTCGCGGGTTTTGCTCGATCCTGTCTCGGGAGTTCCACGTGGGAAATTGCTTTCACCGTAAGAAAGGCGGCCCTGCTTCATGGCGGCTTCAGTCTCTGCCTTGACTTGAGCTCGGGTTTTCTGGCTTTCAAAGTGCTGCGGATGCACGATCACGCCTTGTTCATTGTTGGCTGGATGCTCGTAGGCTGCAGAGGCCATTCCAGGAAGAGCCAGGGTGACAACGGCAGCAACGCTTGCGAGTACGGAGGAAATGGAGATGCGGTTTTGAGACATGGTTGGCTCCTAAGACAGTTGATGAACACATCTCCTGGACCTTGATCAAGGTGAGGAGAAGATGGGTTGATCTTAGGAGTCGGAGCCCAACAAAATCAGGTCTGTCCGGTGACATTGTTGTCAGCTTTTTCGCGGCAGCTCTTACCCCAAATCTGCATACCAATAAACCCAAAGCGAAAAGCGAAGACCAACGTAGTTGACGTACACAGCGTGCTCCAGTGCATGTGCAGACAGATACTTGACATTCACATCATGTGAAGGATGAAACTTTAGCCACAAGCTTTAAAGGAGTACGTAATGGCTATTTTTCGCATCAATGACATGAAATGTGGTGCCTGTGCCGCGCGGATTCAGCGCTCCATTTTGGCGATCGATGATGAAGCAAAGATCGGAGTGAATGCGCGAGATAAAACGGTGCAAGTCTCTGGCGATCTGAGCGACGCCGACTACATGTTGGCCATCCAGACCGCTGGATACACTCCAGAATTATTGGCGTTAGCCGAAGCCGAGCAGGCAAATGCTGAGAAGCCGCAGACGAAATGCTGCGGCTCAACTTCAGCAAAGACATCTTGCTGCGGATAGTGTCTTCTTGCTTTCAAGAAAAGCCTGTTTTCTGATCTGCTTAGGAAGTCGGCTGCGGAGTGGGGAATTTCAAGGTGAAGCGAGTTCGTCCATCGGCTGAAGTGGCGGTAATGGAGCCTCCATGAGCTTCGGCAATTGCTCGGGTGATGGCCAAACCCAATCCGCTACCGTCTGAGTCCGGATGAGCCCTGGAAGGGTCAGCTCGGTAGAAGCGGTCAAATAACCTGGGCAGGACTTTGGGATCAATGTCCTGCCCTGTATTTTCCACAGTGACAAGTGTCCAGGAAGCTGCGGTCTCAATGTCGATGGTGACCATGCCTGCATGCGGCGTGTAGCGCAAAGCATTAGATAGCAAATTACTCACAGCACGATGGAACATCAGTCGATCACCATCAACGAGTCCATCGCCTTTTAACTTCAAATGAATTTGCTTTTCTTCAGCGACAGCCTCGTAGAACTCCAGCAATGCATACGATTCTTGCTGTGCCGAAAATTGCTCCTTGCGCGGCAGGCTTACGCCCCGTTCAGTTTTGGCCAGAAAAAGCATGTCTGACACCATACGAGCCAAACGCTGAAACTCTTCGGCATTAGAGGCAAGAATGTCTCGGTATGTCGCGGCGTCACGCTTGGATGCCAGCACAACCTGAGTCTGCGTCAACAGGTTGCTGATGGGCGTGCGTAGTTCATGGGCCAGATCAGACGCGAAATCTGTCAGTCGCTGAAAATCGTCCTGCAACCGATCCAGCATGCGATTGAGCTCATGCGCCAAATCGGCCATTTCTACGGGTACAGCCTGGACCGGCATGCGTTCACTCATCTTCTGTCCCGTCACAACGGCCGCACGTGATTTCATCTCTCGCAGCGGTGCCAGCCCTTGTCGAGCGGCGAGCCAAGACAGAAGTGAGCACAGCAAAATTGCTGCGATCACATAAATGGCAAAGCTTGTGCGAATTCCGTTGAGGAATTGAATGTGATGCTTGGTGTCTGCTGCGATCAGTACCTTTAATGGTGACGGTGCGTAGGCCGGTAGCGTCTCAAAGCTCAAGATGTGGAATTCTGCGTCTGCATGCCGCCACACCCCAAACGATCCTTCCTTGTCGATAGAAGCCGAGTTGCGATCCGGCACTGCAAAGCCGGATGCGGGCGATTGAAATACGGTTTCTCCTTGGGCATCTTTCACCTGGACTTGAAGATCCTCGTGATAGTTCAGTGCCTCATTTAAACGCCAACGAGCATCATCGACCGACTTCGTGTTC
Organism: Comamonas sp. A7-5; assembly: GCF_039581385.1. NCBI lineage: Bacteria > Pseudomonadati > Pseudomonadota > Betaproteobacteria > Burkholderiales > Comamonadaceae > Comamonas > Comamonas sp. A7-5. The sequence continues at coordinate 7,872 of NZ_JBCPWO010000028.1, forward strand.
TGGAGAATTTTCTCGATCAAATGGCGCTTGTCCTGAAGCGTCATTCGGTCCAATTCCACGAAATGCTCTTCTGTAACGACTAGGAATAGGCCGCCTAAACCTAGCACTACGGCTGCCGCAACAACCGTGAAACAGAGGGCCAAGCGACTCGTTAAAGAAAGCTTTACCTTGCGAGTGAGACGCTGCACCTATTCCTCCTCGGGGACATCAAGCACATAGCCCATTCCCCGTACGGTCTGGATCAGTTTGATCGAGTGGCCTTCGTCAATTTTGGCTCGCAGACGGCGCATGGCCACCTCAATGACGTTGGTGTCGCTGTCGAAATTCATGTCCCATACCTGCGATGCGATCAATGAACGTGGCAGCACTTCACCATGTCGGCGCATCAGCAACTCTAAGAGTCCGAACTCTTTGGCTGTGAGGTCAACACGTTTGCCATTGCGAGATACGCGACGACGCAGCAGGTCTAGCTCGAGATCTGCAACAGTCAGAGTAGTACCTTCGTTGGCCGGATGTCCACGTCTAAGAATGATGCGAACTCTGGCGAGTAGTTCTGCGAAAGAAAACGGCTTTACCAGGTAATCATCAGCGCCGAGCTCTAGTCCTTTGACACGGTCCTCGACATGGTCCCGTGCAGTAAGAAACAGGACCGGCATATGTAGTCCTCGATCACGCAAAGACTGGAGCACCTGCCAACCATTGAGGCCCGGCAGCATAACATCCAAGATCACCAAGGAGTACTCCCCTTGCAAAGCCAGATGTAAGCCGTCTGAGCCATTTGGGACGAGGTCAGCAATGTAGCCAGCCTCGGTCAATCCCTGGCGCAGGTACTCACCTGTTTTAGGCTCATCTTCAACAATCAAAATCCTCATGTACTCGCTCCGCTGCAGTGGACGATCAAGAGTGTGCCGAGTTTGAAGCCCTCTGACATGAAGATAAGAAAAATGTAATGTTCCTGAAATCCTGGCGATAGAAAGGCCAACACTGCCTCGTTGTTCCTTCCTGGGAAGTCATCAAGCGTGGCTAGCAGAGTGAACCTTTTGACTGCATCGAAGGCATTTCTGGATAGAAGCCCTCCGTCGCACCAAACATGACGCGAGCATTACATGAATGTAATGAATGAGTCACTCCTCCGAAATTCAGCACGCCCTAGCATACTGAACATATCGAGCGCTCATTGCATCAGGCAAGCGTCGCCGAAAACGAATTTCTTGGAAGCTCTGGAGGATTTCACCCTATGCCGCGTCATTCGCCATTTTTTGTCACTCCCACTCAAGGGTTCTCTCGTCGGCGCTTCGTTCAGGGGCTGGCCGCAGGAGGCGTTCTGGCGGGCCTGTCAACGCAGTCGCTCATGGCATTCGCACAGCAGAGCTCCACAGTCCGCGGGGCCGCTCCGGTGCTGAAGGGTAACGAGTTCGATTTGGTGATCGCCGAGTCCGCCGTGAACTTTACGGGCAAGCCAGGGATGGCGACAACGATCAATGGATCGCTTCCTGCACCAACCCTGCGCTGGCGAGAGGGGGAGACGGTGACGATTCGCGTCACGAACAAGCTGCGCGAGGCCACTTCTATTCATTGGCACGGCATTATCTTGCCCTACCAGATGGACGGAGTTCCAGGCATCAGCTTTGCGGGCATTCCTCCTGGAGAGACGTTTACCTACCGTTTCAAGGTTCAGCAAAGCGGTTCCTACTGGTATCACTCACATTCAGGCATGCAGGAACTCACCGGCATGTATGGAGCGATCATCATTGATCCCGCAGGACCTGAGACTATCCGTGCAGATCGTGATCATGTCGTGCTCTTCTCTGACTGGACTGACGAAGACCCCATGCGCGTTTTCGCAAAGCTCAAGGTTCAGGGCGACTACTACAACTACAACCAGCCCACGGTCTTTGATTTCTTCCGTGATGCATCGCGTGATGGCGTGTCAGCGGCATTAGACAAGCGCAAGATGTGGAACGAGATGCGCATGAATCCAACGGATTTAGCCGACCTCTCTTCTGCGACCCTGACCTACCTCGCAAATGGCGTCACACCTGCAGGCAATTGGACTGCTCTTTTCCGTCCGGGCGAGCGTGTCCGGCTGCGCATGGTCAACGGCGCGGGCAATACCTTCTATGACGTACGTATACCGGGCCTGAAGCTCACGGTGGTTCATGTTGACGGTGTCGACGTAGAGCCTGTGACTGTCGATGAATTCCGATTCGGCCCTGGCGAAACCATAGACGTGATTGTCGAGCCACGTGATGACGCCTATACGATTTTTGCCCAGTCGATGGACCGAACAGGCTACGCACGCGCTACGTTAGCAGTGCGCGAAGGCCTGCAGGCTCCAGTCCCCGCACTCGATCCCGTCGAATGGCTGGGTATGAGCGACATGATGGGCGCCATGAGCCATGGCAGTTCTGGAGCCGACATGGACATGACCGGCATGTCTGGGATGACCGGCATGTCTGGGATGACCGGCATGTCTGGGATGACCGGCATGTCTGGGATGACGGGTATGGCCGGGATGGCTGGTATGTCGGGGGCAATGGCCGGCATGGATCATGGTGCGATGGCCGGCATGAATCACGGTGGTATGGCGATGGACCATAGTCAGCATGCCAAGCCTGCTGGGAGCTTGGCAGTGCCCAGCACCACCGCACGCCATGCTCGCACTGAATATGGCGCAAGAACAGATATGCGAGTCGATATGGCCCGCACCAATCTTGACGATCCCGGTATCGGTCTGCGCAATAACGGCAGACGGGTGCTGACCTTGGCAGATCTGCATACACCTTCAGGTCCGATGGACTCGCGCGGTCCTGGACGAGAGGTGGAGTTGCACCTGACGGGGAATATGGAGCGATATTCCTGGTCTCTTGATGGATTGGAGTTCGGGCAATCAACGCCTGTTCACTTCCGTCACGGCGAGCGTTTGCGAGTCATCCTGCACAACGACACGATGATGACTCACCCTATGCACTTGCATGGGATGTGGAGTGAACTGGAGAGCCCTGATGGTCGATTCCTCGCCCGTCGACACACCTTGCCAGTACAGCCTGCACAACGCATCAGCTTCTTGGTGACGGCAGATGCTCTGGGGCGCTGGGCATGGCATTGCCACCTGATGTTCCACATGGATGCAGGCATGTTCCGCGAAGTCGTAGTGTCTTGAACAAACCTCACAAGGAAGATCAAAAATGTCCAAAGCACTCCCTATTCGTGCATTGTCCACTGCGCTCCTCGCTCTGGTGAGTATTGCGGCCCAGGCGCAAAGCGACCATTCATCGCATGGCCAAGCGAATATGCAAATGGAAGCACCGGCAAGCCCTGCCACAACTGCAGCTGATCCACATGCAGGTCATGGTGCTATGACTGGCAGCGCTGCAAGCGGCCCTGCGATGGATCACGGCAGCATGCAGATGCAAGGGGGATCCGCACCTCCAGATGCTCGCGACCCACATGGGTATTCCAATGGGTTGACCTTGGGATCGGGCGATTACGCGGTGCCTGGCGTCCCGCGCTTGATGCTTGCGGACGAGCATACCTTTGCCTCGCTGCGTGGTGAGACCCTGGAACGCCGTTTTTCACGCAGAGGTGATGATTCAACGGCCTATGACTTGCAAGCATGGTACGGGACCTCATACAACAAAGCTGTCTTGAAGGCAGAAGGTGACGTCGCCAAAGGAAAGCTCGAAGAGTCTCGCACCGAACTGCTATGGAGCCGTGCTGCCACAACCTATTGGGATACACAGCTTGGTCTGCGCTTAGACAACGGCGTGGGACCTAGCCGTCAATGGCTGGCATTTGGTGTACAGGGCCTAGCCCCTTACTGGTTCGAGCTGGAGGCCACAGCCTATGTTGGCAGTGGCGGCAGAACTGCGCTTCGCCTAAATGCAAGCTACGAACTATTGCTGACTCAGCGCCTGATCCTTGAGCCTAGAGCTGAAATGCAGTTTTACGGCAAGGATGATCCAGAGCGCCACATCGGCAAGGGCCTAGCCGAAGCATCTGCGGGCTTGCGACTGCGCTACGAGTTCAGCCGTCAGTTCGCTCCATATATCGGCGTCGAACGTGCGGGCAGTTTCGGGCGAACCGCAGATCTCGTTCGTGCAGACGGCGGCCGTGCTCAACAAACACGATGGGTGGCCGGTGTCCGCTTCTGGTTCTAGCCAGACCAATGTCCCCTTCCTAGTTGGCGCGTCCTTGGGAGCGCCAACTCTACAGACCTAGATTCGACATCTGTTTTCAAACCACCATCACACTTAGATAGGAGTCTCTCATGAACCGCTCAAACCTGGTCGCTAAGTTCATCGCGCCAATTGCCGCAACACTGTTCGCTTCCGCAGCATTTGCACATCCTTCGTTAGTTTCCTCCTCTCCTGCGGATAAGTCGCAGGTCGCGGCACCTGCCACGATTGAGTTGAAGTTCTCGGAAACGCTGGTTCCTCAGTTCTCGGCAGCGAACTTGATCATGACGGGGATGCCCGGAATGCCGAACCACGGCGCAATGAAGGTCAGCGCAAGCGTCTCTGGCGCTAGCGATGGCAAAACCATGGTCATTACTCCCGCTCAGACGCTTCAACCCGGTGCCTATCGCGTGGATTGGCGTGCAGTGTCGTCAGACACACACCCTATCAATGGCAACGTCACATTCCAGGTGAAGTAAGCAAATGGCCGAGGATTGGTTCACCATCGTATTGCGCCTTGCGCTGTATCTGGACATGGCTGCAGGTTTTGGCGTCGCCATGTTCAGCGTCTATGCCCTTGGCCACGACGAGCGATCCTTGGCAATTGCGCGTCGCTATCGCGTTTGCGTTGGTGTATGTGCAGTAATCGGGATTGGACTGTCAGTGATTGGCATGACAGTCCTTGCCAAGGCCATGTCCGGTGCGCAAACTTACTCCGAGTTGTCAACGCATATCTTCGAGATGCTCATCACCGGCACTCACATGGGCCTTGCTTGGTGCATTCGTATTCTTGCGCTAGCGCTTTGCATCTTGATTGCCCTAGTGAAGTTCAATCCAACGTTTCGCTTCGTTGCCATGTCCGTATCTAGCGGTGTAGCGCTGGCGACACTGGCCTGGGCTGGTCATGGAGCGATGGACGACGGAATGCGTGGATACATCCACCTTGCTTCAGACATCTCCCACCTCTGGGCAGCAGGTGCATGGGTCGGCGCGTTGCTTGCTTTTTTGATCTTAGCCACAAGTAGGGCAAATGCGACACAGGACACCGTAGCCATATTGAGCCGCACATCAAACGGCTTTGCCCATGTCGGAACTCTGATCGTTTTCGTTCTTGCAGCCAGTGGCGTAGTCAACTATGTATTGATCGCAGGGCCTTCGCTTGATCCGCTTGTTTCAACACTCTATGGTCAGTTGCTGCTAGGCAAGCTAATGCTGGTTCTCGGAATGCTTGCATTGGCAGCAGCAAATCGATTCCGGCTTAGTCCAAGTCTGGAGGCATCATTGGGCTCAGGGAATCGTGCGCAAGCAGTCTCTAAGCTACGCCAGAGCCTGTTCATGGAAGCAACACTGGCAGTTCTGGTTTTGGCGAGTGTGGCTTGGTTAGGGATTCTTTCGCCAAAAGGAATTTGAACCTTTAGATCACCCACCGACAGCTGACACGGGGACTGCACACGGAGAGGAAGGGTGCATCGCTTCGGAGGATTCATGCTTGGATGATCTCCGTGCCATGTAGTCATGACAAAGGCCACCTCAACCCCAGAATCATTTCTTGGATTGAGATGGCCACAAGCACCGTACTCAGGTTGCGGTACCTCAGAAGAGGTGGACAGAGTTATTTCTCAAGCAGATTCTGGCTTGACATTCACATGGTGTAAGAGCCAAGAATCGATCCAACATCGCGAAGGGCCATCTGCATGCAACATCATCAGCATCGATCTTCTTCAGAATCAGTAGAGTTGGAAAACACCAAAACTGACGCCGAGCCTTTGCAAGATCCTGTTTGCGGCATGACTGTCTCTCCACAGTCGGCCCATCGGATAGTTCACGAAGGACGGATCTATCGCTTCTGCAGTGACGGTTGCCAGCAAAAATTTGCTCGGGGCCCTGCGCAATTCATATCGAGTAACGAGCAGGCTGATCACGCAGGAGGGGACACAGTCTATGTATGCCCAATGCATCCTGAAGTCCATCAATATCATCCGGGGCGCTGCCCCAAGTGCCAAATGCATTTGGTACCTGAGGCCCAGTTACGCAGCTCGCACGAACATGCTCACGTGGCTGCAAGTCATTCAGATCAGAAATCGTTTGATGACTCGGGCGTGGTTCCGGGCGGAACGATCTATACCTGCCCGATGCATCCGGAGGTTCGGCAAGATCATCCCGGAAACTGCCCCAAGTGCGGAATGACCTTGGAGCCACTGATCCCGGTTGGAGAAGAGGACAACAGTGAGTTGCAAGACTTCCAACGGCGATTCTGGTGGACGCTGCCACTCACGCTGATTGTTACCACTCTGGCCATGTTCGGACACAAGTTCGGCTGGTTCACTATGCAGACCCAAACGTGGGTCGAGTTGGCACTTTCCCTGCCCGTGGTGCTATGGACGGGCTGGCCCTTTTTTGTTCGAGGCTGGCAGTCAATCATCCACCGCAGCCCGAACATGTGGACGTTGATCAGCTTGGGATCGGGAGCCGCCTTTGTCTACAGCCTCGTAGCGACGCTGGCACCCGACGTGTTTCCCGACTCGTTCGTATCCATGGGTCGTGTAGCGGTTTATTACGAGGCAGCGGTAGTCATCATTTCTTTGACCATGTTGGGGCAGATCATCGAACTGAAGGCTCGTTCTCAAACCTCGGCCGCTATCAAATCATTGCTTAGCCTAGCTCCTAAGACGGCAAGGCGTATCAATGCAGATGGCAGTGAGGAAGATGTTCCACTCAGCCACGTGCATGTCGGAGACCTGCTGCGCGTACGTCCAGGCGAGAAAGTACCCGTGGATGGCATTGTCACGGAAGGTCAAAGCGCCGTTGATGAATCGATGCTCACGGGCGAGCCAATACCTGTGACAAAGCGCGTTGACGACAAACTGATCGGCGCCACACTCAATACGAGTGGAGCTCTGGTCATGAGGTCAGAAAAGGTGGGGGCTGCCACCATGCTTTCCCAGATCGTTCAGATGGTTGCATCGGCCCAACGGTCGAAGGCACCGATGCAGCGAATGGCCGACGTAGTGGCTGGAAAGTTCGTTATGGTTGTCGTGCTAGTCGCTGTAGTCACCTTCTTCGTCTGGGGAATTTTTGGCCCAGAGCCCAGTTGGGTGTTTGGGTTGATCAATGCCGTCGCGGTACTCATCATCGCCTGCCCATGCGCGCTAGGTTTGGCCACACCCATGTCAGTAATGGTGGCCACAGGGCGCGCTGCAGAACAAGGCGTTTTGTTCCGTGACGCAGGCGCCATCGAAAAAATGCGTGAAGTGGATACGCTCATCGTAGATAAAACGGGCACCCTGACAGAAGGTCGGCCTGCATTCGATAAAGCGATTCCTGCTCCAGATTTCACGGCTGACGAAGTTTTGAGGCTTGCCGCTAGCTTGGATCAGGGTAGCGAGCATCCGCTTGCGGATGCCATCGTCCGAGCTGCACGCGAACAAGGCTTGCAACTCGCTAAACCTGTGGACTTCGATTCCGCCAGCGGTATTGGTGTACGTGGAACCGTTGAGGGGCGGCGCTTGGCATTAGGCAACACCGCACTGATGGCTCAAGAAGGCGTTTCTGTATCTTCCTTGCAAGCGGACGGAGAACGCCTGCGAGGAGAGGGTGCAAGCATCATGCATTTAGCGGCTGATGGGAAGTTCGCAGGCATCCTGGCAGTAACAGACCCTATCAAAGCTAGCACTTTGGATGCTATTCAAACGCTTCATGCAAGCGGCTTGCGAATTGTCATGGCAACGGGAGATGGTCTGACCACAGCCAAGGCTGTTGGTGCCAAGCTTGGAATTGATGAAGTCCATGGCGAAGTCAAGCCCGCCGACAAGCTAGCTCTCGTGGAGCGATTGCAAAGTGAAGGCCATGTGGTTGCCATGGCTGGTGACGGGATCAACGATGCGCCGGCCTTGGCAAAAGCTGATGTAGGTGTAGCCATGGGAACAGGGACTGACGTAGCAATGAACAGCGGTCAGATCACGCTGGTCAAGGGTGATTTGCGTGGCATTGCACAGTCACGTGAAATTTCAACTGACACAGTACGGAACATGCGTCAGAACTTGCTATTTGCCTTCGTCTACAACGGAATTGGTGTACCGATTGCTGCGGGAGTTCTGTATCCGTTCACAGGGTGGCTTCTGTCGCCAATGATCGCAGCACTCGCTATGAGCCTGAGTTCGGCGTCTGTAATCTTCAATGCACTGCGTTTAAGAAGGTAGCGGTTGCATTGGTGATTTTCAGTCTACTTACGCGGCCGTTTCGCTCAATGCCTCGGGGTCATTCATCGGGTGAATACAAGCACTGAGCTTGATGGTGCCGGACTGCTCTCAAAACGTTTGAGCGTGCCTGGGCAAGAGGCTGGGAATTATCTACTGTAGCGGGGCAGTCCAGTCGGTCCCCATACAGGAAACCGAATGATTGTCAGTTGTTCTTTCTAAGGCAAGCCAGAATGGAATGCAGGCAGATGTTAGCCAGTCCGGTCAAACGAGCGAAGTTTATGTGCGCGCTCGATGAATCTCCAGTCGTTGATGATTTATTGAACGTCAAAACTTTTTCTGCACTCACCACATATCAGCTTAATGCCCGGCTTTCCCCACACTGAGACCGGATTCTTGCATCCGCTGCAGCTGTATTTCACCCGATTGGATCTGTTGGCGGGCGTAGTAAGCACTCCGTCTTCCCCTGCAGTGGCGGCAACAGCTAAGCCCGTGGGCTTCACTGCCTCGGCGAGGGCAGGGATGCTGGCCATTGGAGGCTTGGTCCCTTCGATGCCTTGAATGTGGTTGGCCATGCTGGCTTGGCCAGCGATTACATGATCTGCAGAGGGGAATCGGTCGTACCAGCTGAGTGTGAAATTCGCGGTCAGCAGCTCGTCGCATGCAGCCAGGAAGCGGCCACCCTCGACGGCGTAGTCCGCCATGCTATCACCGGTTCGCGCACCACCAGGTTGCCCGGTAGAAGAGGGCATGAGCCCAATGCTTTCCATCTTTCGTGCCCATTCCTCGTTGTGATAGCGGCCTCGGCCTGGCTTGCCAAAGTGGTGCTGCCACAAGTGCGTCATTTCATGGACTTGGGTCTGGAGTGTTTCGATGATCGGTACGACCGCAAAGTAGGTCGGATTCATCGCGATCTCATCTGTGGTTGAGCCGTCCAACGAGGCAAAGCGAGCTGCACAGAAGTAGCCGAAAGTCCGCTTTTCCCGCTGCAGCGTAATCAAGCAACTCGGGAGCTGCCCCCCAAACAGCCGCTCGTTGAAATGGTCGTAGGCCATCTGCAGCTCGTTGTAGGTTTCCTGCGTAGGTGCCAAGCGGGGTGAGGGCGTGGGCACAAGGTCAAGCTGGTTTGGCTGCTGGGTCATATTTGTATTGTGCAATACAAATTATCATTCGCAAACATCCCATTTGATGCGACAATGCATCAAACTTGATGTTAAAGGAGTAGCCATGAGATCGACCTTTACGATCGACGACGAAGTCGTGAACCGTGCCCGCGCTGTTGCAGCGCCCGGTATTGCTGTGCCTGAACTGGTACGCCTGGCACTTGAGACCTTCACTCGCGTCGAGGCAGGCAAGCGCTTGGCTGCCCTGGGCGGAAGCGCGCCAGACATGCCTGACGTGCCACGCCGTGGCAGCGCGGCAGAGGCAGAAGGCTCTCGCTGATGCCGGTGTCCGTTCTAGTCGATACATCGGTGTGGGTGAGGCATTTTCGGGAGGCCGACATTCACCTGCAGGAGCTCCTGTTGCAAGACAGCGTGCTGATGCATCCCATGGTGCATGCAGAGTTGGCCTGCGGCACGCCGCCAGCGCCGCGTGCCGATACGCTCGCAGCCCTGGCCATGCTGCGGCCGAGCCAGGAAGCTTCAATTCCCGAGACTTTGGCCTTCCTTGAGAAGAACAAGCTATTCGGTAAGGGCTGCGGCTTGGTCGATCTATCGCTGCTCGCCTCGACGCTAATCACACCAGGCGCTTTGCTTTGGACTGCAGATCGACGCCTTGCTGAGTTGGCCGCTCAGCTTGGCGTGGCCTATGCCATACCAACGCATTGAGAGTCGGGAAGCCCTTCTCGGGGTCGCCTCAGAAAACGGAAAATAAAGCACGCTAAGCCGGTTGCAACGGTCGTAGCGGCCTGAACTTGCCCGCGCCGATCTTGGCGCTGCTGCGCCAGAGGTAATCGCCGGTCAGGTTGATGTGTTCCCAGCCGAGCGGCGACAGGTATTGCAATAGCGCGTCATCGACAGCATGCCCGTTGCCACGCAACGCATGTGCTGCGCGCTCCAGATAGACCGTGTTCCACAACACGACGGCCGCCGTCACCAGGTTGAGGCCGCTGGCCCGGTAGCGCTGCTGCTCGAAGCTGCGGTCGCGGATTTCGCCCAGACGGTTGAAGAATACGGCGCGGGCCAGCGCGTTGCGCGCTTCGCCCTTGTTCAGTCCAGCGTGGACGCGGCGGCGCAGCTCCACGCTTTGCAACCAGTCCAGGATGAACAGCGTGCGTTCGATGCGCCCCAGCTCGCGCAGGGCGATGGCTAAGCCGTTCTGGCGCGGATAGCTGCCGAGTTTCCGAAGCATCAGCGAGGCTGTCACCGTGCCCTGCTTGATCGAGGTCGCCAGCCGCAGAATTTCATCCCAGTGGGCACGAATAGCCTTGATGTTCAGCCTGTCGCTGCTAATCATCGGTTTGAGCGCGTCATAGGCGGTATCCCCCTTGGGGATGAACAGCTTGGTGTCGCCCAGGTCACGGATGCGCGGCGCAAAGCGGAAGCCCAGGAGATGCATCAGGGCAAAGACGTGATCGGTGAAGCCTGCCGTGTCGGTGTAGTGTTCCTCGATGCGCAGGTCGGACTCGTGGTACAGCAGGCCGTCAAGTACATAGGTCGAGTCGCGCACGCCGACATTGACCACCTTGGTGTGGAACGGCGCGTACTGGTCGGATATATGGGTGTAGAAGGTTCGCCCAGGGCTGCTGCCATATTTCGGGTTGATGTGACCGGTACTCTCGGCCTTGCTCCCGGTTCGGAAGTTCTGGCCGTCCGACGATGACGTGGTGCCGTCGCCCCAGTGTTCGGCGAAGGGATGCCGGAATTGGGCGTTCACCAACTCGGCCAGCGCTGTCGAATAGGTTTCGTCGCGGGTATGCCAGGCTTTTAGCCAGGCGAGCTTGGCGTAGGTCGTGCCGGGGCAGGACTCGGCCATCTTGGTCAGGCCCAGGTTGATCGCGTCGGCCAGGATGGTGGTCAACAGCAGATTTTGTCCTTGGCCAGATCGCCCGATTTCAGGTGCGTGAAGTGGCGGGTGAAGCCCGTCCACTCATCGACTTCGAGCAGCAGTTCGGTGATCTTGACGTGTGGCAGGATCATGGCTGTCTGGTCGATCAGCGCCTGCGCGGTGTCGGGTACCGCCGCATCCAGCGGCGTGATCTTCAGGCCCGACTCGGTGATGATCGCATTCGGCAGGTCGTTGGCCGCTGCCATGCGGTTGACCGTGGCAAGCTGCGCTTCAAGCAGCGTCAGGCGGTCGTGCAGGTACCGGTCGCAGTCGGTGGCCACGGCCAGCGGCAATGCGCTGGACTGCTTGAGGCTGGCGAACTTCGCGGGCGGCACCAGGTAGTCCTCGAAGTCCTTGAACTGGCGCGATCCCTGCACCCAGATGTCGCCCGAGCGCAGCGAGTTCTTCAGCTCGGACAGCGCGCACAGCTCGTAGTAGCGCCGGTCGATACCCGCGTCAGTCATCACCAGCTTCTGCCAGCGCGGCTTGATGAAGTCGGTCGGGGCATCGGCAGGCACTTTGCGGGCGTTGTCGGTGTTCATGCCACGCAGTACCTCGATGGCATCGAGCACGTTCTTGGCGGCGGGTGCGGCCCGCAGCTTGAGCACGGCAAGGAATTCCGGCGCGTAGCGGCGCAAGGTGGCGTAACTTTCGCCGATGCGGTGCAGGAAATCGAAGTCATCGGGCTGAGCGAGCTTCTGCGCCTCGGTGACGCTTTCGGCGAAGGCATCCCAGGACATGACGGCCTCGATGGCGGCGAACGGATCGCGGCCAGCTTGCTTGGCCTCGATCAGCGCCTGGCCGATGCGCCCGAACAGCCGCACCTTGGCGTTGATCGCCTTGCCGGATGCCTGAAACTGCTGCTGATGCTTGTTCTTGGCGGCGTTGAACAGCTTGCCCAGGATGCGGTCGTGCAAGTCGATGATTTCGTCGGTGACCGTGGCCATGCCCTCGATGGCCAGCGCCACGAGGGTGGCGTAGCGCCGTTGCGGCTCGAACTTGGCTAAGTCGGCGGGCGTCATCTGGCCACCCTCACGGGCGATCTTGAGCAGGCGGTTCTGGTGCACCGACCGCTCGATACCGGAAGGCAGATCGAGCGCCTGCCACGCCTTGAGGCGTTCGATGTGTTCCAGCATGTGCCGCGAGTTCGGTTTAACCGGCGACTGGCGCAGCCAGGCCAGCCAGGTCGTCTTGCCGTTGTCCCGGCGCCTGAGCAGATCGTCGAGGCGGCGGCGATGCGTGTCCGACAGTGGTTCGGCCAAGGCATCATAGATGCGCCGGTTGGCGCGAGTGATGGCCTCGGCGCTAGCGCGCTCGATGGCGTTGAGCGCGGGCAGGATGATCGACTGTCGCCGCAGATGCTCAACCAAGGTGCTAGCCAGCACGATGCCTTTGTCGGTTTGCATGGCCAGGTCGGTCAGCGTGTGCACGGCCTGCCGGTAGTGGCTCATGGTGAACGGCTGGAAGCAAAACACCGTTTGCAGCTCGACCAGGTGCTCGCGCCGGGTCTGCTCCCGCTGCCCGTAGTCGTCCCAGCTTTCGACGCCGACCTTGAGCTGGTCGGCGACCAGTTTCAGTAGGGGCAAAGACGGCGCCTGATCGACACCAAGGAAGATTCCGGGAAAGCGCAGGTAGCAGAGCTGCACGGCAAAGCCCAAGCGATTCGCAGGCCCGCGCCGCTGGCGGATGATGGAGAGATCGGTATCGCTGAACGTGTAATGTCGAATTAGGTCGTCCTTGGTGTCCGGCAACGCCAACAGGCTTTCCCGCTCGGCGGCGGACAGTATGGAACGACGAGGCATATTTATTGATCCAATTTCAAGTATTGATACAGGGTCTCCCGGCTGACACCAAATTCACGGGCCAGCTTCGCTTTTTGCTCGCCCGCCGTGACGCGCCGTTTCAGTTCAGCAATCTGTTCACCGCTCAGAGACTTCTTTCGGCCTCGGTAGGCTCCGCGTTGCTTAGCGAGCGCGATGCCTTCGCGCTGCCGCTCACGGATCAAGGCCCGCTCGAATTCGGCGAATGCCCCCATGACCGACAGCATCAGGTTCGCCATCGGTGAATCCTCGCCGGTGAAGGTCAGGCTTTCCTTGACGAACTCGATGCGCACGCCGCGCTTGGTCAGCTTTTGTACGAGGCGGCGCAAGTCATCGAGGTTGCGCGCCAAGCGATCCATGCTGTGAACCACCACGGTGTCGCCTTCGCGCACGAAGGCCAGCAGCGAATCAAGCTCGGGCCGCTGGGTGTCCTTGCCCGACGCCTTGTCGGTGAACACCCTGCCGACTTCGACATGCTCCAGTTGCCGCTCCGGGTTCTGGTCGAAGCTGCTGACCCGGACGTAGCCGATGCGTTGACCCTGCAAGATACCTCCAAATACGAAAGTGTCAGGAAGAAATCTATGACCTTTCGCCGCAGGTGTCAAGAAACACAAAAGTTAACTCTATTCTGACGTTGCTGGGTGGCTTCTCCTGACATCAGGATAGGGTATGCCTCAATCTGACGGCTGCGAACCGCCAGGGACAGGCGCAATGTCAGATTCTGTCGCGGCCTTGGCGCGTGCCTGGAAGCGTTCATAGCAATCCAGCCCGCAGAAATGTTCGACGTATTCCGCGCCTTCCGGGGTGAAGGCGGCATCGAGCGGAATTTCTTTGCAGCATACGCAGCAGGTGGTGCAACTGGCAGTGTTCGGGGCGTTTGCGTTCATGGTGGTACTCCTCCAGATTGGTAGCGAAGCTCAAAGCTGCCCACTCTCGGCTGGCTGGGAAGCGGTCATGATCTTCCCTTGAAGGCCCGCAGCAGCCGCGTCACAGACAGGACAAACAAGCCGGTCAGCGTGAGGGCTGCAATACTCCAGTGCTCCCCGATGAACGCGCCGGCCGTCGTGCCGGCTAGCACAATGGCGAGAATCGGCAAATGGCAGGGACAGGTGAGCACGGCCAGCGCGCCCCACAAGTAGCCGGTGATCGGTTTGTGCGTCCCAGACGGCAAGTGCTCTGGGCTGTTCATGGCAGACTCTCCGCGTGCTGTGCCGGTTCGGTTGGCATGGCGGCCAGTTGCATTTCGAGGCTGGCCAGGGCCTCGCGCCGACGCTCGACGAGTTGCCGCAACACGGCAAGCTGCGCAGACGCACCGTCACCGTCCGCAGCATCCAGCGCCCGGCACAGCCGCGCCAGTGCGTCCAGGCCGATACCCGCTTCGAAGGCAGCCCGTACAAAGCGCAGCCGTTGCAACGCGGTGTCATCGAACAAGCCGTAGCCGCCCGTGGTGCACGCGACCGGCCGTAGCAATCCGCGCAGCAGGTAGTCGCGCACGATATGCACGCTCACCCCGGCATCAAGGGCCAGCCGGGACACTGTGTAGGCGCTCATTGAACACCTCCTTTTCCTCATCCGGCGCAGCACGAAAGCTGCTTCACGTCCTTGCTGAAGGTCTGCGCCGCGAGCTTCAGCCCTTCGACCATGGTCAGGTAGGGGAACAATTGGTCGGCCAGTTCCTGCACGGTCATACGGTTGCGAATGGCGAGCACCGCCGTCTGGATCAGTTCACCCGCTTCCGGGGCCACCGCTTGCACGCCGATGAGCCGTCCGCTACCTTCCTCGATGACCAGCTTGATGAAGCCGCGTGTGTCGAAGTTGGCAAGCGCACGCGGCACGTTGTCCAAGGTCAAGGTGCGACTGTCGGTCTCGATCCCGTCGTGATGTGCTTCCGCCTCGCTGTAGCCCACGGTGGCGACCTGCGGGTCGGTGAACACCACGGCCGGCATTGCGGTCAGGTCCAGGGCCGCATCGCCGCCAGTCATGTTGATCGCAGCACGGGTGCCGGCCGCTGCCGCCACATAGACGAACTGAGGCTGGTCGGTGCAGTCGCCAGCCGCATAAATGTGTGGCGTACTGGTGCGCATGCCCTTGTCGATGACGATGGCCCCCTGCGCATTGGCAGCGACTCCCGCCGCTTCCAATGCCAGGCTGCGCGTGTTCGGTGCCCTGCCAGTGGCGACCAGCAGCTGGTCGGCGCGTATTTCACCGTACCCGGTGGTCAGCACGAATTCGCCGTCCACATGCGCGACCTGGCTGGCTTGCGTGTGTTCCAATACCTTGATCCCTTCGGCACGGAACGCGGCTGTAACGGCCTCGCCGATGGCCGGGTCTTCGCGGAAGAACAGCGTGCTGCGTGCCAGGATCGTCACTTTGCTGCCCAGCCGGGCAAAGGCTTGCGCCAGTTCCAGCGCCACCACAGACGAGCCGATCACGGCCAGGCGCTCGGGAATGGTGTCGCTGACCAGGGCCTCGGTGGAAGTCCAGTAGGGTGACTCTTTCAGGCCCGGAATCGGCGGCACGGCCGGGCTGGCACCCGTGGCGACCAGGCAGCGGTCGAACGCCACCACACGCTCGCCGCCATCGTTTAAACGGACGGCAAGGCTCTGGTCGTCCTTGAAACGCGCTTCACCATGCAGCACGGTGATGGCCGGGTTGCTGTCCAGGATGCCTTCGTACTTGGCGTGGCGCAGCTCATCGACGCGCGCCTGCTGCTGGGCCAGTAGTTTGCTGCGATCAATCGCAGGCACAGTCGCCGCGATGCCACTGTCGAATGGGCTTTCACGGCGCAAATGGGCGATATGGGCAGCGCGGATCATGATCTTGGACGGCACGCAGCCGACATTGACGCAAGTACCGCCGATGGTGCCGCGCTCGATCAGCGTGACGTTCGCACCTTGCTCGACGGCCTTCAGCGCCGCCGCCATCGCGGCTCCGCCGCTGCCAATAACGGCGACGTGCAGTCCGTCCCCATCACCACCAGCCTTGTCGCCACCGCCCAGCCATCCCAGCGCCTTGCCAAGCAGTCTGCCCCGCGCTGAAGTGGATGGGGCATCGGCGGGTGTGGCCTTGTAGCCGAGGCCGGCCACAGCGGCGGTCAGCGCCTCTGGCGAGGTGCCGGGATCGGTGGCGAGTTGCGCGGAGCCTTTCGGGTAGGACACGAGCGCCGACAGCACGCCCGGCACTTTCTCCAGGGCGTCCTTGACATGTGTCGCGCACGAGTCGCAGGTCATTCCGGTGATATTCAAATACATTGCATCGTTCCTTTTCGTTTCGGCAACTGCCAATGCAGTTAGCCGTGTTTGGGTGGTAGTTCGCAGCGGCGGTTGGCCGGTGAGAGCAGATCCCAGATCGACACCCCGATCATCAAGGCCAGACCGACATAGAGGAGGTTCGCCGTCCACCAATTGCCAAAAAACAAGAGCATGGCCGCCAGCACGATGGCTGGGCCGACCATCCCGAGCAGGCTGCGGTACCATTGCCGATGACTCAGCCAGCCCAGTGCATTCGCCAGCAAAGCCACGACTGCGAACAGCGGCAGCAGCTTGGAGATAAACAACCCTTCGTATTCCTGTAGAAAGCCAAGGCCGATGGCCGCGCCCAGGCTGGCGATAGCCGGGAAACAGGCAGCGCATCCCATCGCGGAAACAACGCTGCCAAGCGCGCCAGCCTTGTCGGCAATGCGTGTAATCAGTCCCATGATCGCCCCAGGTTCGGGTTCAGTGGCTCACTGCTTGACGCTGGACGGATAGCCCGCGTCTCCGGTTGCCTTGGTCAGCTTCTGCACGCTGGTCTTGGCATCATCGAACGTGACAACCGCTTCGCGTGTCTCGAAGGTCACGTCAATTTTGCTGACGCCTTCGACCTTGGAAATCGCCTTCTTGACGGTGATCGGGCAGGTGGAGCAGGTCATGCCCGGTACGGACAGCGTGACGGTCTGGGTGGCGGCCCACACGGGGGCAACAACGGCAGCGAGGGCGAGGGCGGCAAACAGTTTTTTCATGATGAACTCCTGTGATTAATAGAAAAATGGCATGACGTAGGGAAATCCGAGCGCGACCAGGACCAGCGCGGCCACGATCCAGAAAATGAGCTTGTAAGTAGCTCGCACTTGGGGAATCGCGCAGACCTCACCCGGTTTGCAGGCTTGCGCCGGGCGGTAGATGCGCCGCCAGGCGAAAAACAGCGCGACCAGCGCTGCGCCGATGAAGATCGGGCGATAGGGTTCCAGCACCGTCAGGTTGCCGATCCATGCCCCGCTGAACCCCAAGGCGATCAAAACCAGCGGCCCCAGGCAGCAGGCCGACGCAAGAATGGCGGCCAGCCCACCGGCGAAGAGCGCGCCGCGCCCGTTTTGTGGTTCAGACATACGCTTGTCCTTTCAAATTTGGTTTGGATAGCTTAAGCTTACTTCCGTAGTTATGTACGGAGTCAAACGATATGCAAATTAATTTTGAGAATCTGACCATTGGCGTTTTTGCCAAGGCGGCCGGGGTCAATGTGGAGACCATCCGGTTCTACCAGCGCAAGGGCCTGCTGCCGGAGCCAGACAAGCCCTATGGCAGCATTCGCCGCTATGGCGAGGCGGATGTAACACGAGTGCGGTTCGTGAAATCGGCCCAGCGGCTGGGCTTTAGCCTGGACGAAATCGCCGAGCTACTGCGGCTGGAGGATGGCACCCATTGCGAGGAAGCCAGCGGCCTGGCCGAGCACAAGCTCAAGGATGTGCGCGAGAAGATGGCCGACTTGGCACGCATGGAGGCCGTGCTGTCTGAACTGGTGTGCGCCTGCCATGCGCGGAAAGGGAACGTTTCCTGCCCGCTGATTGCGTCACTGCAAGACGGAACGAAGCTCGCTGCATCGGCGCGGGGGAGTCACGGGGTGACTACGCCTTAGCGTGCTTTATTTTCCGAATTCTGAGACGACCCCATCAACAGAAGCCTTATCGCCATTTACCGGCCTGCTTTGGAGTTGGTTTTGCGTTTTCCTAAGTCCACGCTGCTGGCAGCGGCATTGGCCCTGGCCATCACCGCAATTCCGGTCATGCGGCTGGGCGGTGAGTTCATGCCGCCGCTGGACGAAGGCGACCTGCTGTACATGCCCTCGGCGTTGCCTGGTATTTCGGTCTCAAAGGCCGCAGAGTTGTTGCAACAGACAGACCGGCTTATCAAAACAGTGCCCGAGGTTCAGCGTGTGTTCGGCAAGGCAGGACGAGCAGATACTGCGACCGATCCTGCGCCGCTGGAGATGTTCGAGACCACCATCCAGTTCAAGCCACGTGAGCAATGGCGTCCTGGCATGACCTCGGAGAAGCTGGTTGAAGAACTGGACCGGGTGGTCAAGGTTCCGGGTCTATCAAACGTATGGGTGCCCCCGATCCGCAACCGCATCGACATGCTGGCCACCGGC
>NZ_JBCPWO010000029.1:0-26489 GCF_039581385.1 Comamonas sp. A7-5
GTGCGGTTGTAGCTACGGCCGTTGGCATCTTTCACGGCGTGGGCCAGGTTGGCCTCGATGGCCAGCGGGTCCAGATCCAGCTGATCTACCAGCATGGTGCGGGCGCTGGCTCTGAAGCCATGCCAGCTTTGCTCTGTGCCGAAGCCCAGCCCATAGAGGGCGCTGCGCACGGAGTTGTCGGACAGGGGTCGGTCATGGTTGCGCTGGCCGGGGAACACGTAGCGGCCGTGGCCTGTGAGGGAGTGCAGCTCACGCAGCAGATCCACCGCCTGCAAGGGCATGGGCACCACATGCGGCTCTCCGTTTTCTTTCTCCTGCCTGGTGCGCTTCATCTTTTCGCAGGGAATGGTCCACAGGCCTGCGCCCAGATCCAGCTCGGCCCACTCCATCATGCGCAGGTTGCCGGGGCGCTGGTACAGCAAGGGCGCCAGCAGCAAAGCTGTGCGCACCAGCGGCCCGCCTTTGTAGGCGTGCATGGCCCGCAGCAGCTCGCCAAAGCGCTGCGGCTCGACGATGGCGGCAAAGTTCTTTGCATGGTACGGGGTGAGGCGGCTTTTCAGGCCTTCGGTAATGTCGCGCTGGCTGTTGCTGGCGGTAGGCAGCCAGTAGCGCCATATCTGGCGGGCCAGCATGAGTGCCCGGTCTGCCGTCTCCAGTGCGCCGCGCTCTTCTACCTTCTGCAAGACGGACAGCAGCTCCATGGGCTCGATGCCGGCCATGGGCCGCTGGCCCAGCCACGGGAACAGGTCGCGCTCCAGCTGCCTCAAGGTGCGTTCGGCATGGCCGGCGCTCCACCCGGCTACCTGCTTGCCGTGCCAGTCCAGCGCCACGGCCTGGAAGCTATCGCCGCGATCGAGCCCGCCTTTGAGCTTTTCCAGCTTGCGGGCCTCGATAGGGTCGCTGCCCTGCGCACGTTGCATCTTGGCAACATCACGCGCTTTGCGGGCTGCGGTCAGCCCTACGGCGGGGTAACTGCCCAAAGCAAGCTGCTTTTCTTTTCCGTCGGTGCGGTACTTGTAGAACCAGCGCTTGGAGCCGCTGGGGCTGACTTGCAGGTACAGCCCGCCAGCATCGGTGAAGCGCGCCTGCTTGCGATCAGGTGGGCAGATGGCGTTGCGGCAGTGGGCATCGGTCAGCATGAGGTACAGCCTTCCTAGGTGGGGGTACAAATTCCCGCTCTCAGCCCCAGGGTGGGGGTACAACGCATGGGCCGCCAGGCCGCATGGTTGCTGGGTTTGGCCTGAAAGTGGGGGTACAACTTAGCCAAAGTATAGGCTTTTGGCGAGTTGTACCCCCACTTGTACCCCCACTTGACCTCGGATGCCCACGAACCTTGGCGGACGATTACGGAAGGCAAGCCGTTGATTTACCAAAGAAAAAGGGCGTTCACTGGACTTCAGTGAACGCCCTTGGACGTTATGGTGGTGGAGCTGGCGGGAATTGAACCCGCGTCCGTAAGCCTTCGCCGGACAGATCTACATGTTTAGTGCTCTGTTTTAAATCTCGCCACCCAAACCCCGCAGGCACACGCTGCTTGGGTAGCCAGCTTCCTAAAATCTCGCCAAATACCAAGAAGCCCGGTATCCAGCCAGCTAATGTAAATTCCCTTGCAGCCGGGAGGTATTGCTACCCCCTTGCCCAGCCCACTAGCGTGCTGTTGCAAGGCTCACCGGATTAAGCGGCGAGTGCGAAACGTTCGTCGTTTGCAGTTAGTTTTTTGAATGGAGATTTACGAGCATCACTCAAGCTCGACATGCACCGCACCGGTCCCGAACCCACGTCGAAACCAGGACAGCCCCTTAGTGCCTATTCTAGCCTCATCCCAACAACTTCAACAGCTCAAGCGGTGAATTGATATGCGCATCGGCACCCCAGTGAACCGTATCTGCTGTCGCACCCAGGTAGCCATAGCGTGCAGCTACAGTTTTCATGCCCGCTGCTGCACCCGCCTGGATATCGCGCTCGTCATCTCCGACATAGATGCAATGCTCGGGAGCAATCTGCATGCGTCGTGCGGCTTCAAACAGAGGCTCGGGGTGAGGCTTGGAATGCGGCGTCGTGTCCCCGCTAACCACAGCTGCCGCCTGGGCGAACAAGGGCATCTGACGTGTCAGCGGCTCGGTGAAGCGCATGGACTTGTTGGTCACCACACCCCATAGAAGCGGGCCGGCTTCCAACGCCCGGATCAACTCGGGCACGCCATCAAAAGCATAGGTGCGCTCGGTCATGCATTGCTCGTAATTGCGAAAGAACTCCTCCCGCATTTCTTCGAAGCCGGCAGAATCGGGCGTCATGCCGAACGCAATACCCAGCATTCCACGCGCTCCAGCCCCAGCCATATGGCGGTAGGCATGGAGTGGCAACGACGGCATGCCGCGATCCACACGCATCTTGTCTGCTGCAGCCCCCAGATCAGGAGCGCTGTCGATCAAAGTGCCATCCAGATCGAAAAGAACGGCTCTAACGTGCTTCCACATGGCTGTCACTCCTGAGGGCGGCGTGTTGCCAGCATGTAATTGACCGAGGTGTCGTTGCTGAGCCAATAGCGGCCCGAGATCGGGTTGTGCTCCATGCCCTTGCTGCCTTGCACATCCAGGCCGGCTTCGCGCGCAAAGCGTGCCAACTCGCTTGGGCGCAGCAACTTGGCGTACTCATGAGTCCCTTTGGGAATCATCTTGAGCATGTATTCGGCAGCCACGATCGCCAACGCAAAAGCCTTGGCATTGCGATTGATGGTGGAAAAAAACACCCAGCCACCAGGCTTGACCAGCTGGGCACATGCCCGCACGATGGACGCAGGATCGGGCACATGCTCCAGCATTTCCATGCAGGTCACCACATCAAAGCTTGCCGGCTGCTCCTGCGCCAGTTGCTCGACGCTGACCTCATGGTATTGAATATTGGGCGTTCCCGCCTCCAGAGCATGCAGCTGCGCAACGCGCAAAGCCTTGGTTGCGAGATCGATACCCACCACCTTGGCCCCTTTGCGCGCCATGGAGTCTGCAAGAATGCCACCGCCACAGCCCACATCCAACACCCTCTGGTTCGCCAATGAGGCCTGGGCATTGATCCAGTCCAGTCTCAGGGGGTTGATCTGATGCAGTGGCTTGAATTCACTCTCGGGATCCCACCAGCGATGGGCCAGGCTGGAGAATTTTTCCAGTTCTGCCGGGTCGGCATTGATAGTGTTGCTCATGCCGCCATTGTCCGCGATTACAGCAATGAATCAGGCATAAAAAAAGCCCCGTTGCCGGGGCTTTTTGTGTAGCAATCGAAAGATTACTGAGCAGCCTTGGTGCCCACAACTTCGATTTCCACGCGACGGTTCTGAGCGCGGCCAGCAGCAGTCTTGTTGTCTGCCACGGGTTGCTTTTCGCCCTTGCCTTCGGTGTACACGCGGCTCTTTTCGATGCCCTTGGACACCAGATAAGCCTTCACAGCTTCAGCGCGACGCACCGACAGCTTCTGGTTGTAAGCATCGGAGCCCACGGAGTCAGTGTGACCCACGGCGATGATGACTTCCAGGTTGATGTCCTTGATCTTGCCGGTCAGGTCATCCAGCTTAGCCTTGCCTGCGGGCTTCAGCACGGACTTGTCGAAGTCGAAGAAAGCGTCAGCAGAGTAGGTAACCTTAGATGCCACTGCAGGCTGGGGAGCCACAGGAGCGGGAGGCACAACGGCGGGAGCGGGAGCAGCAACCTGGGCCTTCAGAGCACCGTCGCAATCAACAGCGGCAGTAGCAGGAGTCCAGTTGGCATCGCGCCAGCACAGTTCGTTCGTGCCGTTCTTCCACACCAGTTCGCTGGTGCCGTTTTGCCAGTTGTCGATAGTCTTGCCACCGTCAGCAGCCTTCACTTGTGCGCCAGCGGCTGTCACGAGGGCAGCAGAGGCAAACAACATCGCCACTTTGTTCAGTTTCTTCATGGTTCTCCTCTTGGGGAAAAAGCCGCAGCAGGGCTGCGAATCTGTGGACGTCATCAGTGACCATCACCAAAAACGTTGAAATGATTGTGCCATACGTAACATGCAAGAGTGTTGTCAACTAGGCACCAACAAGTAGTACAGCTATGTAATTCCTCAGTTATGTTGCTCTGCTGCCACACGCCATTCGACCTAAAATGGCTGTTTTCCAGCCGTCAAAGTATCACTAGACATGACCCAGTTTGCTAAAGAAACTCTGCCCATCAGCCTTGAAGAGGAGATGCGTCGCAGTTATCTCGATTACGCCATGAGCGTGATCGTGGGCCGGGCGCTTCCTGATGCGCGTGATGGCCTAAAGCCCGTGCACCGCCGCGTTCTGTACGCCATGCACGAACTCAATAACGACTGGAACCGCCCCTACAAGAAGTCGGCGCGTATCGTCGGTGACGTCATCGGTAAGTACCACCCTCACGGCGACAGCGCGGTCTACGACACCATCGTGCGCATGGCACAGGACTTCTCGCTGCGCCACATGCTGGTCGATGGCCAGGGCAACTTCGGCTCGGTGGACGGCGACAGCGCCGCCGCCATGCGTTACACGGAAATCCGCCTCTCCAAGATCGCTCATGAAATGCTGGGCGACATCGACAAGGAGACGGTGGACTTCGGCCCCAACTACGACGGCTCCGAGCAGGAGCCGCTGGTGCTGCCAAGCCGCCTGCCTAACCTGCTGGTCAACGGCTCCTCGGGTATTGCCGTGGGTATGGCCACGAATATCCCGCCGCACAACCTCAATGAGGTAGTGGACGGCTGCCTGCATTTGCTGCAGAACCCCGAAGCTTCCATCGACGAGCTGATGGAGATCATTCCCGCACCGGACTTCCCCACGGCCGGCATCATCTACGGCATCAACGGCGTCAAGGAAGGCTATCGCACCGGCCGTGGCCGCGTGGTGATGCGTGCCAAGTGCCACTTCGAGGACATCGACAAGGGTCAGCGTCAGTCCATCATCGTTGACGAGCTGCCCTACCAGGTCAACAAGAAGACGCTGCAGGAGCGCATGGCCGAGCTGGTGCACGAGAAGAAGATCGAGGGCATCAGCCATATCCAGGACGAGTCGGACAAGTCCGGCATGCGCCTGGTGATCGAATTGAAGCGCGGCGAAGTGCCCGAGGTGGTGCTCAACAACCTCTACAAGCTGACCCAGCTGCAAGACACCTTCGGCATGAACATGGTGGCCCTGGTCAATGGCCAGCCCAAGCTCTGCAACCTGAAGGATCTGATCCAGGTCTTCCTGGAGCACCGCCGCGAAGTGGTGACCCGCCGCACCGTGTTTGAGCTGCGCAAGGCGCGCGACCGCGGCCATGTGCTGGAAGGTCTGGCCGTCGCACTGGCCAATATCGACGACTTCATCGCCATCATCCGCAACGCTCCCACACCTCCCGTGGCCAAGGCCGCGCTGATGGAAAAATCCTGGGACAGCAAGCTGGTGCGCGAGATGCTCACCCGCACGCGCACCGATGGCGGCGTGGTCAATGCCGACGACTATCGCCCCGAGGGCCTGGAAGTCGAATTCGGCATGCAGCAAAACGGCCTGTACCGCCTGTCCGAAACCCAGGCCCAGGAAATTCTGCAGATGCGTCTGCAGCGCCTGACCGGCCTTGAGCAGGACAAGATCGTGGCCGAGTACAAGGACGTCATGTCGGTCATCGAAGACCTGCTGGACATCCTGGCCAAGCCCGAGCGCGTCTCCATCATCATTGGTGAAGAACTCAACGCCGTGAAGGCTGAATTCGGTCAGTCCAAGAAAGGCGAGCGTCGCTCCACCGTGGAGTACAGCGCGCAAGACCTGTCCACCGAAGACCTGATCACGCCCACCGACATGGTGGTGACGCTCTCGCACACCGGCTACATCAAGAGCCAGCCCCTGTCCGAGTACCGCTCGCAAAAGCGCGGCGGCCGCGGCAAGCAGGCCACGGCTACCAAGGAAGACGACTGGATCGACCAGCTCTTCATTGCCAACACGCACGACTATCTGCTGTGCTTCTCCAACCGTGGCCGCATGTACTGGCTCAAGGTCTGGGAAGTTCCCTCGGGTTCGCGCGGCTCACGTGGTCGCCCTATCGTCAACATGTTCCCGCTGCAGGAGGGCGAGAAGATCAACGTGGTGCTGCCGCTGACCGGCGAAAACCGCAGCTTCCCCGAAGATCACTTCGTCTTCATGGCCACCAGCATGGGCACCGTCAAGAAGACGGCGCTGACCGAGTTCAGCAACCCGCGCAAGGCCGGCATCATTGCCGTGGGCCTGGACGAGGGCGACTACCTGATCGGCGCTGCGCTGACCGACGGCAAGCATGATGTGATGCTGTTCAGCGACGGCGGCAAGGCGGTACGCTTTGACGAGAACGATGTGCGCCCCATGGGCCGCAATGCGCGCGGCGTGCGCGGCATGAACATCGAGGAGCATCAGAACGTGATCGCCATGCTGGTCGCCGAGGCCGACGACGGCACGGGCAACGTGGTGGCGGGTTCGCAAAGCGTGCTGACCGCCACCGAAAACGGCTACGGCAAGCGCACGGCCATCAGCGAATACACGCGCCACGGCCGCGGCACCAAGGGCATGATTGCAATCCAGCAGTCCGAGCGCAACGGCAAGGTCGTGGCTGCCACCCTGGTGGCGCCCGAGGACGAGATCATGCTGATTACCGATACCGGCGTGCTGGTGCGCACCCGGGTGGCGGAAATCCGCGAACTGGGCCGCGCCACGCAAGGCGTGACGCTGATCAATCTGGACGAAGGTGCCAAGCTCATCGGCCTGCAGCGCATCGTCGAAAATGATGCAAACGACAATGCCGGCGAGGACGGCGAAGCCGATGAATCCGGCAGCGCCAGCGCCGAAGGCGCAGCCGAGTCCGGCGACGCCTCCTGATCGGCCAGCCCCGGCTGCCCCGATACGGACCGGACGCCACGGGCATGGCCTCATGCCCGTGGCCCAATGTTTTGATAGCTGAAAGCGCAAGCCAGACAAGCGCTTTCACATGTTTTGAGCGTAAATCTGATGAACCGCCCTTTTAACTTCTCCGCAGGCCCCGCCGCCATCCCTGAAGAAGTGCTGCAAACCGCAGCCGCCGAAATGCTGGACTGGCACGGCTCCGGCATGGGGGTGATGGAAATGAGCCACCGTGGCAAGGAATTCATCAGCATTTACGAAGCCGCCGAAGCCGATCTGCGCGAGCTGCTGGCCGTGCCCGCCCACTTCAAGATCCTGTTCATGCAGGGCGGCGGCATTGCCGAAAACGCCATCGTGCCCATGAATCTGTCGCGCGCCGGCGTGGTGGACTTTGTGGTGACCGGCAGCTGGAGCCAGAAGTCGGCCAAGGAAGCCGTCAAGTACGCCAGCGATGCCAATGTGGCCGCCAGCGCCAAGGACAGCAACTACACCACGATTCCCGCCGCCGGCAGCTGGAATCTGAGCCGCGGCGCCAGCTATGTGCACATCTGCAGCAACGAGACCATTCATGGCGTGGAGTTCCATGAGCTGCCCGACCTCCAGGCCCTGGGCTCGGATGCACCTCTGGTCATCGACTTTTCCTCGCACGTGGCCTCGCGCTCCATCGACTGGAGCCGCGTGGGCCTGGCCTTTGGCGGCGCGCAGAAGAACATCGGCCCCGCGGGCCTGACCATCGTCATCGTGCGCGAAGACCTGCTGGGCCATGCCCTGCCCGTCTGCCCCTCGGCGTTTGATTACAAAACCGTGGCCGACAACGGCAGCATGTACAACACGCCTCCCACCTGGGGCATCTACATGGCCGGCCTGACCTTCCAGTGGCTCAAGCGCCAGACGGAAGGCGGCCTCAGCGGCGTGGCTGCCATGGAGGCGCGAAACATCGCCAAGGCCAAGCTGTTCTATGACTATGTGGACCAGTCCTCGTTCTATGTGAACAAGGTGGCCGCGAACTGCCGCTCGCGCATGAACATTCCGTTCTTCCTTCATGATGAGTCGCGCAACGACGCCTTCCTGGCCGGCGCCAAGCAAGCCGGCCTGCTGCAGCTCAAGGGCCACAAGTCCGTGGGCGGCATGCGTGCCAGCATCTACAACGCCATGCCCATAGCAGGCGTGCAGGCGCTGGTCGACTACATGCGTGACTTCGAGCAACGTCAGGCCTGAGCCCCACCCTTAGCCTTGTAAAAAGATGAGCTGCCAGCGCTTTATCTGCAAGTACTTCACCAAGGTATTGGTTTGAATTCATTGTGCAGCAAGCGCCAGCAGCTACGAAATTTGAGAGATTCATGAGCCAAGAACCCCAAGCCAGCCCCGAGCTGTTGTCGCTGCGCAACCAGATCGATTCCCTGGACCGCCAGTTGCTGGAGCTGGTCAACCAGCGCGCCCATGTGGCCGAGCAGGTGGGCGAGCTCAAGAAGAAGGAAGGCTCGGCCTTCTTCCGCCCGGACCGCGTGGCCCAGGTGATCGAGAAGATCAAGTCCAACAACCCCGGCCCGCTCAAGGGCGCGCATGTGGCCGCCATCTGGCGCGAAATCATGTCGGCCTGCCTGGCGCTGGAATCGCCCCAGCGCGTGGCCGTGCTCGGCCCTGCCGGCACCTTCTGCGAGGAAGCGGCGATCCAGTACTTCGGCGGCGCGGCCGACCTGATGTACTGCAACAGCTTCGAGGAAGTCTTTCATGCCACGGCCGCCGGCAGCGCCCAGTACGGCGTGGTGGGCGTGGAGAACTCCAACGAGGGCGTGGTCACGCGCTCGCTGGACATGTTCCTGCACACGCCCTGCCATGTGGTGGGCGAAGTCAGCATGCTGATCCGCCACAATCTGATGCGCACCAGCAATACGCTGGACGGCATCGAGGTCGTGGCAGCGCACCCCCAGGCTCTGGCCCAGTGCCAGGGCTGGTTGTCCAAGCATCTGCCGCATGCCGAACGTCGCCCCGTGGAGAGCAATGCCGAAGGCGCGCGCCTGGCGGCCCTGCACCCCAACTGGGCAGGCATTGCCGGCGAACGCGCCGCCCAGCAGTTCGGCCTGCACATCGTCAGCCACGCGATCCAGGACGATGCCTACAACCGCACGCGTTTTGCCGTCATCTGCCTGCCGCACACGCTGGCCACGGCCGCACCCAGCGGCAGCGACTGCACCAGCCTGGTGGTCTCGGTACCCAACACCGCCGGCGCCGTGCATGACCTGCTGGTGCCGCTGAAAAAGCACGGCGTCTCGATGACGCGCTTCGAGTCGCGCCCGGCCCGCACCGGCCAATGGGAGTATTACTTCTACATCGACATCGAAGGCCACCCAGCCCAGGCCAATGTGGCCTCCGCCCTGCAGGAGCTGCAGGGCCTGTGCGCGTTCTACAAGGTGCTGGGCACCTACCCGGTGAGCAAGTGATGGCAACTCAGGAATTGCAGCCGTTCGAGCAGCTCGGCTTGATCGGCTGCGGATTGATGGGCGGCTCCTTCGCCCTGGCTCTCAAGAAAGCCGGCCTGGTCAAGCGCGTGGTGGGCTACAGCAAATCGCCTTCGACCACCGAACGTGCGCGCCAGATGGGCGTGATCGACGTGGAAGCGCCCTCCGCCCTGCTGGCGGCGGCCGGCGCCGATCTGGTGCTGCTGGCCGTGCCCGTGGCGGCCACCGAGGCCACGCTCAAGTCCATCAAGCATCTGGTCACGCCCCAGATGATGATCATGGACGTGGGCTCCACCAAGGTCGATGTGGTGCAGGCTGCACGTTCGGCGCTGCGCGACCAGATCGGCAGCTTTGTGCCCGCCCACCCCATCACCGGCAAGGAAGTGGCCGGCGTGGAGCACGCCGATGTCAAGCTCTACCAGGGCGCCCAGGTCGTGCTGACACCGACGGAGCGCACGCTGACCGCGCATCTGGCCAAGGCCCAGGCGCTGTGGCAGGCCTTGGGATGCAAGGTCACGGCCATGTCGCCCGAAGCCCATGACAGCGCACTCGCCACCGTCAGCCACCTGCCCCATCTGCTGGCATTTGCCATGATGCAAAGCGTGCTGAGCCAACCCGGCGCCGACGATATGCTGGCGCTGGCCGGGCCCGGCTTTCGCGATTTCACGCGCATAGGCGCAGGCGACCCCAAGCTCTGGCGCGATGTGCTGCTGGCCAACCGCGATCAGGTGCTGGCCCAGTCGCGTCAGTTCCGCCAGGCGCTGGAGCAGCTCGAAGGGCTGATGCAGGCCAACGATGGCCAGGGCCTGCAGGACCGCCTGACCCTGGCCAGCGCCGCGCGCGCCGAATGGACCATGGGCGGCAAGCGAGGCTCTTAAACTAGCGGCGTCGATCTATTCACCCAACCGCCACAGACACCGGGCAACGCCCGCCGCGCAGCCCGGTGTCGAAGCAGCCAGGCTGCACAGGGGGTTACGAGAGTTTTATGTTCACCACTGAATTTCTGGACCTGCCCGCACTGGATTCCGCCAACGGCAGCGTCAGCCTGCCCGGCTCCAAAAGCATCTCCAATCGCGTGCTGCTGCTGGCGGCGCTGAGCCAGGGCACCACCACCATTCACGACCTGCTGGATTCGGACGACACCCGCGTCATGCTGGCCGGACTCAAGCAGCTGGGCTGCAGCATCACCCCGGATGCCGTCACACCCGGCCAGGCAATTGACGTCACCGGCATCGGCGGTCAGTTGCCTGCCGGCACCGCGGCGACGCTGTTCCTGGGCAATGCCGGCACGGCCATGCGCCCGCTGACTGCGGCGCTGTCGGTGCTGGGCGGCGACTTCGAGATGACGGGCGTTCCCCGCATGTACGAACGCCCCATCGGCGACCTGGTCGATGCGCTGCGCCAGCTGGGCTGCAAGATCGACTACCTGAAGGATGAAGGCTTTCCGCCCCTGAAGATCGGCCAGCCCGATTTCAGCCAGCTGGGTAGCGAATCCATCAAGGTGCGCGGCGATGTCTCCAGCCAGTTCCTGACCTCGCTGCTGATGGCCCTGCCCCTGCTGGCCAATGTCCCCGGGGCACAGCGCGACATCACCATCGAGGTGGTGGGCGAGCTGATCTCCAGGCCCTATATCCACATCACGCTGGAGCTGCTGGCGCGCTTCGGCATCGCCGTGAAAAACGACAACTGGCAGCGCTTTGTGATCCCCGCAGGCAGCCGCTATCAGTCGCCGGGCGCCATCCATGTGGAGGCCGATGCCTCGTCGGCCAGCTATTTCATCGCGCTGGGCGCGATTGCCACCGGCACCACCGATGACGCCGATGCCGACAACGCGCCGCAGCCCAAGAGCATCCGCATTCTGGGCGTGGGCCAGGACTCGATCCAGGGCGACATCCGCTTCATCGAGGCCGCCCAGGCCATGGGCGCACAGATCGAAAGCGGCCCCAACTGGCTGCAGGTCAGCCGTGGCAGCTGGCCTCTGAAGGCCATCGACCTCGATTGCAACCATATTCCCGACGCGGCCATGACGCTGGGCACCATGGCGCTGTATGCCGACGGCGTGACCACGCTGCGCAATATCGCCAGCTGGCGCGTCAAGGAAACCGACCGCATTGCCGCCATGGCGATCGAGTTGCGCAAGCTCGGCGCCTCGGTGGAAGAAGGTGCTGACTACATCCGCATCACGCCGCCCGCCGGCAAGACCGCCTGGAAAGCGGCCAGCATCCACACCTACGACGACCACCGCGTCGCCATGTGCTTCTCTCTGGCGGCCTTCAACCCGGCCAAGCTGCCGGTGCGCATAGAAGACCCCAAATGCGTGGCCAAGACCTTCCCCGACTATTTCGAGGCGCTGTTCTCCGTCAGCGAAGCCGAGCGCGAGCATATTCCCGTGATCTGCATCGACGGGCCAACGGCCTCCGGCAAGGGCACGATTGCCGCAGAAGTCGCCAGGGCACTGGGCTACCAACTGCTGGACTCCGGCGCGCTGTATCGCATCACCGGCCTGGCCGCATCGCGTGCCGGCATGACGCTTGACGAGTCGAACGAGGAAACCATTGCCGAGATGGCGCTGGACATGCCCGTGCGCTTCGATGCGCAGCAGCGTGTCTGGCTGGGTGACGAGGACATCAGCCTGGCCATTCGCAGCGAAGAAGCCGGCATGAATGCCTCGCGCGTATCGGCCCTGCCTGCCGTGCGCACCGCGCTGGTGGATCTGCAACTGTCCTTCCAGGCCCTGCCTGGGCTGGTTGCCGATGGCCGCGACATGGGTACGGTCATCTTCCCCCACGCCCCGCTGAAGGTCTATTTGTGGGCGTCTGCCCAGTGCCGCGCCGAGCGCCGATATAAACAGTTGATTTCCAAAGGAATTTCAGCTAATATGTCCACCCTTTTGGCAGACCTTGAGGCGCGCGACGCCCGCGATATGAATCGCAGCACCGCACCGCTCAAGCCCGCCGAGGATTCTTTGCAGCTCGACAGCTCCGAGATGACCATTGAAGAAGTGGTTGCCCAGGTGCTGTCGTGGTGGCAGGAACGCCAGCCGTTTGGCCGCTCTTGAGACTTCAGCTTGAAGTTTTCGGGACAGCCCCGCATCTGGCTTGTTGGCCCTTGATGCCAGGTTCTCGCAGACCGCGGACCGGCAGCAAGGTTGTTAACCTTTAACCCCCGTGGGCCTCAAACCCACAACCTCCGCAATCAGTCTTAAAAACGCTTGGCAATGGTGCCGACGGAAACCTGGTTGCGGGCAAGGAACTACATGTCTGAATCTTTTGCCGCCCTTTTTGAAGAGTCGTTGACACGCACCGAAATGCGTCCTGGCGAAGTTATCACCGCTGAAGTCGTGCGCGTTGAGCACAACTTCGTGGTGGTGAACGCCGGCCTGAAGTCGGAAGCCTACGTGCCCCTCGACGAGTTCAAGAACGACCAGGGCGAAGTCGAAGTCCAAGTGGGTGACTTCGTGTCCGTGGCCATCGGCTCCATCGAAAACGGCTACGGCGACACCATCCTGTCCCGTGACACCGCCAAGCGTCTGGCTTCCTGGCTGTCGCTGGAAAAGGCTCTGGAATCCGGCGAATTCGTGACCGGCACCACTTCCGGCAAGGTCAAGGGCGGCCTGACCGTTCTGGTCAACGGCATCCGCGCATTCCTGCCCGGTTCGCTGATCGACACACGTCCCATCAAGGACCTGACTCCCTACGAAAACAAGACCCTGGAATTCAAGGTCATCAAGCTGGATCGCAAGCGCAACAACGTGGTGCTGTCGCGCCGCGCTGTGGTGGAAGCCTCCATGGGCGAAGAGCGCGCCAAGCTGATGGAAACCCTGAAGGAAGGCGCTATCGTTCAGGGCGTGGTCAAGAACATCACCGAATACGGTGCGTTCGTGGACCTGGGCGGTATCGACGGCCTGCTGCACATCACCGACATGGCATGGCGCCGTGTGCGTCACCCCTCCGAAGTGGTGACTGCCGGCCAGGAAATCACTGCCAAGATCCTGAAGTTCGACACCGAAAAGAACCGCGTGTCCCTGGGTCTGAAGCAAATGGGCGACGATCCCTGGATGGGCGTGGCTCGCCGCTACCCCTCCGCCACCCGTCTGTTCGGCAAGGTCACCAACATTGCTGACTACGGCGCATTCGTGGAACTGGAACCCGGCATCGAAGGCCTGGTGCACGTTTCCGAAATGGACTGGACCAACAAGAACATTGCTCCCACCAAGCTCGTGTCCCTGGGCGACGAAGTGGAAGTCATGGTTCTGGAAATCGACGAAGACAAGCGTCGCATCTCCCTGGGCATGAAGCAGTGCAAGGCTAACCCCTGGCAAGAATTCGCCCAGAACACCAAGCGCGGCGACCGCGTGAAGGGCCCCATCAAGTCCATCACCGACTTCGGCGTGTTCGTGGGTCTGGCTGCCGGTATCGACGGCCTGGTGCACCTGTCTGACCTGTCGTGGAACGAAGCCGGCGAAGCCGCCGTTCGTAACTACAAGAAGGGTCAAGAAGTCGAAGCCATCGTGCTGGCCGTGGACGTTGAGCGCGAGCGCATCTCCCTGGGCATCAAGCAGCTGGACAGCGATCCCTTCACGACCTTCGTGACCGTGAACGACAAGGGCCAAGTTGTGACCGGCAAGGTCAAGACTGTGGACGCCAAGGGCGCTGAAATCGACCTGGGCGAAGACATCATCGGCTACCTGCGCGCTTCCGAAATCTCGCAAGACCGCGTGGAAGATGCTCGTTCCGTCCTGAAGGAAGGCGACGAAGTGACTGCCGTGGTGGTGAACGTGGATCGCAAGAGCCGCAACATCCAGCTGTCCATCAAGCAAAAGGATCACGCTGAACAGCAAGTCGCCATGGCTTCCCTGTCGGCTCAGTCCTCCAAGGAAAACGCTGGTACCACCAGCCTGGGCGCTCTGCTGCGCGCCAAGCTGGACGCTGACAAGTAAATCTTGCATCAGCCGGTCAGCCAGCTCGCCTGGCTGACCGCCAAGCGTCAAAGACAACGGGCGCCCTGTGCGCCCGTTGTTGTTTTCAACCTAGAGCCTCCGCCACCCGATGACCCGATCCGATCTCGTCGAAGAACTTGCCGCCCAATTTGGCCAACTCAACCAACGTGATGCCGAGCAGGCCGTCAAAACCATTCTGGATGCCGTCAGCGATGCCCTGGTGCGCGGTCACCGTATTGAAATTCGCGGCTTTGGCAGCTTTGCCATCAATCACCGCCAGCCCCGCATAGGCCGCAACCCCCGCTCCGGCGAGTCCGTTCAGGTTCCTTCCAAGCGCGTTCCTCATTTCAAGCCCGGCAAGGCCCTGCGCGAAGCCGTGGACAATCTCAAGGCCGAAGACTCCGCTGCCCAGCAGCCGCAGATCGCCTGAAGTCCGCGGACCCGTCAGGGCTGACCACGCCGTCCGTTTGCCAGTCCGCGCATAGGCTGGCCTAAAATCTTCCCGTCACACAAGGCGCATAAAGGGAAGCATGAAATACCTGCTGTGGCTGCTCAAGGCAGCCATTTTTTTCACTCTGTTCGCATTCGCACTCAACAACCAGCAAGACGCCACCGTGCATTTCTTCTTTGGCACGGCCTGGACGGCACCTCTGGTACTGGTGGTTCTGGCTGCTTTCGCGCTGGGCCTTTTTGTCGGAGTGCTGGGCATGGTGCCACGCTGGCTCAAGCATCGCAGCGCAGCGCGCGAGGCACAGGCCACTCAACAGGCACCGAACGCCGCAGCCAACGCCACCAGTGCAGCACCTGCGGTGAAGGAACAGAACTCTTCTTCGATCATTGCGCCGGGCGACGTGCATGGAATTTAATCTGACTTGGATTTTGCTGGGCCTGCCTGTGGCCTTTGTGCTGGGCTGGCTGGCCTCCCGCTGGGATTTGCGCCAGGTGCGAGCCGACAACCGCCAGGCTCCCAAGGCGTACTTCAAAGGTCTGAACTTTCTGCTCAACGAGCAGCAGGACAAGGCCATCGATGCCTTTATCGAGGCCGTACAGAACGACCCCGATACCACCGAACTGCACTTTGCACTGGGCAACCTGTTTCGCCGCCGCGGCGAATACAACCGTGCAGTGCGCGTCCACGAGCATTTGCTCAGCCGCGCCGACCTCACTCGCCCCGACCGGGACCGTGCCCAGCATGCACTGGCACAGGACTTTCTCAAGGCCGGCCTGCTGGACCGCGCCGAGGAGGCTCTGAACCGGCTGGAAGGCACGCAGTACGAAGGCGAAGCACGCCTGGCGCTGCTGGCCATCTACGAGCGCTCGCGCGACTGGGCCCAGGCAGCGGCCATCGTGCGCAAGATGCAGGCCGCCGGCCAGGGGGACTTCAGCACCCGGTTGGCCCACTATCTTTGCGAAGACGCGCAATCCCAGGTGGCCCATGGCCAGCTCGACAAGGCGTTTGCGCAGCTGCAACAGGCCTTGGAGACTGCGCCGCAAGCTCCGCGTCCCCGACTGGAGCTGGCCCAGCTCCAGCATCGACAGGGCCGCTCCGCACAGGCTTTGTCAAGTCTTCAGGCGCTGGCGCAGAACAGCCCAGCAGCCCTGCCCCTGGCAGCCAGCCTGCTTGTGGAAGTGGCCGAGGCAACGGGCGCGCTCGCCGAGGCTCGCGATCTGCTGCTCAAGCACTATGAACAGGCACCCTCGCTGGATCTGCTGCAGGCACTGGTCGCAGTTGATCAGAAAAGCGGTGACGCTGCAGCCCCCGGCCGCCAGCGCCTGGTGCAACACCTGGAGCATGAATCTTCCCTGGTGGCTGCCGCCCAATGGCTGGAAGGCGAGACACTGACCGAAGAGCAGTACCATGCCACCGTGCA
Organism: Comamonas sp. A7-5; assembly: GCF_039581385.1. Taxonomy (NCBI): domain Bacteria; kingdom Pseudomonadati; phylum Pseudomonadota; class Betaproteobacteria; order Burkholderiales; family Comamonadaceae; genus Comamonas; species Comamonas sp. A7-5. Next base: position 16,141 of record NZ_JBCPWO010000029.1, read on the forward strand.
GAAGGCGCTGAACCACGCTACCAAGCCCCTGACCCGCTACCGCTGCGCAGCCTGCGGCTTTGAAGCCCGCACTCATTTCTGGCATTGCCCCGGCTGCCAGAGCTGGGACAGTTACCCCGCACGCAGGGTCGAAGAGCTGTAAAGCACTTCCAGAAGACAAAAGAGCGTCCCTGGGCGCTCTTTTTCAATGCATGCAGGCGGCCCGTTTAATGGTCACCCCACTCATCGGCCGGCATATCCTGCTTGCCGATCAACCAGGGCAGGCGCGAGGACACGCCGACCAGTACCCCCACCGCCCAGAACAGGGCCGAGACACCGACCACCGTGCCCAGCGAGCCGAACAGCACCGGCATCAGCACGCTGGAGCCGTTGATGGCCATCATGCGCAATCCCAGCGCCTCGCCATGGCGCTCGGGTGGCGTGATCTGATGGATCATGCTCATCACCATGGGCTGCACCGATCCCAGCACTACGCCCAGCAAGACTGAACAGGCACCCATGGTCCAGGCTCCTGGCATGAAGGGATAGGCGATGAACAAGGCGCAGGCCGCAACCATGGCCCCCAGCACCACCTGCGATTCGGCCAGGCGGCGCGTGATGATGGGCATCAGCATGCGGATCACGGCCGCAGCAATCGCAAAAGCACCCAGGATGCTGCCTATCACCGAGGCAGGCAGTCCGCGCTCATGGCCCAGAATTGGCACGACAAAGGTGTGCACGTCCCAGCAAGAGGAAAGCGCCCAGTTCAGCAGCAACAGGCGCCTGAAGCCCCGGTTCTGCACCAGATCCCAGGCCGTTGCCTTCTGGTTCGCACTCTCGGTTTGCAACGCGGGCAGCTCCTGCACCGTTCTTGCCCAGAACCAGGCCGCCAGAGGCATCAGGGTCAGCAGCAGGAAGGCCGCCCTGAAACCTGTGGTGCTGGCCGCTTCGCCGCCGGCGTAGTCGATCAGCAGACCGGCCGCGAAAGGCCCCAAAAAATTGGAGATGGCCGGCCCGATCGCCAGCCAGCTGAAGACCTTGCGCAGCTCGTCCTTGTTGTGCGCCATGCGCCCCACATGGCGCTGCAGGGCGATCAGTGCCATGCCGGCTGCGCCGCCCGTCAGCAAAGCGCTCAGGCACAGCACCGGATAAATCGGGAACAGCACCGCCACTCCCGCTCCGGAACAGGCGGCCACCACACTGATGATGAGCGGGCGCTTGAGCCCGTGACGGTCCGCATAGCGCCCCGCAGGCAAGGACAGAAACACCTGGGTCAGTGCGAACAGCGCCAGCAGCATGCCGACCGCGGCTGCGCTATAGCCCTCCTTGAGCGCCAAAAGCGGCGTGGCCATGCGCATGCCCGTCATGGTGCCGTGGATACAGACTTGCGCAAGAATCAGGCGCAGCAGGGCCGCGTTCATTCCTGGTCCTCGGCGGCAAGCTGATCACCCTCAGCCGACGCAGCCGGAAACAGGGGCTGGCCCTGACCGTCTCCATTCGGCAGCTCCTGCACATTGCGCAAATGGCGCTGAATGGCGCGCGTGCGCACACCAACCTGATCAAACTTGCGCGCGGCGGCATCGATGGACTTGCGCGTAGCCTCCACCACCTCGCCGAACTTGCCGAACTCGGTCTTGACCTGACCGAGCACGCCCCAGACTTCGGAGGAGCGCTTCTCGATCGCCAGCGTCTTGAAGCCCATCTGCAGGCTGCTGAGCATGGCGGCCAGATTCGCGGGACCGGTAATCACGATGCGATGCTCATTCTGCAGCGCCTCGACCAGTCCCGGACGTCGCAACACCTCTGCAAACAGGCCTTCGGTGGGCAGATACATGACGGCAAAGTCCGTGGTGTGCGGCGGTGCGATGTACTTGCTCGCGATCTTTTTGGCTTCGCCGCGAATCGATGTCTCGAAGGCATTGCCTGCAGCGGCAATGGCCACGCGATCTGCGCTGTCCTGGGCATCCTGCAGGCGCTGATAATGCTCGACTGGATATTTGGCATCGATGGGCAGCCAGACGGGCTGCTCCTCGTTGCGGCCCGGCAGCCGGATGGCGAACTCGACCAGCTCATCACTGCCAGGCACGGTCTTGACGTTTCTCGCGTACTGCTCGGGTGTGAGCACATTGTCGATAATGCTGCCCAGCTGCAGCTCGCCCCAGGTGCCGCGCGACTTCACATTGGTCATCACGCGCTTCAGATCGCCTACGCTGCCCGCCAGGGTCTGCATCTCGCCCAGCCCCTTGTGCACCTGCTCCAGCCGATCGCTGACCAGCTTGAAGGACTCGCCCAGACGCTGCTCCAGCGTGGCATGCAGTTTTTCATCGACAGTGCGGCGCATCTCGTCGAGCTTGAGGGAATTTTCACTCTGAATCGTGGCCAGTCGCTCGTTGAGCGTTGCGCGCAGCTGCTCGGCCGTGGTCTGCTGGCCCTGTGCCAGCGCAGCCAGTTGCTGGCTCACCGCATTCTGCAACACGGCAAACTGATGGCGCAGTTGCTCGCCATTGCTTCCCAGCTGATCCTTGAGCGCAGCCCCCATATTGGTACTCATATGCGTGAGCTGCTGCTGGATATCGCCCTTGAGCGAGTCCAGCGTACCGCGCGTCGTCTCGGCCAGGGCCTCGAAGCGCTGCTGGACATGGACTGCCTGCTCGGCACTGCTTTGGGCCAGTGCCGCGCGGGCTTGCTGGCTGTCGCCCGTCAGCCGCTGCGCTAGCTGGGCAACGTCTTCACGAAAGGATGCCAGCGCCGCCGCCTGCTCGCGCCGTGCGGCCAGTGCATCTTGCTGGGCCTGGGCCAACTGGGTCTGTACATGCTGGGTGACACGGTCCAGGGCTCCATCGCTCTTGGCCACCGTCATCTGGGTACTCTGGCTGCTGCGCTCCAACTGCTGCAGCCTGACATCCAGCGCCTGCAATCCCTGCAGCAGCTGGGCTTGCAGCCTCATCGCATCAGGGCCGAGAGCAAGTTCCGTCTGACGGCGCAGCCCCTGCAGCCACCACAGCAGCACCAGAAGCAGGCCCACCATCAATACGGCTAGCGCCGCCAACCCAAGCCACCACGTAGTCACTGTCTTGCCACGCCTTTCGCACTCTTTTTTTCATAGCTGCAAGCGCTTATCAGCAAAGCGCTGCAAACCTATTCATTGAATTTCCGCCTTGGGCATTGCAGACTGAAGTTTGCAAGCACTAGCGCGCAGGCAAATTATCAGTCCTCAGAGCCAAGAAAAATTCAATGCGATCAGAAGTGCTGCTTCCGATTGCAGCCTTGGTGACAGCAAGGCTGCAGTCGGTTGACGCAAGGATCAGGCGTCGGGGCCCACTTGCTGGGCAATGGCCATGGCGAACTTGCCGCCGCCCACGGACCAGTCGGAATAGTCGTTTTCGTGCGTGAAGATGAACACATCGCTGGGTGCGACGTCCGCATCTTTTTCCAGATTGGCAGCGATGTTGGCGTACAGCGCGCGCTTCATGGCATCGCTGCGCCCACGGCGCATGGTGATCTCGACCACGACCACGCGGTCCGAGCGCTTGTAGCCGTTGAAAGTGCGGCTGAAGAAGAACTTCTGCTCGTCATATTCCTCAACCATGTTGAACAGCTCATCGGCGGGCATGCCGATGCCGTCGATCAGGGCCTGATGAATACCGTTGACGATGGCCTGGCGCTGGGCGGGCGTGGTGTCCTTGTGGACGCTGGTGCGGATAAAAGGCATTGCTGTCTCGCTTGATATAAAAAAGCCCGCTGTGCGCACAGACGCCAAGCGGGCAGAAATTATCAAAGCCGACAACGCACTCAGAGCACGTATTCGCCCTCAAACTGATATGACGTGATACGGCCTAATCTCGGCATCAGGCCAACTGATTGACGGGCGTCAGCGGCCCCTTGCCGGCAAAGAACGAGATCAGGTTGTCTGCCGCCAGCCCCGCCATGGCCGTACGCGTACCCTTGGTGGCGCTGGCGATATGAGGTGTCAGCACCACATTGGGCACGGTCAGCAGATCCGGATGCACGACAGGCTCACCCTCGAACACGTCCAGCCCCGCTGCGGCAATGCGCTTATCCTTGAGTGCCTGGGCCAGAGCCGCATCATCGACGATGCCGCCACGCGCAATATTGATCAGCGTGGCCGTGGGCTTCATCCGGGCAATTTCTGCCGCGCCTATGGTGTGGCGGTTCTCGGGGGTGAATGGCAGCACCAGCATCAGATGGTCTGCACGTTCGAGCAGCTCCTGCTTGCCGACATAGCTGGCCTTGCACTCGGCTTCCAGCGCAGCATCCAGACGCGAGCGGTTGTGATAGATCACCTCCATGCCAAAGCCGTAAGCCGCACGGCGTGCAATGGCCTGACCGATGCGGCCCATGCCCAGGATGCCCAGCGTGCTGCCATGCACCTCGGCACCCGCAAACAGGTCGTAATGCCAGTCCTTCCAGAGCCCGGCACGCAGATAGTGCTCGCTCTCGGCAATGCGGCGCGCCGTGGCCATCAGCAGGGCAAAGCCGAAATCAGCCGTGGTCTCGGTCAGCACATCGGGGGCATTCGTGCCCTGCACGCCCGCGGCCGTCATCGCGGGCACATCGAAATTGTTGTAGCCCACAGCCATGTTGGCCACGATCTTGAGCTGCGGGCAGGCGGCCAGCAACTCGGCATCGATGCGCTGCGAACCCGTGGTCAGCACGCCATCCTTGCCCTGCAACTGCTGTGCCAGCTCTGCCGGAGACCAGACCACATCGTCCTGATTGGACTGCACTTCAAAATGCTGCTGCAACCTCTGCACCACCTCGGGTGAAATGGCGCGGGCAATCAAGATACGGGGCTTTTGACTCATCGCGTTGTCTCCTCATTCATCTTTTTAGAACATATCAGCTCGCCCGGCACAGCCCGAGCTATCAAGCAAGGACCGTCCTGCAGCAATGATGTCGCCCCCTCAAGGGGAGAGCCATCACCTAAACCAAATCCAGGTAATCAAAACCAGCAGAGGTACCAGCACGCAGACCGACCAGAGCATGTAGCCGAAAAAGCCCGGCATCTTCACGCCGCGATCTTCGGCAATCGCCTTGACCATGAGATTGGGCGCATTGCCAATGTATGTGTTCGCTCCCATGAACACGGCACCGGCAGAAATGGCTGTCAGCGTCAGCGCCATCTCGGTCATGAGGTGCGCGGGGTCGCCACCGGCGGTATTGAAGAACACCAGATAAGTCGGAGCGTTGTCGAGGAAGGAGGACAGCAGACCCGTGGCCCAGAAATACATGGCCGGGTTGGGCGTGCCATCGGCATTGGTGACTGCGCGCACCACGGCTCCGAACGGGCCATCGACACCGGCTTTAAGCATGGCGATGACGGGAATGATGGTCAGGAAAATACCTGCAAACAGCTTGGCCACTTCCTGCATGGGACCCCAGCCGAACTCATTGGCCTGATGCACACGAGCGGGTGTGAGCTTGAGCGAAAGCAGAACCACGGCAAGCAAACCCAGATCGCGCACCAAACCGGGCAGGCCCACATGGGTCCCGGCGATCTCGATACCCGCAGGAGTGCGCCAGATGCCGCTGACCAGCACCAGAGCCACCACCACCATCAGCAGCACAAAGTTCACACGGCCTTCAAAGCCCAGGCGGCTTTGAGCCCCGGTCACATCCATGCTGGGCGTGGGATCGGGCAGATCGGTCTCGCCCTTTTGCCCCATCAGCCTGTGATCTATCACATAGAAGATGGCCAGCAGCGCCAGCGTGAGGAACAACATCGGGCCCCAGATATGGCTCACCGTCCAGAAGAAGTCCACCCCCTTCAGAAAGCCCAGAAACAGCGGCGGATCTCCAAGCGGCGTCAACGCCCCCCCGGCATTGGAGACGATGAAGATGAAAAACACCACCACATGAGCCTGATGACGGCGGTTGTCGTTGGCGCGCAGCAAGGGACGTATCAGCAGCATCGAAGCCCCGGTCGTGCCCATGAAGCTGGCCAGCACCGCTCCAATGGCCAGGATGGCGGTATTCAACCCCGGCGAACCACGCAGATTGCCGCGCACATAGATGCCTCCGGCCACCGTGTACAAGGCGGTCAGCAGGATCACGAATGGCAGATACTCGGCCAGCAAGGCATGCACCAGATTCACGCCCGCCGCGCCCAGACCATAGACCAGCGCAAAAGGCAGCAGGAAGGCCAGCGCCCAGCCGGCAGTGACCTTGCCGAAATGGTGATGCCAGAATTGCGGAAGCAGCAGCGGCAGCAGCGCAATGGACAGCAGCATGCCCACAAACGGCAAGCCCCAGGCCACGGACATGGCTGCGCCGTCAATGTCTGCGGCCTGCGCGGTGGCCGCTGCCAGCGTCAGCAGCGCGGCCGCCGCGGTTTTCATAAAAGATTTGCTGTTCAAACGCCCATCCTCTCTGCTCTTTGCCCTGCAACAGGCATAACTCCCGCCAATGATTCTTTGATTTCTATGCCGGCGAAACCGGCTCCGGCGGCGCAATGCTGAACACCTGGCGCAGATAGGCCAGGTATTTTTCATCGTCACACATGCTCTTGCCCGGTGTGTCCGAGAGCTTTGCCACGGGCTGGCCGTTGCAGCGCGTCATCTTGATCACGATCTGCAATGGCACATGCTCGGGGGGATTTCCCAAATCGTTGGTCAGATTGGTGCCGATGCCGAACGCCAGCTGGCAGCGACCGTTGAAGCGCTCGAACAACCCGATGGTTTTGGGGATGGTCAACCCGTCGCTGAAGATCAGCACCTTGCTCAGCGGATCGATCTTGTTGGCCTTGTAATGCGCTATCAGACGCTCGCCCCACTCAAACGGGTCGCCGCTGTCATGACGCGCACCGTCAAAAAGCTTGCAGAAGTACAGATCGAAATCACGCAGAAAGGCCGACATGCCATAGACGTCGGACAGCGCAATCCCCAGATCGCCCCGGTACTCGCGCGCCCAGGACTCGAAGCCGAAGATCTGGCTGTCGCGCAGGCGCGGGCCCAGCGACTGGCAGGCCTGCAGATATTCATGGGCCAAGGTGCCCAGCGGGATTAGGCCCAGCTTCATCGCATACAGCACATTGCTGGTGCCCGCCAGTTGCCCCTTGCGCTGACCGTTGACGCGCGCCGCCCCCGAATGACCCAGCCTGGCGCAAAGCACCCGCAGCACCTCTTCATGCCAGGCTCTGGAAAAGCGCCTGCGGGTGCCGTAATCGGCAATCTTGAGCGTCTCAAGGCCAGGCGCCTGCAGCAGCTCGATCTTCTCGTCCAGGCGCTTGCGTCCTTCCAGAAAGTTGGGGACGGGCTGGGTGTTGCGGAAATACACCTCGTTGACGATGGCCAGCACCGGGATCTCGAACAAGATGGTGTGCAGCCAAGGGCCCTGGATGGTGATGTCGATCTCGCCGCTGGCCAGGGGCGTGACCGTGATGTATTTGTCGTTGAGCTGGAACAGGCTCAGGAAATCGACAAAATCGCTCTTGATGAAACGCAGCGAACTCAGATAGGCCAGCTCGGCATCCTGAAAGCGCAGCTTGCACAGAGAGCGGATTTCTTCGCGGATTTCATTGACGTACGGAGCCAGCTGCACGCCCGGGTTGCGGCATTTGAAGCGGTACTCCACCTGCGCCCCCGGAAACTGATGCAGCACCACCTGCATCATCGTGAATTTATACAGGTCGGTGTCTAGCAGACTGGTGATGATCATGGACGACGGTGGGCCTGGCGGTCCGTTCAGTCATGGAACAAGGCTGGCTCAAAACACAGGCTGCGCCAGCCTCAACAGAGACTGACGAGTGTAGGCGATTCCACACTCTGCACCGTACTCACGGCCCCTAAGCGCTTCTTGCAGATGCGGGCTTCGGATTTGCCGCCAGATATATCAATCGGATCAGAATCAAACCTTTGATATACATACGCAAGAAGCTATCGTTTTTGCTATTCACCAGCGGGCTCTGCACGCAGCAGTGACTGTAGTGCCGCCCGCAAGGGCTCGGGCAAAGGCACGGGCCGGCGCGTCTGTCTGTCGACATAGACATGCACAAAATGCCCGGCAGCAGCCGACTGGCTCGCCCCCCTGGCAAACAGACCCACTTCATAGCGCACGCTGGAGCTCCCCAGATGGGCCACGCGAATACCCGCTTCCACGGCTTGCGGGAAAGCCAACGAGGCAAAGTAATTGCACTGGGTCTCTATCACCAGGCCAATCGTCTGCCCATCATGAATATCCAACGCGCCCTGCTCTATCAGATACGCATTGACCGCGGTATCAAACCAGCTGTAGTAGATGACGTTGTTCACATGACCGTAAACATCGTTGTCCGACCAGCGGGTGCTGATTTCACGAAACACGGGATAGGAGTCGCGCGCCTGCGGCTGGGCGCGCAAAGGTTTGCCATGAGATAACGATGCAGTCATGCAGTCATTTTGCAGAGCCGCCCCGGCGCCGCCAGCACCACCGCGACAGGGCTTGCAGGTTGTCACTCATCAACGCATGACGCACCGCACAAAGAAAACACGCTACTTCAATTTTTGTCAGTTATCAGACATAACAAAGTCTTTTAAAAATCAGATACTTATCAAAAACAAAGAGTCATTATTTTTTTTGCTGCAGCGCAACAAATTAAAGCTTGCATTGCCACAAATTCTCTTTCACAATGCACCCATGCTGCACTGCAACATACGACTGGCAAAGATAGCGGTCATGTCAGAGCAGACGTTTCCTCCGGTCCGATCCCTTTGTTAGATCCGTAATTTTGGAGAATTGCCATGAGCCTGACCCCTGACCAAATCCTGAGCGCACAAAAAGCCCACTTCGAGACACTGTTCGGCCTGACCAGCAAAGCTTTCGAAGGTGTGGAAAAGCTGGTGGAACTGAACGTCACCGCCTCGCGCGCCGCACTGGCCGAAGCTGCCCAGCACACCCAGGCCGTGCTCAGCGTCAAGGACGCCCAGGAACTGCTGACTCTGCAAGCAGGCCTGTTCCAGCCGCTGGCCGAGAAAACCGCTTCCTACAGCCGCCACCTGTACGACATCGCCAGCAACACTGCCGGCGAATTCAACAAGACGCTGGAAGCCCAGTCCACCGAAGCTCGCAAGAACTTCAATGCCCTGCTGGACAACACGACCAAGAATGCTCCTGCCGGCTCCGAATCCGCTGTTGCCATGGTCAAGAGCGCAGTCTCTGCCGCCAACAACGCTTTCGAATCCGTGCAAAAGGCTGTGAAGCAAGCCTCCGACATGGCCGAAGCCAACTTCAACGCTGCCACCAAGACAGCAACCGAAGCTGTCAAGGCCACGACCGCTGCCAAGCGTTAAGAACATGGTTACTGACATGCTTGGCAAAGACTAGGGTTTACCCTATAATCACCAGCATGTCAGGTCGGCATACATTGAATCAGATGCTGACCTTGCGCAAGTTGTCTCCTTGGATCCTCCTGAAACCCCCGTTTCATGGATCCCTTCAAAGCCCAGTCTTCCCGATTGGGCTTTTTTTTATGCGCGCTTTCCTCAGGTCGCCAGTTCCTTCACTCTGTGCATAATTGACGTTTACGTCAACGTCAATAGACATCGAACAAGGAGACAGTTCATGCAGATTCAGGATCGCGTATTCATCGTGACCGGCGGCGCTTCAGGCTTGGGCGAAGGTACGGCGCGCATGCTGGCCGCCAACGGCGGCAAGGTCGTGATTGCCGACATGAATGCAGAGCGCGGCGAGGCCGTAGCCAGTGAGATCGATGGCGTCTATCTGCGCTGCGATGTCAGCAATGAGGCCGATGGTCAGGCCGTGGTCGCCAAAGCCACCAGCCTGGGCAAACTCGCCGGCCTGATCAACTGCGCCGGTATTGCACCGGCCGAGAAAACCGTAGGCAAGAGCGGCCCGCACAGCCTGGCCGTCTATACCAAGACCATCATGGTCAACCTGGTCGGCACCTTCAACATGATTCGCCTGGCAGCGGATGCCATGAGCAAGAATGAGCCAGAGCCTACTGGCGAGCGCGGTGTGCTGATTTCTACCGCCAGCGTCGCAGCCTATGACGGCCAGATCGGTCAGGCCGCCTACTCTGCCTCCAAGGGCGGCGTGGTCGGCATGACACTGCCCATTGCTCGCGACCTGGCTCGCAGCGGTATTCGCAATATGACGATTGCTCCCGGCATCTTCGGCACCCCCATGCTGTTCACCATGCCGCAGGAAGTTCAGGATGCACTGGCTGCCAGCGTGCCCTTCCCCAGTCGCCTAGGCAAACCCGAGGACTACGCCAAGCTGGTCAAGCAGATCCTGGAAAACGACATGCTCAATGGTGAAGTCATCCGCCTGGACGGCGCCATTCGCATGGCCCCGAAATAATGGGTAAATCAAAGGCCTTGCCGCAAGGCCTTTTCTCGGGATCCCGGGCAAAG